>JANXUA010000146.1 GCA_025352085.1 Caulobacteraceae bacterium | reverse complement strand
TCGGCGGCGGCTTCGTCGTCGGCCAGGCGCTTTTCCAGGTCGGGGATTTCGCCGTAAGCGATTTCCGAGGCGCGTTGCAGATCGCCCTTGCGCTGGGCGCCGGCCAGTTCGGCGCGCAGACGTTCGAGGGCCTCACGCGCCTGCGCGGACTGGCCGACCTTTTCTTTTTCCGACCGCCAGCGCCCGGTCATGTCGGCGGATTTCGCCTCCAGATCGCTCAATTCCTCTTGCAGCTTTTCGAGGCGCAGTTTGGAGGCGTTGTCGGTTTCCTTGCCTAGGGCCTCGCGTTCAATCTTGAGCTGGACCACCCGGCGATCGATCTCGTCGAGCTCTTCGGGCTTGGAATCGACCGCCATACGCACCCGGCTGGCCGCCTCGTCGACCAGATCGATGGCTTTGTCGGGCAAAAAGCGATCGGTGATGTAGCGGTTTGACAGGGTCGCGGCGGCGACAATGGCGGCGTCGGCGATGCGCACGCCATGGTGGGTTTCGTACTTTTCCTTCAGGCCGCGCAGGATGGAAACGGTGTCCTCCACCGTCGGCTCGCCCACGAACACCGGCTGGAACCGCCGCGCCAGGGCGGCGTCCTTTTCGACGTTCTTGCGGTATTCATCCAGCGTGGTGGCGCCCACGCAGTGCAGTTCGCCGCGCGCCAGGGCCGGCTTGAGCAGGTTGGAGGCGTCCATCGCCCCCTCGCTCTTACCGGCCCCGACGAGGGTGTGCATTTCGTCGATGAACAGGATGATCGAACCTTCGGCGGCGGTGACCTCGCCCAGAACGGCTTTCAGACGCTCTTCGAACTCGCCGCGATACTTCGCGCCGGCGATCAGCGAGCCCATGTCGAGGGCGAACAGCTTCTTGTCCTTCAGACTTTCCGGCACGTCGCCGTTGACGATGCGCTGGGCCAGACCCTCGACAATGGCGGTCTTGCCGACGCCCGGTTCGCCGATCAGGACGGGAGTGTTCTTGGTGCGGCGGGCGAGCACCTGGATGGTGCGGCGGATTTCCTCGTCGCGACCGATGACCGGATCAAGCTTGTCGTCACGCGCCTGTTGCGTCAGATCGCGGGCGTAGCGCTTGAGCGCGTCATAACCGTCTTCCGTCGAGGCGCTGTCGGCGGTGCGCCCCTTGCGCAGAGTCTTGGCCGCCTCCTCCAGGCCGGCAACCTTGGCGCCCGCGCCGCTAAGCGCCTTGGCGGCGTCCGCGCCTTCCTTGGCGATGGCGATGAGCAGGCGCTCGGTGGTGACGAAGGCGTCCGAGGCGGCCTTGGCGTCGGCCTCGGCGGCGGCGAACACCCGCGCCGTGTCCGGCTTCATATAAAGCTGGCCCGAGCCGCCATCGACCTTGGCGGTCTTGCCGAGCAGGGTTTCGACGGCCTGATCGGCGGCGTCCGGGCGGCCGCCGGCGCTCTGGATCAAGGCGCGGGCGAGGCCGTCCTTTTCCTCGAGCAGCACCTTGAGCAGGTGCTCGGGGCCCAGATGCTGGTGACGCCGCGCCATGGCCAGGGACTGGGCGGACTGGATCGCTTGTTTGGCGCGATCGGAATAGAGGTCAATGTTCATGAGGGTCTCGGCGGAATGGGGTCATGCTCATGTAGTGTGACGAGAATGTCACACAAGGGGCGGTCTTTTTCATTCGCGGTTCATGGCTGGCGCGCATAGTCGGATCCGGCGTCGGGTCGATTGAGCGCTTGATGCGTTGGACGATCAGACCAATGTGATGATCATGTGGAACGACGACAAACCAACGGCCTTGATAAGGATCAAACGCCCCCGGGGCGTCCTGGCCTTGGGCTGGGCGAGCCTCGAAAGCGCGGCGGCCGGCCGCACCGAACACCGTCCGGTGCGCGAGACCTGGCCCGAGACCGTGGTGCGGCCGATCGAGTTCACCGCCGGCGGCGATCTCGGCTGGAATATTTCGGCGCTCTCAACGCCCAGGGCCAAACCGGCCGCCTGGAAAATCGTCGTGATCACTGGCGCGCCCTCCTGGCCGGAGTATTGGGCGCCGGTGATGGCGGCCCTGCCGGCCGACCGTGAAATGGTCGTCGTCTGCCGACCCGGCTACGGCGCGAGCGGGCCGGCCGACGGCGCGTTCGACATCGAGACCCAGGCCTCGGCCCTCACGCCGCTTCTGGCGACCGCGCGGGGGCAGAAGTTGATGTTGGTCGGCCAATCTTACGGTGGCGCTATCGCCACGCTGATGGCGGCCGCGCATCCCGGGAAAGTCGGCGCCCTCGTCCTGTTGTCACCCTATCTGAGTGAGCTTGGACCGACCGCGCGCTGGCTGGTGGCGCTTGGCGCGCGGGTTTCACACATCATCCCGCGCGACCTGCGCCACGCCGTGCGCGAGGTCAGCGGTCAGCCGGCGCAGATCCACCTGATGCGGGCCGCGCTGCAACACGTTCGCGCGCCCATTCACGTCATTCACGGCGACGTGGACGACTTCGCTCCGATCGAGGCGGCGCGCCATCTTGCCCGCACAACCGGCGCGCGGCGACCGCCCCGCTTTGTCGAGGTTCCCGGCGCCAATCACTTCATGACCGACGGCGAGGCCGAGTCGTTGATCGCTATTCTGGAGGCGTGCGTGCCGGCGGCCGGATGGCGGGCGCGCTTGCAATGGCCTTCGCCCGCCCGCGTCGACCGCGGCGGTTTCGACCGCATCGCCCTCGACGGCGCCCGGCGCGCGGCGTCGGCGGGATTCGCGCGTATCGGTGTCGCCCTTAGCGCGCGGTTCGGCCACGCGAAGCGGCGGGAAGGCCATGGCGTGACCGACGTCGCCGTCGCCGGCGCACAGGAGCTGAGCTGATTTTGTCGACTCGGCGGCGGTGATCGCCCTTGGCATTCACGGGTTCGCGTGGGCGTTCGGCCAGCTGCGGACCCTGCTGTGAGACTGGACGCCCTCGCCGCCTACTCCGCCTCGACGTCGACCACCGTGGGAGTCGCCGCATCGCCCTCGAACGTGCGCGGCGCGCGGCGTCGGCGGGGTTTGCGCGCCTCGTCGCCGCCTTCGGCGCGCGGTTCGGCCACTCGAAGCTGCAGAAACGCCGGAGCGTGGCTGACGTCGCCGTCGCCGGCGCGCAGGACCTGGACCGAGTCCGTCGACGCGGGGGCGCCGATCGTCAAAGGGCTGGCCTCAGGTTCGGTGACCGTCAGGGGATCGCGGTCCCACTCGGTTCTCGGGGCCCGGTCCTCGCGGTTGTAACGCGGACGTTCGTCGCGGTTGTTGCGCTGGGGCCGGTCGTCCCGCTGGCGATCGACCGTCGTTCGCTCGCCTTGCCCGCGATCATCGGTGCGCCGATCACTGCCCTGCCGGTCGCTTGAAAAGCGCTCCTGGCGCGGCTGATCGTCCCGGCGGCGCTGGTCGTTCTGGCGATAGTCGTCGCGTCGGGTGTCCATCTGCGACCCACGATCGCCGCCCTCCCCGCCTTCGATAACCTCGGCCTCGCCGTCCTGATCGACTGCTTCGGCGCCGGTCTCGTCCTCGAAATCCATGTCGTATCCGGACACGAATTGATCGCGGCCGATGATTTCCGACAGCGGCCGTTGTGGCTGCATGACGCGCATCACCCGGAAGTAGTGCTCAGCGTGCTGGAGATAGTTTTCGGCCAGAACGCGGTCGCCCGCGGTCTGGGCGTCACGCGCCATCTGCTGGTACTTTTCATACACCGACTGGGCCGCGCCGCGCACCTTGACGCCTTCGGGCCCGTTGGACTCGAACGCGCGGTTGGCGTTGTGCTGCGGCTTGCCGCCGCCACCGCCACCACCGCCATTGCGGTTGCGGCTGCGCTGGCGCTTCATACCCTTGAAATCTCTCATTCGGTTCGACCTGTCGCGGCGCATCTCGCCAAACTCCGCGAGATTATCGACCGCTGTGTTGTGGGGCTCTAGAGACCGTTTGCCCGCAAAAATGATTAGAAACGTGTATGGTTCCGGTTTCGCCGAAAGACTTGGAGGAGACCCGCTTGCGCGAAAATCCCCGAGGTCGCTCTCCCAAAAAGGGCGTTTCGGGGGTCCGGACCTGGACCGTCGCCGAAGGCCCCATGACGCGGCGAATTCATGGAGATGACACGCTGTCTAGCGCTTCGCCGGTCTTTATCCAAGCGGTTTCTTGGCTCCGGTAACGACCCGGTCGCGGACGGTGAGATCCTGAACGACACGCAGGCCCTCGGCGCCGGCCTGATCGAACAGCGCGCGCACGGCGGCGGCCTGACCGACGCCGACCTCGACCGCGAAAAGACCCCCGGGGCGCAGGACGCTGATGATCTGCGGCGCTAGCTCGCGATAGGCGTCCAGTCCGTCGACGCCGCCGTCCAGCGCCAGACGCGGTTCGTGATCGCGCACCTCCGGCTCAAGACCGGCGATGTCGGCGCTGGGGATGTAGGGCGGGTTGGCAACCACCAGGTCGAAGCTATCGGCGGCCAGTTCCGCTGCCCAGTCCCCGCGCAACAGCACGGTTCGCGAGGCGAGGCCAAGATTGGCGGCGTTCTCGCGCGCCACGGCCAGCGCCTCCTCCGAAGCATCGACCCCCAGGCCGGTGGCGTGTGGCCGCTCGGCCAGGATCGCCAGCAGGATCGCTCCCGAACCAACGCCAAGATCGAGCACATTAAACCGCTGATCCTCGGCGAACACCGGCAGGACCACGTCGAGAATGGTTTCGGTGTCGGGCCGCGGGGTCAGCACATGCGGGGTCACCCGCAGCATGATCTTCCAGAAGCCCTTCGTCCCGAGAATATGGCTGATCGGCTCACGCGTCTCGCGGCGCTGGAGATAGGCCTCGAGCACGGCCTCCTGATCGCCGGTCAGAGCGCGTTGCGGATCGGAGATGATGTCGGCCCGTGTGGCGGAAGCGGCGGCCTCCACGAGCAGGCGCGCATCGATCACCGGGCTATCGACGCCCGCGGCCTGCAGGCGTTGCTTGGCGCCGGTCCAGGCCGAAACGAGGGTGGTCATGAATCCGGCCGCCCCTAGAGCAAACCCCGTTCAGACGAAATTGCCGGGACGGGGATAATTTGCTCTAGATACAAGAGTGCAGAGCCCGATTCAGCGCCAGCTTCTGTTCCGTGCAAACGCATCAGACTCTGGGGACGCTATTCGGCGGCTTGCAGGGCCGCGACCTTCAGGCTTTCGCGCTCGGCCGCCTCGATCTCGGCAGCGCGGGCCTCGACCAGTTCGACGATGTGGTCGACCATGTCTTCATTGCCGAGCTTATGGTGCGCCTTGCCGGCCATATAGACCATGCCGGTCGCCTTGCCGCTGCCGCCGCCGGTGAAGCCCAGGTCGGTCATCAACGCTTCGCCCGGGCCGTTGACCACGCAGCCGATGATCGAGAGGCTCATCGGCGCGGAGATGTGCTTGAGGCGCTCCTCAAGCCTGCCCACCGTCTCGATGACGTTAAAGCCCTGCCGCGCGCACGACGGACAGGCGATGATGTTGACCCCCCGATGCCGCAGCCCCAGGGATTTGAGAATATCGAAGCCCGCCTTGATCTCTTCCACCGGATCGGCGGCCAGCGAGACCCGGATCGTGTCGCCGATCCCGGCCCACAGCAGACTGCCCATGCCGATGGCCGACTTGATGGTGCCCGAGCGCGTCGGACCGGCCTCGGTGACGCCCAGATGCAGCGGGCAATCGATGGCCTCCGACAGCATCTGATAGGCGGCGACAGTCATGAACACGTCCGACGCCTTCACGCTGATCTTGAACTCGTGAAAATCGTTGTCCTGAAGGATGCGCGCATGGCTGAGCGCGCTCTCAACCATGGCCTGCGGGCACGGCTCGCCGTAGCGTTCCAGCAATTCGCGCTCCAGTGAACCGGCGTTGACGCCGATCCGCATCGAACAACCATGATCGCGCGCCGCCTGGATCACCTCGCGCACCCGCGCCGGCGAGCCGATATTGCCCGGATTGATGCGCAGGCAAGCCGCACCCGCCTTGGCCGCCTCAATGCCGCGCTTGTAGTGAAAATGGATGTCCGCCACCAAAGGAACGCTGACCGCCTTGGCGATGGTCTTGAACGCCGCGGTGGCGTCTTCGTCGGGGCACGACACCCGCACGATATCCGCGCCCGCCTCTTCGAGCTGGCGAATCTGGTCGATGGTCGCCGCGGCGTCGCCGGTGATGGTGTTGGTCATCGACTGGACGGTGATCGGCGCGTCGCCGCCGACGGGGACCCGGCCGACATGAATCTGACGGGACGCACGTCGCTCTATTGAGCGCCAGGGACGGATTTTGGTGTGATCTTGAACGGACATGAGATGGTTAAGATAGGCGGAATCGTCCGCGCGCCCAAGCCCTATCGACCGGCGACCGGTAAACTCAGTAATTTGGACAGCGGCGTTTGCTGGTCGGCGAGCGCGCCGCTGGCGACGCCGCCGCGATAGACTTCCACCGATGAGGGATTGCCGACATCCACGGTCAGGCCGCTCACGTCCGGCGCGCGCCAGGCCTCGCCGGCGGCCAGTTCACGCGCGAAATACAACGTTCCCGCCGACGCGCGGACGATCAGGGAGGTCGGCTTCTTCGCCTGTAGCAGGATCCCCGACAAGGGTCCGGACGTCGGTCCGGGCGCGCCATAGATCGCGCCGCCGGCGACGAACGGCGCGCCGTTGGCGACGCCCTGAGACGCAACCTCGCCCCGGGTCGGCAATTCGAGCCCCGGCGTTTGGTAGATCGGCGGCGCGCCCGCCTCAACCGGCGCGGGCAGCGGCGGGCCAAGCCGGGCCGGGCCGGAGTCCCCGCGCACCGCCGGAGCCCGCGCAATGGCGGCGAGCGGCTTGGCCGGTGCTTCGTCAAAATGGCGGACCAGATTCCAACCCACCAGGGCGGCGGCGATCAGCGCGGCCGGCGGAACCATCCAGGCCCATTGCTTGGGCCCCGCGACCACCCCGCCCGGCGCGCGCAAAGCCGCGTCGGCAGTGGGGGCCTCAAGTCGAAAACGCCCGACGACCGAGTCAGGGTCTAGGCCCAGCGCAAGGGCGTAGGCGCGAACATAGCCGATCGCGAAAGGCCGCGCCGGCAGGGCGTCAAGATCAAACGCCTCCAGAGCGGTCAGGTGCGCCGGGCGGACGCGGGTAGCCTGGGCGATATCGTCCACGTCCAGTCCCAAGCCCTCCCGGGCGCGCCGCAACGCCGCGCCGAGATGACCATCAGTGTCCAGAACAACACGGGTGGGGCGCAGGGGCGCGAGACCATCGATGACCGTCGTCTCGATGGATAGAGCCTCAACTTCGCCCGCCTCCAACGCCATGGTTCCCCGTTTCCTCTCCATCTGCGCAGGCTGCGACCGTGGAGGTAATCAACCCGTTAAAGCGACCCCGCCGCAACTCGGTTCCCGACGATCAGCAAATAACAGTAGAATGTCGTAAATTCAATGGTCTAGACATTGACCATCAACTTGCGCGCCAGGGCCTCAACGTCGGCGCGCACCGAGCCGCTGGTGCTCTTAAGCAGCGGCTCGACGCCACGCCACGCCGCCTCCCGATCGCACGACAGAACCATCTGTTTCACCGGTCCAATGCCGGTCGGCGGCATCGACAGACGGTCGAATCCCAGGGCCAGCAGCGCAAAGGCCTCAAGAGGTCGCCCGGCGATCTCGCCACACACCGAAACGGGGGTTCCGCTGTCGAGACAGGCGTCACGGATGGTCGATAAGGCGCGCAACGCCGGTGGGGAAAGCACGTCGTAGCGATCCGAAACACGGGGATTTCCGCGATCAGCGGCGAACATGTATTGCATCAGATCGTTGGTGCCGACCGAAACGAAGTCGGCGATCGGCAACAGGGCGTCCAGGTGCCACACCAACGACGGCGCCTCGATCATGGCGCCGACTTCCAGTCGCGAGGGCGCTGGACGACCGCGGCGAATCGCCCAGGCGATCTCCCGATCAACCAGGGCCCGCGCGGCGCGAAACTCATCGACATTGGCGACCAGGGGAAACATCACCCGCAGGACGCGACCATTTGTCGCGGCGACCAGGGCGCGCAGTTGCATACGCAGCAGGGCCGGGCGATCGAGCCCCATGCGCAGGGCCCGCCAGCCCAGGGCCGGATTGTCCTCGCGTTCGGCTTCGAGATAGGGGAGCACCTTGTCGCCCCCCAGATCCAGGGTGCGGAAGGTGACCGGACGCTCGCCGGCGGCGTCGAGGACCTTGGCGTAGAGCGCGGTCTGGGCGCTCAGGCGCGGCAGATCCTCCGACACCATGAACTGAAATTCGGTGCGGAAAAGCCCGATCCCCTCGGCGCCGGTTTCCGGTAGAATGTCCATATCGACGGCTAAGCCGGCATTCATAAACAGGGTGATCTTGGCGCCGTCGCTGGTGAAGGCGGGCGTGTCGCGAAGGCGCGCGAAGCCGGCTTGACGGGCGGCGCGCAGGCCCATCCGGGTGGTGATCGCCTTGATCACATCAGGCCGGGGCCTCAGATAGGCCTCGCCCCCTTCCGCATCGACGATCACCGGATCGCCCTCGCTGACCCGGTCGCGCAGGCCCGCCAGCCGTCCCACACACGGAATATCGAGCGCCCGCGCGACAATGGCCGCGTGACTGGCGGAGGATCCTTCCTCCAGCAACAGGCCGCGCAATTTGGTCCGGTCGTATTCCAGGAGATCGGCGGGACCGAGGCTGCGGGCGATCAGTATGGCGTTCTCCGGCAAAACCCGCGCGGTGGCGCCGTCGCCGCTGAGGTGGCGCAGCAGGCGGTCGTTGAGATCTTCGAGGTCGTGCAGGCGTTCGCGCAGATAAGGGTCGCGCGCCTGGCCGATCCCGGCGCGGTGCTCCGATCTGACCCGCTCGACCGCCGCTTCGGCGGTCAGGCCCGAATGCACCGCGTCCTGCAGGGCATGGTTCCAGCTGCGGCTGTGCGCCAGCATCTTATAGGTTTCGAGCACGTCGTAGGACGCGCCCAGGATGCCCTCGTGGCCGTCAAGCATGGCGTCGATTTGCGTCTGCAGATCGCTGATCGCGGTGGCCAGACGCGCCTCCTCGGCGTTGGAGTCGTCGGCCAGCAGCCCTCCGACCGCGACCGGCGTTTCGTGCAGAACCGCCACGCCGAACGCCAGTCCTTCGGCGAACTTGGCGCCTTTAAGCCGCTCGGGACGACGCGGCGCGATCTCGACGTCCTTGAGCTCCTCGCGCGACAGCAGATTGCCGCCGGCGACCATCTCGGCCAGGACCATGGCGATGATCTGCAGGTCCTCGACGTCGTCCTCGGCGTAGATGCGGCTGGTCCGATTCTGCACCACCAGCACGCCGACAACCCGCCCGCCGCGCAGCAGGGGAACGCCCATGAAGGCGTGAAACGGGTCTTCTCCGGTTTCCGGACGGTAGGAGAAGCTGGGATGGCGGGGCGCGTCCGACAGATTGAGCGGGCCGCCCAGGCGCATGATCTCGCCGACCAGACCCTCACCCGGCTTGAGTTGGGTGACGTGCACCGCACCAGGATCCAGGCCCTCGGTGGCGAACAGCTCCATTTCGCCGGTCGCGCGCAATAGATAGATCGAGCACACTTCGGCGACCATCGAGACGGCGATGGTGCGCACCACGGCGGCCAGCTTGGCCTGGGCGGGCTCACCTCCGGCCATGGCCTCACGGATCTGCCGAAGCAGACTGCGTGGTCCACGTATGGCAAGCGCTGGCGTCGGCATGGCCGTGTTTGAACTTCGCTCCCTAGAGCTTGATGACGTCGTTTCGACGTCTGAATCAAGCTCTACACATTTGAATCTAGTGCACGATTCAGACAAAAGGCGATTTCGCCTTGTGCCATCGTGCTCCAGTCGCAGCGGCGCCTATAGCAGGTTTTCGCCGCCGCGCGCGCCACGCTTCGTCGTGGGGGCTAATTTTCGGCTCCGCGCCTCATCCTTGGGCGCGACTGCCCGATTTTGTCGACTTTTAGAGTTGATCCAGCCCATACGCCGCATGCAAGGCGCGCACCGCAAGTTCGGTGTAGGCCGAGTCGATCAGAACGCTGATCTTGATCTCGGAGGTCGAGATCACCTGGATATTGACACCCTTTTCGGCCAAGGCGCCGAACATGGTCTTGGCGACGCCGGCGTGGCTGCGCATGCCCACGCCGATCACTGATACCTTGGCGACGTCGTCGTTCACCGCGACATCGTCAAAGCCGATGACATCCTTGGCGCCGCGCACGATCTCAAGCGCCCGGGCGGAGTCGCGCTTGCCGACGGTGAACTCCATATTGGCGGCGCCTTCGCGGTGCGCGTGGCTCTGCACGATCATGTCGACATTCACGTTGGCGTCGGCCAGCCGGCCGAAGATCTCCGAGGAGACGCCGGGGTGGTCGGGCAGGCCGAACAGGCTGATCTTGGCCTCGTCGCGGCTGAAGGCCACGCCGCTTACGATGCGCTTTTCCACGATTTCCTCCTCGTCGCACACGATGGTGCCCATTTCGCCCGCCTGGCCAGGTTCGACAAAGCTCGACAGGACCCGGACCGGGACGCCGTGCGCCATGGCCATTTCCACCGACCGGGTGTGGAGAACCTTGGCGCCGAGCGACGCCATCTCCAACATTTCCTCATAGCTTATCCGCGCGAGGCGGCGGGCCTTTGATTCTATGCGCGGGTCGGTCGTGTAGACCCCGTCGACATCAGTGTAGATATCGCAGCAGTTCGCCTTGATCGCCGCGGCAATGGCCACCGCCGTCGTGTCCGAGCCGCCGCGGCCCAGCGTCGATATCCTGCCGTCCCGCGTGACGCCCTGAAAGCCGGCGATCACCGCGACTTCACCGCCGTCCAGCGCCGCGCCCAGCGCCTCGCCGGGGATTTCATCGATCCGCGCCCGGCCGTGCGCCTCATCGGTGATGATCGGGATCTGCCAACCCATCCACGAGCGCGCCGAAACGCCCATGTTGCGCAGGGTCATCGCCAGCAAGCCGGCCGTCACCTGTTCGCCCGACGCCACGACGGTGTCGTATTCATCATCGGAGACGGGCAGATCGGCGATCGCCTCGCCGGCGCCGTCGGTCCAGGCGACCAGTTCATTGGTCTTGCCGGCCATGGCCGAAACCACCACGGCCACGCGCCGCCCCGCCGCGGTTTCCGCCGCCACGAGCGCGGCCACCCGGCGGATGCGGTCGAGGTCGGCCACCGAGGTGCCGCCGAATTTCATCACCAGACGAGACACCTCTCGCCACCCTCCTGATCACGGAGCGCGCCTTCTAGCGAGAAGGGGCGCCCGATACAATGTTCAGATCGGCGCGTTGACCGAAGTCGCCGACTGGTTCAGCACTGCGGCATGTCCGAGACCCTCGCGCCAGCATCCAGCATCGACCCTGCCGACGTCGCCCGCTTTTCGGCCATCGCCGCCGAATGGTGGGACGCGCGCGGCAAGTTCGCCCCCCTGCACAAACTCAACCCTACCCGCCTCGCCTTCATCCGCGAGCGCGCGCTGGCCCGGTTTGGTCGCGACGGCGCCGCGCGCGCTCCGTTCACGGGCCTGCGCCTGCTCGACATCGGCTGCGGCGGTGGCCTGCTCACCGAACCGATGACACGACTGGGGTTCCAAGTTGTCGGCGTCGACGCGTCCGATCGCAATATCGCTGTCGCGGCGACCCACGCGACCGAGCAGAACCTCGCCGTCGACTATCGCGCGACGACCGCCGAAGACCTGCTTGCCGGCGGCGAGGCGCCGTTCGACGTGGTCTTGAACATGGAGGTGATCGAGCACGTTGCCGACCCCGGCGCCTTTTTGCGCGACACCGCGCGTCTGCTCGCGCCGGGCGGCCTGATGATTGTCGCCACCCTTAATCGCACCTACGCCGCACTGGCCCTGGCCAAATTCGGCGCCGAATACGTGCAGCGCTGGCTGCCGCCGGAGACGCACGACTGGAACAAATTCCTCAAGCCCAAGGAATTGCGCGCCTTTCTCAGCGGCGAGGAGGTCGAGATCGAGGGCCCGTTCGGCGTCACGTTCAATCCGCTCACCGGAAAATGGTCGCGCGGAAGCGACGCGCGGATCAACTATATGATGGTGGTGACGAGGGGCGCGGACCCCGCGTTCAATTCACCTGCGTCTTCTTCGGCGCTTCCGGCGGCAAGGGCGCGACCGGCACGCCGTCGGCGACCAGGGCCTTGACTTCGGCTGTGGTCGCCTCGCCATAGATGCCGCGCTCCTCGGACTTGCCTTCGTGGATCGAGCGGGCTTCGGCGGCGAAGCGGGGTCCGACATAGTCGAAGTGGCTTTCGACGTGCCGGCGGACCTGGGTCATCATCTCCATCATCGCCGCCCGCCCACCGGTCGGGCTTAGGTCGACATCGCGCTTGGACGCGCCGGCGACCGCAGGAGCCATGATCTGTTTGCGCACGTCCTGCGAATCGCACACCGGGCAGGCCAGCAGACCGCGGGCCGCCTGATCATCATAGTCGGCCGAGGCGCTGAACCAGCCTTCGAAATCGTGGCCGGCGGCGCAGGAAAGGGCATAGCGGATCATGGCGCGGCGAAAGCCCGTTCGTTGATCAGGACGGGGATGGCGCGCCGAGCGGCCTCGACCTGGTCCAGATCAAGGCTGGCGCGCAGCACGCACGGCTCGTCGTGATCGGCGATGGCCAGCACCTCGCCCCAAGGCGAGATGGCCATCGAGCGGCCCCAGGTCTCGCGCCCGTCTTCGTGGGTTCCGCCCTGCGCCGGGGCCAAAACGAAGGCGCCGGTTTCGATGGCGCGGGCGCGCAACAATATCTCCCAGTGCGCCGCGCCGGTGGGGCGGGTGAAGGCCGCCGGCACGGTCAGAACCTGCGCGCCGGCCCGCGCCAGGGCGCGGTACATGGCCGGAAAGCGCACGTCGTAGCAGATGGTCAGGCCAAGCCGGGCGCCCGCCACGTCGGCGACCACGGCGCAATCACCCGGCGTGTAGCTGGACGACTCGCGATGCCGCTCGCCCGTCGGCAGATCGACATCGAACATATGGATCTTGTCGTAGGTCGCCGCGACCGCACCT
This sequence comes from Caulobacteraceae bacterium, assembly GCA_025352085.1. Taxonomy (GTDB): domain Bacteria; phylum Pseudomonadota; class Alphaproteobacteria; order Caulobacterales; family Caulobacteraceae; genus Acaudatibacter. Next base: position 18,084 of record JANXUA010000146.1, on the reverse strand, counting down.
TCGGGGGCGATAAGGATCGAACGGTTGGCGCACTTGCCGTCCCCGCGCCGGACCAGGGCCGAGCCGATCAGCAGCCACACCGACAGCTCGGCGGCCAGAGCGCGATAGCCGGTCACGGCGACATCGCTCTCCAGCGGCGCAATGGCTTCGAACAGCTTGGTCCGATCCCGTTGCAGGATATTACTGCCCTCGGGGGTGACAATCAGCTTTGCGCCGGAGCCGGCGGCCTCGCGGACCAGCGGGCTCGCCTGGGCGAGGGCGTCCGCTTGGGACGCCGGCGTGCGCAGTTGAATGAGGCCGACTTCAAGCATCAGGCTTCCAGCAGCGGATCGAACTTGCCCGCCTTGTCCAGCGCGATAAATTCGTCGCAGCCGCCGACGTGGGTCTCGCCGACGAAGATCTGCGGAAAGGTGCTGCGGCCCGAACGCGCGATCATTTCGGCGCGCTTGGCCGGATCAAAGCCGGCCTCGATCTCGGTGAAGGCGACGCCCTTCTCGCGCAGGCGACCGATCGCCGAGGCGCAGAAGCCACAGAACGGGCGCGTGTAGATGGTGACCTGGGTCATGGAGCGGGCTGGCAACCTCAAGCGGGGCTAAAAACGTCCGACGTCGACTCTATCATATAGCGCGTCCGGTCATTTCCTTCACCCTGGCGATCACCGCAACGTCGACGCCCGCCGCGCCGGCGGCCTTGAGCGCGCGGGCGCAACCTTCCACCGTCGCGCCGGTGGTCAGCACGTCGTCGACGATCAGGAGGCGGCGGCCCTCGATCTTGGCGCGCCAACGGTCGGGAACGACGAAGACGCCGGCGACATTGCGTCGGCGCGCGTCGCCGGATTTTCCGCCCTGGCTGGCGGTCGCGCGGCGGCGAATCAAGGCGTCCGGGAAGAAGGCCACGCGGGCGGCGCGGGCCAGAGGGCGGGCGATCTCCGCGGCCTGGTTGTAGCGACGCGCCAGAAGCCGGCTGGGATGCAGCGGCACCGGAACCACCGCATCGGTCTCAACCAGAATATCCGCCGCCGCGCGGGCCAGCCAACGGGCGAACAGGCCGGAAAGATCGGTCCGATCGGCGTGCTTGAGCTTCAAGATCAGGTCGCGCGCATGCTCGTCGTACAGACAGGCGGCCCGCGCGCGGTCGAACGCCGGTTTGCGGCCCTGGCAGGCCATGCACAGGGCATCGCGGCCGAGATCATATTCGAACGGCGCGCCGCAACCGTCGCAGAACGGCGCATCGATGAACGCGATGCGGCCCCAATCCTCGGCTGTCATGCCGGTCGATTGCACCGAAGCCCGTTTGCCGGTCGCCTCGTTCAGAGCGCGCGGCGGCAAGAGGAGGTCAAGCGCGCGCCCGACGGCGGCGCGGACGATCGGCGAAGGCGTGATATTGAGTGAGATGTTAGGCCCTCCTGACGATGATCTTTGCACAATCGCGCGCCGTGCAGTAGCGGATCGATCTGTTTCCATGACCACCCCGCCTCTCATTTTTGATCGCAGGTTGCACGCCGGGCGCCTGCGCCGCGCGGCGCAGGGCTTCGATGGCGCCGACTTCCTGAAACGCCGGGCGGCGGACGACCTCGTCGCGCGGCTGGAGGCGATCAATCGCCGGTTTCCCCTCGCCGTCGATCTGGGCGCGCGCACCGGCGCTTTCGGGCGGGCTCTGGCGGCGGGCGACGCCGTGCAAAAGATCGACCATTTGATCGAAACCGATCTTAGCGCGGCCATGCTGTCGCGCCCGCCGGCGGCGCGCCTGGTCGTCGATGAAGAGCGCCTACCCTTCGCCGAGGCCGGGTTCGATCTGGTCGTCTCGTCCCTGGCTTTGCACTGGGTCAACGATCTGGTGGGCGCCCTGATCCAGATTCGCCGCGCCCTGAAGCCGGACGGCCTGATGATCACCGCCGTTCTGGGCGGCGCGACCCTGACCGAGTTGCGCCGAAGCCTGCTGACCGCCGAGGCGGAGATACGCGGCGGAGCGGGTCCGCGCGTGTCGCCCTTCGTCGACGCCGCCGACGGCGCGGACCTCTTGCGGCGCGCGGGCTTTGCCCTGCCGGTCGTCGACACCGATACGGTCACCGTCCGCTATGACCATCCTATGAAACTGCTGGCGGACCTGCGCGCGATGGGGGAAACCGGCGCGCTCATCGACCGCCCTTCCCTGCCCCTGACCAAAGGCCTCCTGGCTCGGACCTGCGAGATCTACATCCAAAATTTCGCGGCGCCCGACGGACGCGTCCCCGCCACTTTCGAAATCATCACCCTGACCGGCTGGGCGCCGCACCCGGACCAGCAAAAGCCGCTGCGGCCCGGTTCGGCCAAGGCCCGTCTCGCCGACGCCCTGGGCGTGGTGGAACGAAAGGCTGGGGAAAAGTCGGGCCGCTAGATCAGGTCCCGCAGCCAAGCCACCAGCGGCGCGTCCGCCGGCGGCATAGGGTAGTCGCCCATGCGCTCGGGCTTCACCCAGGCCAGGACAGCGTGCTCCCTGGCGGTGGGAAATCCATCCCAGCGGCGGCACAGATAAAGCGGCATGAGCAGGTGGTGGCCCTCGTAGGCGTGGCTGGCGAACACGAACGGCGCCAGGCAGGCGTGGGTGACCGATATGCCCAACTCCTCGTCGAGTTCGCGAATCAGGCAGGCCTCGGGGGTTTCGCCCGGCTCGATCTTGCCGCCCGGAAATTCCCACAATCCGGCCAGGGCTTTTCCCGCCGGGCGCTGGCCGATCAGCACGCGACCATCCACGTCAATCAGGGCGCAGGCGGCGACGAGCAGGGTTTTGAGCGTCATGTGTTTCGCCTTAAGTCCTTGACTTTCGCCCGCCAATCAACGATCTGCATGCTGCGCCGCAATATTTGAGGCGCTGTCGGCGCTCCAGTCGCGTGAGGATTGCACGATCGCAATCTGGCCTGTCGAGCGCCGTTACGAGCCATAGCTGATCGCCCGGCCACGCGGGGCGCTCCCCATAAAATAACCGCTTCGGCGCGTCTCACAGCCTGTGAGGACGCGCGTTTTGCGCATGTGAAAGACCTATAACCAAAGTGACTCATTTTACCGACCTCGGCCTCGCCAAGCCCCTGCTTAAGGCGCTCGCCGAAGAAAACTACGCCACGCCCACGCCGATCCAGACGCAGGCCATCCCCAGCGTCCTCACCGGCCAGGACCTTCTGGGGATCGCCCAAACCGGAACCGGCAAGACCGCCGCATTCGCCCTGCCGATTCTGCAACGTCTCGCCGCCGATCCCAAGCCCGCGCCCCGTCGTGGTTGCCGGGCGCTCGTTCTGGCCCCCACCCGCGAACTGGCCAGCCAGATCGCCGAGAGCTTCCGAACCTATGGTCGCCACATGGGCTTTTCCGTCGCCGTCGTGTTCGGCGGCGTGAAATACGGACCGCAGGTGCGCGCCCTGGCGGCGGGGGTCGACATTCTCGTCGCCACGCCGGGCCGGCTGATCGACCACATCAATGAAAAGGTCGCCAATCTGTCGGCGGTGGAAATCTTCGTCCTCGATGAGGCCGACCAGATGCTCGACCTCGGTTTTTTGCCGCCGATCCGGCGGATCGTCGCCACCCTGCCGAAGAAGCGCCAGAACCTGTTCTTCTCGGCCACCATGCCCACCGAAATTGGCAAGCTGGCCGGCGAGCTGCTGATCAATCCGGCCAAGGTCGCGGTGACGCCGTCGGCGACGACGGTGACGCGGATCGCCCAACAGGTGCTGTTCGTCGAAACCGACCGCAAGCGGCATCTGCTGGCGGAGCTGCTTGACGACGCCAAGATGGCCCGCACTCTGGTCTTCACCCGCACCAAACGCGGCGCCGATCGCGTGGCCCGCTATCTGGAAGGCGTGAAGATCCGCGCCGACTCGATCCACGGCGACAAGTCGCAGGGCCAGCGCGAACGCGCCCTGGCCGCCTTCAAGGCCGGGGAAACCCGGGTGCTCGTCGCCACCGATATCGCCGCGCGCGGCATCGACGTCGACGGCGTGACCCACGTGATCAATTACGATCTGCCCAATGTGCCCGAAGCCTATGTCCACCGCATCGGCCGCACCGCTCGCGCCGGCGCCGACGGGGTCGCCGTCGCTCTGGTCAGCGATGACGAGCGCTCGCTGCTGAAAGATATCCAGAAACTGACCCGCCAGACCATTCCGGCCTTCGATCGCCGCAATGACCGCGGCTTGGGGGCCCTGGCGGCGGTGGAGCCCAAGACCACTCCCGACCGCGCGCCAAGACCGCAACACGGTCGCGGCGGCGCGCAAGGCGGCAAACAGAGCCAAAACCGTCGCCGCTCCCGGCCCGGCGGACAGAACGCCGCCGCCGGCGGCGGCAAATCTCAACCGAGCGGGCCCCGCTCCATCGCCGCCACCCAACCGGCGGCGCGCTGGAACCCGGTCGACTAGACAACCCGGCGACGCCCCGCCTGGAACCGGCTGGACGCAAGTGTCAGGCGACGAAACTCTTGGCGAAATGAGCGATTCTTAACGCCCTTGTCGCACAATTTGCCGTAAGAGGCGGCACATGATCCGCCAACGCCGCACCCGCATCGTCGCCACCCTGGGCCCCGCCAGTCGGGGGGCGGAGAATGTTTTGGCGCTGGCGCGGATCGGCGTCGATGTCTTTCGCCTGAACTTCAGCCACGGCACACACGAAGACCACGCCCAGGCCCTCGCCGACGTCCGCGCCGCCGAAAAGGACCTGGGGCGACCTCTGGCCGCCCTGGGCGACCTGCAGGGACCGAAGTTCCGTCTGGGCGCCTTCGCCGATGGTAAAATCGCCATCAAGCCCGGCCAGCGGCTGCGTCTTGATCTCGACGGGGCTCCCGGCGATCGCCGCCGCGTGCAGTTGCCGCATCCGGAAGTGTTCAAGGTGCTGAAACCCGGCGCCCTGCTCCTGCTCGACGACGGCAAGGTTCGCCTCTCCATTATCTCGGCGGGCGAAGGCTTCGCCGACGTCGAGGTCGTCGCCGGGGAAATGCTCTCCAATCACAAGGGCCTGGCCGTTCCCGGCGTCACTATTCCAGTGCCGGCCCTCACCGCCAAGGATCGCATCGATCTTGAGTTCGCCCTGCGCATGGGGATCGACTGGATCGCGCTCTCGTTCGTACAGCATGCTGCCAACATGGCCGATCTTCGTCAGTTGGTGAACGGTCGCGCGGCGATCCTGGCCAAGATCGAAAAGCCGGCCGCGTTACGCGAGCTGGAAGCGATTTTGGATGTCAGCGACGGCCTGATGGTGGCGCGCGGCGATCTGGGCGTGGAGCTGGCCCCGGAGGAGGTGCCGGTGGCGCAAAAAACCATCGTCCGGGCAGCCAGGCGGCGCGGCGCGCCGGTGATTGTCGCCACCCAGATGCTGGAATCGATGATCTCCAGCCCCTCGCCCACGCGCGCCGAGGCTTCCGATGTGGCCAACGGCGTCTACGAGGGCGCCGACGCCCTGATGCTGTCGGCGGAGTCGGCCGCCGGCGCCTATCCGCGCGAGGCAGTGGCGATGATGGACGCCATCATCCGCCGGGTCGAAGCCGATCCGACCTGGCCCAGCCTGATGCGCGCCGAACACGGCGACGACACCGACGAAGACGTCGACGCCCTGATCGCGGCGGCGACCCGCGCCGCCGAGGCCCGTTCGACCGCCTGTCTGGTGGCCTACACCACCACCGGCGGCACCGCCCGGCGCCTAGCGCGAGAGCGCCCCACCCTGCCCATGCTGGCGATCGCCCCCGACGACGCCGTCGCCCGGCGCCTCTGCCTGGTTTGGGGCCTCGAGCCGCGGGTCGCCCACCAGCCGCGCGGCATAGCGGCCATGACCGACGAGGCCGCGCATCTGGCCGCCGACCTCGGTCTCGCCGGTCCCGGCGGACGGGTGCTGATCATCGCCGGCCCGCCGATGGGCGCTCCCGGCGCAGCCAACCTCCTGCGCATCACCCACGCGCCCAAGGCGCGGGCGTGAGAGAGGTGCGCTCCACGCGCATGCCCCCCTACTTATCCGGTAAGCGACGCTGAATTTGCAATTGTGGCCAAATTTGACAGCCTCGGCGCGGAGGCCTAGCACTTTCAGTCGCGAGGTTGTCTGTTTGCAGTGACCTCTGTCACAGCGCTTTATCGACAATCCTGCACATGTCCCATACGGAGGCGTGCATCACGCCGCCTCTATAACAAGAGGGAGGACAGTGTTGTGAAAGCATTGATTTTAACGATTATTTTGGCAGGTGGGGCCGCCGTCTCGGTTCATGCGGAATCCTTCACCTTTACGAGCACGTCGACGCTCGGCGACATGGTCGTCGCCCCGAACGCCGGGGGTCCGCCGATTGTCGCGGCCTTCGTCACCGGGACCTCGGCCACCACCTTCGCCTCGGGCAATAAGGGAACCAACACCTTCAGTTGCGCCAGTTGGACCGCCGACAAAACCTCGGTGTTCAAGACCTATGGCGCATGCACGTTCACGGACCAGACCGGCGCCAAGGCCAGCATCGTTTCAGGTTGTGACTACACCAACAAGGAACAGACAGCGCAGGACTGCTGGGGCGCCCTGACCGGCCTGACCGGAACAGCCGCCGGCAAGACCGGGACGATCTCCTGGCACGCGGTCAACAACGCCGACGGCAAGACCGGCAGCAGCGCCGGCACAGGCCAGTGGAACTGACCGTCTCGGCCGATTGGTAACGGAATCCTTGGGGGCGGACCCAGGTCCGCCGCCGAACGAGTGTGTGTCCCGCTTTTGCGCATATCCTTATGGGGAGGGTCGAGGCGAAGCGAAGTCCGGGGTCGCGGGAACGCATTCCCTCGCCAAGCGTAGTCCTCTAAGGGAGAACGACGTGGTCGATCAGACGGGGTCGGCCGCCGGAGGGGGCCTCGCGCCGCATACGCCACAGCATGCCACAGGCCGCCGACTATCAGCTCAAGGACAATGATCAGAGCGTGACCGCCGTGCTCACCGGCGACTGGACGGCCATTCTCATGGGCGCCGCGCCCGAACGTCTGGCCGCCGATCTGAAGGGGCTCCGCGGCGTGACGCTGGATCTGACCGATATTGGCCGCTGTGACACCTCCGGCGCCTGGGGCTTGCTGCGCGCCGGTCGTGACGGGGCCGGGGGCCCGGCTATCGTCGCCCCGCCGGAGCTGCAGCGCCTGCTCGATCTGGTCCGCCAGGCCGGCGAGGCGGCGCCGACGCCGTCCCATCGGCATCGATCCCTCCATGGCCTGTTCGAACGCATCGGGCGGGGCGTGATGGGGCTGTGGGACGCCATTGTCGACACCTTCGTCTTCAACGGTCGCCTGCTGACGGCCGTTGGTCGCGCGGCGCTCCATCCGAGGCGCATTCGCTGGGCGGCGGTGTTTTCGCTCATGGAGCGGGCGGGTCTGGACGCCATTCCCATCGTCGCCACCACAACCTTTTTCATCGGCGCGGTGGTGGGGCTGCTGGGCGCCAACATGCTCAGCCAGTTCGGCGCGCAGGTGTTCGTGGTCGAGCTGATCGGCATAGCGGTCCTGCGCGAATTCAACGTTTTGATCACCGCCCTGCTGCTGGCCGGTCGATCGGCCTCATCCTTCGCCGCCGAGATCGGGGCGATGAAGATGAACCAGGAAATCGACGCCATGCAGGTTCTCGGCGTCGATCCGTTCGACGCCCTCGTGCTGCCGCGCTTTCTGGCCCTGCTGCTGACCATCCCGCTCTTGACCTTCATCGCGACCTTGGCGGGTCTGGCCGGCGGCTGGCTGGTGGCGGTGACGGCGCTTGATCTCAACACATCGGTGTTTATTCAGCGTCTGATCGACAATGTCGGGATAACGCATTTCTGGGTCGGCCTTTCCAAGGCGCCGGTGATGGCGATGGTGATCGCCGGCATCGGATGCCGGCAGGGACTGGAGGTCGGCGGCGATGTCGAATCGCTCGGCAGGCGAGTGACCGGCGCGGTGGTCGAAGCGATCTTCGCGGCCATATTCATCGATGCGGTATTCGCCCTGATCTACATGGAGCTCAAGATATGAGCGTCGAGGGCGAGGACGGGCTGGACGATGACGCGCCGCCGATCGAGGTGCGCGGACTGGAGTCGAAGTTCGGCGATCATGTGGTGCATAAGGGCCTGGACCTGACGATCCCGCGCGGCGCGGTGGTAGGGATCGTCGGCGGATCCGGCGCGGGCAAATCGGTTCTGCTCAACACCATCATCGGTCTGCGCGAACCGCAAGGCGGGACCATCAAGGTGTTCGGCCAAGATATAAAGACCGCCAAGCGGCGCCAGTGGACGGCGATCGAGCGGCGCTGGGGCGTGTTGTTCCAACGCGGCGCCCTGTGGTCCAATCTGACGGTTAAGGAAAACGTCGCCACGCCGATGACCGAGCACACTGATCTGACGGCGAGCGACATCAGCGAACTGGCCGATCTGAAGATCGCTCTGGCGGGCCTGCCGGCCGGGTCGGGCGCGCTGAAGCCCTCGGAACTCTCCGGCGGGATGATCAAGCGCGCCAGCCTGGCGCGGGCGCTGGCCCTGGATCCGGAGCTGCTGTTCCTGGACGAACCGACTTCCGGTCTCGATCCGATCAGCGCCGCCGCATTCGACTCCCTGATCGCCGAGCTTTCCGATAGCCTCAAATTGACCGTGTTCATGGTCACGCACGATCTAGACAGTCTCTACCGGATCACCGACCAAGTCGCGGTCATCGCGGACATGAAGGTGGTGGCCATGGCGCCTGTGCAACAGCTTGAACAGAGCGAACATCCGTGGATCAAAAGCTATTTCCACGGCGCGCGGGGTCGGGCCGCCGCCCAAGGAGCGGAATAATGGAGCGAAACGCCAACTATGCCCTTGTAGGGGTGATCGCGACGATCCTGACGATCGGATTGCTGGTGTTCATCGTCTTGCTGGCGGGAAATCGCTTCAGTCGCAAGTTCGACGAATATAACATCGTGTTCCAGGGGCCGGTGCGCGGCCTCTCGCAGGGCGCCGAGGTTCACTTCAACGGTATCAAGGTCGGCGACGTCAGCAAACTCTACATCGATCCCGCTAATTCCCAACAGGTGATCGTACGGGCTAAGGTGACGACCGACGTGCCCATCCGCACCGACTCCTACGCCACCTTGGAGCCGCTGGGGATCACCGGGGTCAACTATGTGCAGATCAGCCCCGGAACCAACAAAAAGCCCTTACTGAAATCCACGGTCGGCGAAAACGACATTCCGATCCTGGCCAGTCGACGCGATGCGTTTTCGGATCTGTTGGCCGGCGGCGGGTTCGTCGTTCAACGCACGGTGGAGGTGCTGGACCGCGTCAATCGCCTGCTTTCCGACGAAAATATCAAGAGCTTGAACACCTCCTTGAGCAACCTTCAGGCCGTGACCGCCGAATTCAACAAGCGCAAGACCATCATTGCCGACGCGCAAAAGACCTTGCAATCGGCCGACCAGGCCGCCCAGCAGATTCGTGATCTGGCCAAATCGAGCCAGAACCTGGTCGACGGCGACGGTAAGCGGACCATGGCCAAACTGGGCGACGCGGCGACGGAAATGCAAGGCGCGGCCAAGGATCTGCGCGGCATGCTGCAGAAACTATCCGGACCAACCGCCGACTTCGCCGCCAACGGCGCGCCGCAAATCACCAGCGCCATCGCCGATCTGCAGCGCACCACCAGCCAACTCGATCGCCTGCTGGGCGAGATGCAAGCCAATCCTCAAGGCTTGATCGCCAAGCCGAAGGCCAAAGACATTCAGGTGAAGCCATGATGACGTTGCGCGCGCGATTGAGGACTGCGATGATCGGCGCCATGGCCGCGTCCTTGGCCGGGTGCATCACCCTGCTACCAAAAACCCCGCCGGCCCAACTCTATCGCTTTGGGGCGGACCCCGCGGCGATGGCGCCCACGCAAAACGCCGCGGGCGCCTTCGCCGTACGCGCCCAGCCGCTCGGCTTCGAGCGAGCCTCGGCCAACGATCAAATTCTCACCGTCGAGGGCGATAAGACCGCCTATATCGGCGGCGCGCGCTGGATCACCTCGGCGACGTCCCTGTTTGAAGCCTCGGTCGATCGGGCCTTCGCGGTTCACGGAGGCGCGGCCCGGCTTCTCGCGCGCGGTGAAACCGCCGGCGCCGACTACACCTTGAAGCTCGACGTGCGCCGCTTTGAGGTGCTTTACGAGCATGGCCTCGAAACAGCGCCGACCATCAAGGTCGAAGTTTACGCGGCCCTGGACAATCCTTCCAGCCCGGGGGCCGATCGCGAGCACATCTTCCAGGCGGCGATCCCGGCCGCCGACAATCGCGTGGGCGCCATCGTGGCGGCCTTCGATCAAGCGGTCGATCAGGTGCTAGGCGCCCTGGTGTCATGGGTCGACGCCAAGGGTTCAGGTTAGATCAATCTCTTTTCGGCGTCCCGGCCAAATCGGTAGATGAGGGCCGCCAGACCGGCTTCGTGAACGGCTTCGGCCGCGTCGAACCAGTCAAACCATTTCGTCGTTCTCTGAGTCTGTTCAGGCCATTCGGAAAGTTGTCCTTTTACCGCCATGGCGAACACGGAAACGCGACACGGGGCGCCCTCGCCGGATTTCAGAAATTTCACATAGTCATAGGCGCCCAGCGGAGTCTGCGCGATTTCGCCGATAACGCCGGCCTCCTCGAAAGCTTCCTGTTCGGCGGATTCCCAAACCGCCTTACCCGAAATAAGCCCGCCTTTTGGAATCACCCACCGACCGGTTTCGCGTGAGGTCACCAACATGATTTCCAATTTTGGCGCGCGACGATAGGCGATCGCGCCGCATTGGCGGCGGGGCTCACCCATCCCGAGAATGGTCGGCGCATCCGTCGATGACGACTTGTCCACCATGGCCCCTCACGCAAGCCCGTGCAGGCGCTTGGCCGCGGTCACGGTGTTTTGCAGCAGACAGGCCACGGTCATCGGGCCGACGCCGCCGGGAACCGGGGTGATCCAGCCGGCGACCTCGCAGGCCTCGGCGAAGGCCACGTCGCCGACCACTTTGGTCTTGCCCTGCGCCGCCTTGACCGGATCGCGAAACGGCACGCGGTTGATGCCGACATCGATCACCGCCGCGCCCGGCTTGATCCAGTCGCCGCGCACCATTTGGGCGACCCCGACGGCGGCGACCAGAATATCGGCCTCGCGGCAGATCGCCGGCAGGTCGCGGCTCTTCGAATGGGCGATGGTCACCGTGCAATCGGCGCCGAGCAGCAGTTGCGCCACCGGCCGGCCCACCAGAATCGATCGGCCGACGACCACCGCGCGCTTGCCGGTTAGATCGCCGAGAATTTCCCTCAGCAGGATCAGGCACCCCAGCGGGGTGCACGAAACCAGCCCGGCCTGGCCGCTAGCCAGACGCCCGGCGTTGACCGTGGTCAGGCCATCGACGTCCTTGTCGGGATCGATGGCGGCCAGGATGGCCCCCGAGTCGATCCCCGCCGGCAGGGGAAGCTGGACCAGAATGCCGTGGATCGCCGGGTCCCCGTTGAGGCGTTCGACCTGCGCCAGCAAGTCGCCCTGCGTTGCCGTCGCCGGCAGGCGATGGGTGACCGAGTGCATGCCCGCCGCCAGGCTCTGCTCGCCCTTGGACCGCACATAGATGGCGCTGGCCGCGTCTTCGCCGACCAGCACCACCGCGAGGCCCGGCTGGAGCCCATGTTCGGCCTTGAGGCGGGCGACCTCGGCGGCCACGCGGCCGCGCAGAGCGTCCGCCTGGGCCTTGCCGTCGATAATGATCGCGCGCGCCATGGATCCTCTTCAAATGAGATAATGGCAGGTCGCCTAACCACTTCGCGCGAGTCGCGCAATCGTCGGCCCCGATCGGCGGGACACAGACGCTTTAGTTGTCCCAAATCGACTTGAATTCGCCGCCGCCTTTGAGGAGACGATTGGCCGGACTGTCCTTGTCGATATGGCCGATCAGGCCGCGGTAGACGCCATAGCCGATCAATTCCTGCAGGCGGTCCGTGAAACTTCTCACCAAGTGCGGCGCGAGGCCCAGCTGCTGGTTCTCCTGTTGCCGGATGAAGCCGGCGCAATAGTTCATCGCAATCCCCGTGCGTCGGGCGTCCGAGGTATTGGCGCCGCCGCCGTGCCACAGCGATCCGTCCCAGATCAGGACGCTGCCCTTGGACATTTCAGCGGGAACGCTCTCGTACGCGCCGCCGTACTCGGGATTGGGTCGGCGATGGCTGGCGCGAACCAGACGCGTTGCGCCATTGGCGGCGGTGAAATCGGTAAGCGCCCACATGGAGTTGCACACGATCGGCGCGTGCGGCTTTTCCAGTGGAATGACCATGTCGTCGGCATGGATCGGTTGGGCCTTTTCGCCCGGATCGACGGCGATCGACGACAGCGACGAGATCAGGCACCCCGGATCAAGCACCCCCTCGACAATGGGTAGAACCGAGGAGTGAACCGGCACGCGCTCGAACGGCGCGCCGCGGGCCAGCAAATTGTAGATCCGCACCGTCTGGCGCCCTTCGAAGTCATTGTCCGCCGGCTTGATCGCCAGCTCGCGCTCCAGGCGCTGCAAAGCCGCCGTCAGCGCGGCGATGAGTTCCGGTTCGATGGCGTTCTCGACGATCGTGTAGCCGTCGGTTCGAACCGCATCGACGTGCGCCGCGCGTATCGCTTCATCCATGTGAACCGCTCCTAAGGTGAACGCCGCGATTGGCCATTAGTCGGCGCCGAAGAGCGAGTCCCATGGATCAATCTTGCCCGCTTCCACGTCGGCGACACCAACCGACGGCCAGCCGACTTGACCTTTTGCGCTTGATCGCCAGGCTTCGATGATCAGATCGCGCAGTTCCGACGCGCCGGCCGCCAGACGGGCGGCGATGAAGGCGCGACTGCGCGCATCGCCGCCGCGAAAAGCGCCATCCTTTTGCAGTTGATACAGGGGCACGACTTGCCTGCCCGTGGCCGCGAGATAGCCGGCCGTACGCTCGGCGACGCCGCAGCCGCAATCGCGGTAAGGCGCCATCGCGGCTCTAACGGTCGCCTCGTCCATGAGCTCGCGCACCAGAGCCCCTTCAAAGCGGGCGTGCAGACGTCCTTGCGTGAACCCATCCGGATTGGGAAAATCGCCCCAACCGTTGTAGTGGACCGAGACGTGCAGCGGCTGGCTGCCGTCGCCGACGAAGTGCGCCACGGCGCCAAGATCGCGCAGGATCAAGGCCTGACGCCGGGCGAGATCGGCGGCGAGCCATGCCCGCCGGGTGCGATCGGTCGCGGATTTCGCGGCGGCGGCGTCCACCCGCAGATAGGCGAAATCCTTGGTCAGCTGCTCCCACGAGTCGGTGATGGCGTACGGCAGCCAGCCAGCCTTCCAACTATCGGACCCTACGGCGCGCAGGGCCGCGTCATAGGCTTCGCGAGTCGGCGGTAGAGCGCCGAGCGACGGACCGCCCAACACATGGCCGTCGTCGCCAAGATCAATAAAGTGCGCCGGGTCGCGGTCGCTGTCGTGTTCCTTGCCGGCGTTTTTGTCGCGATCCGGCTCGCGCGCCAGCTCGCCCACGGCGGCGATCGCCCCGGGCGCGCGCAGGAAGGCCGGCAGTTCGCGCGGCAGGGATTCGACCGCCAGCCGACCGATCAATCGATGACCAGTAGCGCCCCACGCCCCGGCGCCGCAGGCGACCGAAGCAGCGGCGATCAGCGCGCCGACGAACACCGCTTGACGAAAGGCCATACCGGTCTGTCTGGGCGGAAGACTCCGCCTGGTCAAGCGCGTGATTCGGGTGCCCGCTCCGCCGTCGCGGCGTAACCGGCGCTGCGCTCACAGGATTGTTACCCAACAAAGCGGATGTCTGAAATTTGTTCGTAATCTAGATATGCCGTCTCCAGATCATCGTGATCATTGCTGAAAGTATAAACGTCAAGAATTTACCTTTTTCACTCAAGTATTAATCACGTCATAGATCAGAGATGAAATTTAACGGAGAGAACCTTGCGTTTACAGGTTGCCATTTTCGCTGATCCTGTTTACGCTCCTCAGCGCAATATCCCGTTAACAATTCACGGATTCCCCTTTGAAGCGGCTGTTGGCCTGTTTGACCGCTCTCGCTATTGTCGCACCTGCGGGCGTGGCCGTGGCGGAGACGTCCGATCCGATCGGCGACCTGATCGGTCAGATGTCGGCGAAGGTGGCGCCCTTGCTGGCGACATTCGGCCTGAAAGCGACCCTCTATCACACCGCCGGGGGCGGCGCCGGTCCGCGCGACTCTCTTGGTTGCAAAGTCGTTCCAATGCGCACCGCCGCGGTCGACGGCGTCGCGGTGCCTCGTCACAGCATCCTTTTCATCAAGGAGACGGTTGGTTTGTTGATGCCCGATGGCCGCCATCATGACGGCTATTGGTATGCCTCCGATCTTGGCGGGGCGATCCACAAGGGTCGCATCGACCTGTTTACCGGCGCCGGGTCGCGCTCAATGGATACGTTGATGCCGCTAAATCTGACCACGCTGACCGTCGCCAAGGTCGGCGAATTCCACGGCTGCCCGGTCGGCTGACCTCGTTCGTTCGTCAGCGCATCAGCGCACCATGGCAGCGACATTGCCGCCGTCAACGGTGATCACCCCCCCCGTTGTGCCACGCATCAGGGCGGCGAACACGAAGGCCTGCGCCACATCTTCCGCCGTCACCTCGCGGCGCAACAGGTTCCCGGCCATATAGGTTTCCCCGTCCATGCCGCGCGAAGCGGCGCGCGAGGCGATCATCTCAGGCGTCAGCAAGCCTGACCGAATCCGGTCCGGGTTGAGGGCGTTGACGCGGACCCCGTCGGCGCCGTGCTCAAGGGCGTACTGCCGCATCAGGGCCAGCAGGGCCGCCTTTGCCGCGCCATAAGCGCCGAAATTTTCGCCCGGATTGAGCGCCTGTTTGGAGACGTTGAACAGCAATGCGCCGCCCGTGCCTTGGGCCTTCAAAATGCGCACCGCCGCCTGGGCGACACTTTGATGGGCGAAAAAATTCACATCAAAGCTGGCGCGAAACTCGGCGTCGGTGAGGCGCGCCATCATGCCGGTAGTCGCCGATCCGGCGTTGGAGACGACGATATCGACGCCGCCAAACCGTTCACAGACCTTGGCGAACGCGGCGTCGACCGCCGCAGGATCGGTGACGTCGCAGGTTACCGCCAGGGCGCCGGCGCCGGCCGCGCGGGCGCTCGCCGCCGCGGCGTCGGCGTTCGCGTCGAGCACCGCAACCTGCGCGCCCTCGGCGGCGAAGGCCCGCGCGGTAGCCGCGCCAATGGCACCGCCGCCACCGGTGATGACAACCACATGCCGCTCCAGTCGGCGCTCGGCCGCTTTGCCGAGCTTGGCCAGCTCAAGCGACCAGTATTCCATATCAAAGGTATCCGCTTCGCCCAGCGGCGCGAACCGGCCGGCGGCCTCGGCGGCCAGGAGGGTCACCGCCCACGATTGCGCAATGTCCGCCGCGATCGCCGCCTCGCCGGCGTTGCGGCCGACGCCCACCAAGCCGAGACGGGGCGCGACAACCACGCGCGGCAGGGGATCGAGCTTGCGCTTGCCGCCGCCGGCGCGGGCATTCTGGCGCTCGAAATAGGCATTGTAGTCCGCGACATAGTACTCAAGCGCCCTGGCGGCCTCGGCGCGCCAATCGACGAGGTCGCCGGTTGGCGCCGGCAGCACCAGCGGGTGGCGCTTGGTCCGGATCACGTGATCGGGCGTCGCCACGCCGCGTCCCGCCCAATCGGCTAGGCGTGCGTCCGAAACAAGCTGCATGACGTCGGCGTCCGCGCGATGATCGAGAACCCAGCGCGTGGGCTCCCCGACCACCGCGCCCGCTCTCAACACGCCGCGCAGCACCGGCAGGACATCGGCGACCGGCGCGCAAGACGACCCCCGCGCCGAATTGGCGAGCGGCGCCGCGGCGCGTCGGCTCTCCAGCCAAGTCTCCGCCACGGTGACCAGATCGATCATCCGTTCATAGCTTTGCCGGGCGGTCGCGCCAAAGCTGAACACGCCGTGATGGATCAGCACCAGGCCCTCGACGCCCGGATGGGCGTCATAGATTTCCGCCGCGCGGCGAGCCAGGTCGAATCCCGGCATGACATAGGGCACGCAAGCCACCCGGCCACCGTACAACTGGCCAATCAAAGTCTCGGCGTCGGGCTGATTGGCCAGGGCCAACAGGGCGACGGCATGGGTGTGATCGATGAATTTTTCCGGAATGAAGGCGTGCAGCAGGGTCTCGACCGATGGGTTGGGCGCGGCGCTGTCCATCAGGTTCTGGCGCTGGGCGTTGACCATCGCCTCGTCCGCCAAGGCCGGCAGACCCCGCAGGCGCAGCAAGGGCGCGAGGCGCACCGCCGGGTGACCCGCCGGCTCGATCGTCGCGAGATCCCAGCCGCTGCCCTTGACGCACAGAACCTCTATCTCTTCGCCGAAAAGATCGGTCGCGGTCGTCTTGACCGACGTATTGCCGCCCCCGTGCAGAACCAGGCGCGGATCAGCGCCGAGCAGTCTGGCGCTATAGGTACGCAGCGCCAGATCGTCGCCCACGCCACGCGCCCGCCCGTGGGCGATCGCCGCATCCGCCCCCGCATTGTCCCACAGAGTTTTCACCCGCCCGCTCCCCGGCGCCTAGTGAAGCGCGCCGACGGCCAGGCCGACCAGCAGGCCGACACCCAGCACGCCGCGATAGATAACGAACGGCCAGGCCGAAAACCGCTCCAAGATGCGCATCAGACCCCAGATCGCGACGAAGGCCGAGATCGAAGCCACCACCAGCCCGACCCCGAGTACGGACCAGCCATGGGCGTCCAGGTGGACCTTGTGCAACGCCCACATTTCCTTAAGGCCGGCCAGGGCGATGGCCGGCAGACCCAGCAGGAACGAAAATCGCGCCGCTTCCTCGCGTTTGAAGCCGAGGCCGAGCGCCGCGGTGAGCGTCGATCCCGACCGCGACACCCCTGGAATGAGAGCGCCGACCTGGGCCACGCCGACGATCATGGCGTCGGCGAAAGAGACCTCGCTCAAGGTCTTGCGATGGCGCGCGCCAAGTTCAGCCAGGGCGAGCAGGACAGCCATAACGATACACGCCCAGCCGATGACCGCCAGACCGCGCAGAGGCGAATTGCACTGGTTAAGGAGGCCGGACAGGGCCACCCCCGCCAGAGCGATCGGCAAGGTCGCCAAGGCGATCCACACCACCAGACGCAGGGACGGATCTTCGAAATCGCGCCGACGCGCGGCGACCAGGCTCCGGCCGGCGAGGCGGCTGACATCGCGCCAGAAATAGCTGATCACGGCGGCGAGGGCGGCCAGCTGCATGGCCGCGGAAAACGCCGATCCGGGGTCGCGCCAACCCAGGAGCGCCGGCACGACGCGCAAATGGGCCGTCGATGAAATCGGCAGAAGCTCGGTGATGCCCTGAACCACGCCGAGCGCGGCGACCTTGGCGTAGCCCAGCGACACAAAACCGATATCGACGCCGGCGGCGCAGGCATTGCTCATCGCGGAACTATCCTCCTTAGGCACAACAAGGGGATGCAACACCGCCGCGAGCGGTCGTACGCACAAAACGCAAACGACCGCCCTGGGGCACACCCCGGACGGCCCTTTGTGCATAGTTCGCTGGTTCTCGCCACCCCATAGAGCCTGATGCGTTTGCACGGAACAGATGCAAACGCATCAGGCTCTACACTTTTGAGTCTAGAGAACGATTCAGATTTTAGACGGTTCCGTCTAAAATCATCCTGCTCTATCCGCCCTCTTCCGAGTGGGTCTCGAAAAAGGGTGGGCCCAGCGTTGGAGGTTAGCGACCGATACGGTGGCTGACGTTGTTTTCCCGATGGTTCAGGCGCTCTTGCTCGGCGCGGGAGATGTGGCCGTCGTGATGGCGGGCGAAGCGACGCTCGCTCATGCGGATGCGGTGATCGGCCATGTGCATGCGGTGCGCCTGGCGACCATTGATCTCGCCTTCACGGCGTTCCTGATGGATGCGGGCGTCCTGGTGCGCCAGGCGGTCGTTGACCTGTTCGCGACGGGGATGATGGTTGTCCCAGTTGGTTTGGGCGGACGCGGCGGAGACGCCCCCCAAAGCGACCCCGAGGCCCATGGCGGCAATGAGAAGTTTACGGGTATTCATGGCGTATTCCTTTGGTCTTTC
>JANXUA010000036.1 GCA_025352085.1 Caulobacteraceae bacterium | reverse complement strand
GGCCGTCAGTGCCGGTGACCCATTCGGCGAGGCCTATCAATGGCCGCGCCAGGCGCGGCCACGCCCACCCGCTCGCTCAATGGATGGCCGGGACTGACGCCCGGCCATGACGGAGAGGGGGGTGAGGGCCGATCGACCGCTCCGTAAACCCCGTTTGCGTCATCCGGTCTCTCGCGTTAGTGAACGCCAATCATGTCCAGCCTCACCGACTCCGCCGACGACCAACTGCGCGCCCTGACGCCCGACCGCAAGGTTTCCATCCGCGAGACCTTCGGGGTCGACAGCGACATGATGGTGCCGGCGTTCTCGTTCCGCGACAGCCACGTGCCCGATCTGGACGAGGCCTATTGCTTCGATCCGCAGACCACTCTGGCGATCTGCGCCGGTCTGGCTTTTGACCGGCGGGTGATGATCCAGGGCTATCACGGCACCGGCAAGTCGACGCACATCGAGCAGGTGGCGGCGCGGCTCAACTGGCCGATGATCCGGGTCAATCTCGACAGCCACGTCAGCCGCATCGATCTGGTCGGCAAGGACGCCATCGTGCTGAAGGACGGCAAGCAGATCACCGAGTTTCGCGAAGGCATGCTGCCGTGGTGCCTGCAGCGGCCGATGGCGCTGGTGTTCGACGAATACGACGCCGGCCGGCCGGACGTGATGTTCGTGATCCAGCGGGTGCTCGAGGCGCAGGGCAAACTGACCCTGCTCGACCAGAACCGGGTGATCCGGCCCAATCCGTTCTTCCGGCTGTTCTCCACCACCAACACCATCGGTCTGGGCGACACCACCGGCCTCTATCACGGCACCCAGCAGATCAATCAGGGGCAGATGGACCGCTGGTCGATCGTCTCGACGCTGAACTATCTGGCCCACGACGTGGAGGCTGAAATTGTGCTGGCCAAGGCGCCCAATTACGGCAAGACGGCCGAAGGGCGCCGGCAGATCGCCGCCATGGTCCGCGTCGCCGACATGACCCGCAACGCCTTCATGAACGGCGACATCTCCACGGTGATGAGCCCGCGCACGGTGATCACCTGGGCGCAGAACGCCGAGATCTTCGCCGGCGATCTGGCGCTGGCCTTCCGCATGACCTTCCTCAACAAGTGCGATGAGCTGGAACGCCCGACCGTGGCCGAATTCTACCAGCGCGCCTTCGGCGGCGACCTGCCCGAAAGCGCGACGCGGGTGAAGGTGGCTTAGGCGGCGCCGAAGGCCAAAAAGATTTACCGCGAAGGCGCGAAGATCGCGAAGAAGATTTAAGATTGCGCTTCGCGCGCAACGCCTTTTCCACCCTTCGCGGCTAACTTCGCGCCTTCGCGCCTTCGCGGTAAAGACTAAACATGCCCCCGCCCGATCCCTGCCGAATTTGCCAAGCGACCGATCTCGGCCCGTCGTTTTCGGCGCGGGAGATGCTGCACGGCACGCGCGAGGCGTTCGACTATATCGAATGCCGGGCCTGCGGCTGCGTGCAGATCGCGAAGATCCCGGACGATCTGGCCCGCTTCTATCCGGACAACTATTTCTCGTTTCGTAGCCATCGCGGCCTCGACCGCAATGTCATCCGCCGCCTCGTCGATCCGCGTCGGGCGCGATTTTACTTTGGCGCGCGCGATGCGATCGGCGCCGTGGCGGAAAAGATCAGCCGGCCGCTTGATTATATGACCTGGGTCCGGCGCGCGGGCCTGGGCCTGGACGCGCGGGCGCTGGATGTCGGCTGCGGCGGCGGCAAGACCCTGTTAAGTATGGCGCTGGGCGGCTTTCCGGCGCCGCAGGGGGTCGACCCGTTCATCGACGAGACCCTGAATTACCGCCGCGGCGTCACCGTGCACAAACAGGCGCTGGAGGATTTCGCGGTCGGTCGCGACGGCGCCTTCGACTTCATCATGTTCCATCATTCGCTGGAGCATCTGGTCGATCCGCTGGCGGCGCTGAAGATCGCCCAGCGCCTGCTCTCGCCGCGCGGTCGGATGCTGATCGCCGTGCCGGTGGCCGGCTCGTGGGCGTGGGAGCACTATGGCGCCGACTGGATCAATCTCGACGCGCCCCGGCACATCCACCTCCTCACCGGCCCGGCCATGGCCATCCTCGCGGGCGGCGCGGGCCTGAGCGTGATCGACGCGCGCTCGACCGGCGGCCTGTCGCAATTTGTCGGCTCCGAGCGCTATCGGCGCGATATTCCGGCCAATGACAAACGCCGCGACCGCGACCTGTTCAGCGCGCGTGAGTTGGCCGACTGGCGCGCGCGCGTAAAGACCCTCAACGACGAGGGCAGGGGCGATCAGACCATGTTTATCCTCGCGCGGGCGTGAGATAACGGCCCCATGACAACCGACATCTTGCCCGACCGCGCCGCCGTCCTGGCCGCCCTCAACCGCGTTGTCGATCCGCGCGGCGGCCAAGGTCTGGCCGACGCCGGTCTGGTGCAGGGCCTGACCTTAGGCGCCGGCCGCGCCGGCTTCATGCTCGAGGTCGATCCGGCGCAAACCGCGCTTTACGCGCCGGTGCGCGATGCGGCGGAGAAGGCCCTGGCCGCCCTGCCGGGGGTTGAAAAGGCGCAGGTGGTGCTGACCGCGGCGGCCCAGCCGGTCGCGCCGGGGGTCACCCGGTTACGCAAAGGCTCGGCCCAGGTGGCGATGGACCCGCGCGCCGACACCCACGGCATGCCGCCCGCCGTGCGCCTGGAGCACGTCAGGCGCGTCATCGCCGTCGCCAGCGGCAAGGGCGGCGTCGGCAAATCCACCGTCTCGGTCAATCTCGCCTGCGCCTTCGCGGCGTCGGGATTGAAGGTCGGCTTGCTGGACGCCGATATCTATGGGCCCTCGGCGCCCAAAATGCTCGGCCTCGATTCCCAGCCGGAATTCGTCGACGGCAAGCTCAACCCGCTCCGCGCCTGGGGGCTCAAGGTGATGTCGATCGGTTTCATCGTCGACGAAGCCTCGCCGATGATCTGGCGCGGCCCGATGGCCAGCTCGGCGCTGCGCCAGATGATCCAGGACGTGCGCTGGGGAACCGCCAGCGATGAGCTCGACGTGCTGGTGGTCGATCTGCCGCCCGGCACCGGTGACGTGCATCTGACCCTGGTGCAGAAGCTGGCCGTCGACGGGGTGGTGATCGTCTCGACGCCGCAGGAAATCGCCCTGATCGACGCGCGCCGCGCCAGCGCCATGTTCGGCAAGATGAACCCGCCGGTGCCGATCCTGGGCGTGATCGAAAACATGGCCTGGTTCGCCGATCCGGCCACCGGCGCCCGCATTCCCATTTTCGGCGAAGGCGGCGCGCGGCGCGAGGCGGAGCGGCTCGGCGCGGCTTTTCTCGGCGAAATCCCCATCGAGATCGCCCTCAGACAAGGCGGCGACGAGGGCCGCCCGCTGGTCGCGACGTCCCCCGACAGCGCCGCCGCGCAAACCTTCGGCGCGATCGCGCGGGAACTGGCCAAAGGGTTCTAAACCATGCTCGACCACGTCTCCCTTGGCGCCAACGACATCGCCCGGGCCAGGGCGTTCTACGCGCCCGTTCTGGCGACGGTCGGCCTGGGCGTGGTTCACGAAGCGGCCGGGCGGTTCATCGACTTTGGCGCCGCGGGCCCGCTGAACCCCGAATTCAGCCTTGAGACTCCGACCGATGGCCGTTCCGCGACGGCGGGCAATGGCGTGCACGTGGCGTTTAGCGCGTCATCGCGCGAAGCGGTCGACGCCTTCCACGCCACGGCTTTGCGCAACGGCGGCCGCTGCGCCGGCCCGCCCGGCCTGCGCCCGCGCTACGGGGCGCACTACTACGGCGCCTTCGTGTTCGATCCCGAAGGCAACAAGATCGAAGCGGTCTGTCACGGCGAGGAGGCGGCGTAGCCGCCGGCGCCCCCAATCTCCGTCATCACCGGGCGCAAGTCCCGGTGATCCATTTGGCGCGACCTCTCAATGGCCGTGCGCCCGCGCGGCCACACCCAACCGCTCGCCCAATGGATGGCCGACACGAACGATCGGCCATGACGGAGGAGGAGGTGGCGGAGCCTGCCGCCTCACCCGTCGGGAAACGCCTTCACCACCGGCGTCAGCCATTCGCCGAGGGCTTTCCAGGCGGCGTCGCCGTCGTCCATCAGGGCCAGGCGGACGACGACCAGGGCCTTGGAGGGGACGATCAGGATGATCTGGCCGTCGTGGCCCTGCGCGGAATAGGCGTCGAGCGGCCCGGCGCCGGCCATCAGCGACGGCGGCCTGGCGCTCGCCGGGGCTTCCAGCCAGAAGCCGGCCCCGTAAGTCGGCTCGACCGTCGGCGTGCGGGCGAACTTGACCCAGCCCTTGGGCAGGATGCGCCGGCCCTTCCACACCCCGTCCAGACGATAAAGCTCGCCGAACAGGGCGTAGTCGCGGGCGCTGGCGTACACCCACGATCCGCCAACAAAGGTACCGGCGGCGTCGAATTCGGGAACCGCCGTGGTCATGCCCAGCGGGCCGAACAGGCGCGCGTACATCCACGCGGCCATGGCCGCGCGGCGCGCATCCGGCGCCGTCAGGTTCGGAAACAGGTGCGCCTGCACCTCGGCCGCCGCCAGCTGAAAGGCGCCGGTGGAATAGCGCCAGTGCGTGCCGGGCGGGAAGGCCTGGCCCTTCGCCGCCGTATAGGCCGCGCCGTCGAAACGACCCTGGCCATAAAGCATGCGCGTGGCGTCCGACTTGGCCGGATCGTAGTCGGCCTCGTCCCAGGCCATACCGTCGGTCAGGTTGAGCAGGCTGCGCAGATTGAGTTTCGGATCGCCGCGCGGGACCAGTTTCAGGGGCGCCTCGATGTCGACCTTGCCCTGCAGAACCGCCGCGCCGACCACCGCCTGGGTGATCGACTTGGCCATCGACCAGGAAATGTGTCGCGTGGTCGGCCCGTGATCGGCGCCGTAGCGTTCGAACACCAGCTTGCCGTTCTGGATGATCACGAGGGCGTCGCCGCGCCCGAGGACGGGCAGAGCGCCCGATGTGGCGCGGGTCCAGGCGGTTTGCACCGTCGCGATGTCGCCGCGCGGGGCGGCGGTCGGCCAATCGAGCCGGCTTGCGGGCCCGCCGCGCGCGATCAGGGGCGCGGCGCCGACCGCGGCGCTTAAACCGATAGCGAAGTCACGTCGTTTCATGCCATCCTCGCCCACGTTCTGAAGCGTGACCTTAGGAGGAATTCGTGGGGCCTGGCAATCGGATCGCCGCCATGGTCGCGGCGGCAAGTCTCGGCGCGGCGTCGGCCGGCGCCGCCACCATCGATGTGCCGACCGCGCCGCCGCCGATCATCCAGATCGGTTCGGCCTATGTCGCCAAGCAGATGTGCTCGTGCCTGTTCGTCGCCGGCCGGTCCGAGGCGTCGTGCCGCCCCGAATTCAAGGGCCAGGGCATAGGCTCGTTCACCGTCGCCGCCGATCGCTCGCAACTGCCGGCGCGGGCATCCGTGACCGCCAGCCTCGGCAAACTCGTCGCCGAGGCGCGGTATTCGCGCCGGTATGGGTGTTCGATCACGAAGTAGTCCGTGCACCTCCGCCCGCACCCCTACCGTCATCACCGTTCGTCACCCCTTTCAACTCCGTCATGGCCGGGCGTTAGTCCCGGCCATCCATTGGGCGAGGGGGCGGGTGTGGCCGTGCGCGCGCACGGCCAATGAGAGATCTCGCCCAATGGATCACCGGCCCTGACGGCCGGTGATGACGGAGGGTGGGGGAATGGGCGGCCGGGACTCACGCCCCGCCATGACGGCTGGAAGAAGAACGCCGTCTACGGCCGACCGAGATAGTCGATCTTGCCGAGATCCACGCCGTTGTGGCGCAGGATGTTGTAGGCGGTGGTGATGTGGAAAAAGAAGTTCGGCAGCATGAAGGTCAGCAGGAAACTCTGGCCGGTAAAGGAAAAATCGCCGTTCGGGGTTTTCAGAACGATCTCGCGCGTCTCGGCGCCGGCGAACTGGTCGGCCGTGAAGCCATCCAGATAGGCGATGGTCTTGGCGATGCGGGCCTGAAGTTCGGCGAAGGTCGCCTCCGTGTCGGCAAACGACGGCGACTCGCCGCCGGTCAGCCGCGCCGCGCCGCCCTTGGCGCCGTCCGAGACGATCTGAACCTGGCGGGCGAGGGGATGCATGTCGGGGGCCAGGCGGGCGGTGAGGAATACCGACGGATCGATCTTCCGCGCCACGGCCGAGGCTTCGGCCTTTGTGAGCAAGGCCGCCAGATTGGTCAGGCCGCGTTTCAGAACCGGAATGGAGGCGTCGTAGATGGAGAGGGGCATGGGTTTCCTTGAAGAGGACAGGCTTCGAACTAACTTTCCCTCCCCTTTATGGGGAGGGTGGATTGGAGCGTAGCGACAAGACGGGTGGGGCGGTGAGGTGACACGCGAGGCGGTCGGGATGCGGCCTTAAGAGCCCCACCCCGCTCGCGGAGCCTGTCCTCGGGCGCGCGCTTTGCGCGACCCGGGGGCGAGTCGCCCTCCCCATAAAGGGGAGGGAGGAAACGCTTCTACTCCGCCGCTTTGGCGCTGTAGCCGATCACCGCCTTCACCTCGAGGAATTCGGTGAAGCCGAAATCGCCCCACTCGCGGCCGTTGCCGCTCATCTTATAGCCGCCGAACGGGGCCATCATGTCGCCGCCGGCGCCATTGATGGCGACCTGTCCGGCGCGCAGGCGCGAGGCGACGGCGTGGACCTTGGCCATGTCGGTCCCCGACACATAGGCCGCCAGACCGTATTCGGTGTCATTGCCGACCTGCACGGCCTCGTCGACGCTGTCGTAGCCGAGGATCGACACCACCGGGCCGAAGATTTCCTCCTTGGCCACGGTCATATCGTTGGTGACGTTGGCGAACACCGTCGGCTTGACGTAAAAGCCCTTGTCGAGGCCGTCGGGGCGCCCGACGCCGCCGGTGACCAGGGTCGCGCCCTCGTCGATGCCGGCCTTGATCAGGCGCTGGATCTTGTCCCACTGGACGCGATTGACCACCGGACCCATCTGCGCATTGCCGTTGGGATCTCCGACGGTGGTGGAGTCGGCCGCTTCCCTGGCGATGCCGATGGCCTCGGCCATCTTGGCCGCCGGCACCAGCATGCGGGTCGGCGCATTGCACGACTGGCCGGAATTCTGCATCACATGCTTGACGCCGCCGCCGACGGCGGTGGGGAAGTCGGCGTCTTCCAGAATGATGTTCGGGCTCTTGCCGCCCAGCTCCTGGGCGACGCGCTTGACCGTCGGCGCGGCGGCCTTGGCCACCTCGATGCCGGCGCGGGTCGAGCCGGTGAAGGAGACCATGTCGACGCCCGGATGGCCGGCGATCGCCGCGCCGACCTCGGCGCCCGTGCCGTTGACCAGATTGAACACGCCGGCCGGAACGCCGGCGGCGTGCAGGATTTCCGCCCAGATGATCGCCGAGAACGGCGCTTCCTCGGAGGGCTTGAGCACCATGGTGCAGCCGGTGGCCAGGGCCGGGACGACCTTGCAGGCGATCTGATTGATCGGCCAGTTCCACGGCGTGATCATGCCGACGACGCCGATCGGCTCCTTGACGATCCGCGTCGTGCCGCGGTCTTCCTCGAACTGGAAGGCTTTGAGCACGGCGATGCCGGTGGCGATATGGCCGATGCCGATCGGCGCCTGCGCCCGCTGCGCGAGGCTGGCCGGCGCGCCCATTTCCTCGGTGATGGCGCTGGCCACGTCGCCGAAGCGCTTGGTGTATTCGGCCTGGATGCGCTCGAGCAATTCGATGCGCTCTTCGCGGCTGGTCTGGGAAAACGTAATGAAGGCCTTCTGCGCGGCCTTGACGGCCTTGTCGACGTCAGCGGCCGAGCCGGCGGAGATGTGCCCGCACACCGCTTCGGTGGCCGGATTGATCACGTCCAGGCTCTTGGGCGTCACCGGATCGACCCACGCCCCGTCGATATAGAATTTCATGTACTCGCGCATGCGCAGGCTCCCTGATGTGATTGACGTCGGCGGTAGGCCTGACGATGAGTGAACGCCGTTCATTAAGGGATGACGTCGCTTGAGTCGATGCTTGCGAAGACGCCCCCCCGCCGTTAAAGCCCGTTCACACATCACCACCGCGTTACCGCGCGCTCGGAGCTGAAAATCATGATCGCCATCGCTGTCATCCTCGTCTTTGTGATCGGCCTGGCGGCGCTCAACCGGTATGAGTTCGGTCGCTTCGACTAGGGCTTGAGAGGCAACCGACCATGACGGGCTTGGGTTGGGCCCTGATCACCGGCGCCTCGCGCCGGATCGGCCGGGCCCTCGCGCTCGCCGCCGCGCAATCGGGCTATGACATCATCGTTCACGGCCGCTCAAAAGGGGACGCGCGGGTGACCGCGGACGCCGTGCGCGCGCTGGGACGCGCGGCCGTTGTCGCTCTGGCGGATCTGTCGGACCCCGCCGCCGTCGCCGGCCTGATCGCCCACGCGCCGGAGCCGCCGACCCTGCTCGTCAACTGCGCCTCTCTCTTTCGTGACGACACGATCGAGACCCTCGCTGTCGCCGACTGGGAGGCGACCCTCGCCGCCAATCTCACCGCGCCGGTCCTGCTCGCCCAGGCCTTCGCCGCCGCCCTGGCGCCGGACGCCGAAGGCCTGATCGTCAACATCATCGACCAGCGGGTCTGGCGGCTCAATCCGAAGTTCTTCAGCTATACGATCAGCAAATCGGCCCTGTGGACCGCGACGCAGACGCTCGCGCAGGCCCTCGCGCCGCGCATCCGGGTCAACGCCATCGGGCCTGGCCCCACCCTGGCCTCGATCCACCAGTCGCCGCAGATCTTCGCCGCCGAAGCCGCCGCCACGCCGCTGGGCCGCGCCGTTGATCCGGCGGAGATCGCGCAGGCGTTGCGCTATCTGATCGCCGCCCGTTCGGTCACCGGCCAGATGATCGCCGTCGACGCCGGCCAGCACCTGGCCTGGCGCACGCCGGATGTTGTGGATGGCGAAAATCCTTGATGAGTGAGGCTCGCATCGCCCAAACCACCGTCTTCGTCCGTGGTCTGACGTTGGAGGCCGAAATCGGTCTCTACGCCCACGAAAAGGGCCGCAAACAGCCGCTGATCGTCGATGTGGAGCTGACCGTCACCGTCCACGATTGGGAGGATGCCGCCCACACCATCAATTACGAGCGGATCGTCCGCCACGCCCAGGCCATCGTCGAGGCCGGCCACATCGGCCTGGTCGAGACCTTCGCCGCGCGCCTCGCCCACGCCTGCATCGCCGAGGCCCGCGTCACCCGCGCCCGCGTCCGCGTCGAAAAACCCCTGGCGCTCGCCCCCCACGCAGCCGCGGCCGGGGTGGAGATCGTGGTGGAGCGTTAGCTCCCGCTTCGCGCCGCACCCAAACACACCCTCCGTCATGGCCGACCGTCAGTGTCGGCCATCCATTGAGCGAGCGGACGGGTGTGGCCGTGCGACAGTACGGCCACTGCGAGGCCTCGCCGAATGGATCACCGGGACTTGCGCCCGGTGATGACGGAGGGGCGGGGCGGAGCCGCCCGATTAATTCGCCGTAATCGGCACAATCCACGATGGAGCCCGCGAACGCGCGGGGCTAAGCTTCCCCAAGACCGGGAGCACAACGATGACCGACACCCCCACCCCAGAGCCCGCCGCCCTGCCGCCGCCGCCACCGACATCGCCGCCCCCGCCGATCTTCGCCGGCGACGACGAGCGGATGATGGCGCTGGTCATCTACGTCCTCTATCTGATCCCGTTCGGCGTCACCCACATCGTCGGCCTGGTGATGGCCTATGTCGCCAGAGACACCGCGCCCGATTGGCTCAAAAGCCACTACACCTTCCAGATCCGCACCTTCTGGATCGGCCTGCTGTATTTCCTCGGCGCCGGCCTGCTGTGCGTCCTCTTGATCGGTTTCGTCCTGCTGCCGGTGGTGGTCATCTGGTTCATCGTCCGCTGCGCGCTGGGTCTGGCGAGGTTGCTGCGGCGCGAGGCCTATCCGACGCCGCAGAGCTGGACGTTCTAGGCGACGGACGGAAGGGTTCTATAGTAATACGAGGCTTCAATCTGGAGGGAAGGCCTTGATGGGATACGACGTGCGCCTTGCCCGGGAGTCGGAACGCGACTGCGTGATCAGCGCGCTGGCGCTGGCGTTCGCCTCTGACCCCTGTATCCGCTATGCCTTTCCCGACCCCGATACCTATCTCTCGGCCTTTCGCCCTTTCGCTACGGCTCTGGGCGGAGGCGCGCTCGCGGCGGGGGCGGCCTACATCGCCGGCGACCGCGCCGCGGCCGCTCTTTGGCTACCCCCAGGCGTTGAGTCCGACGGCCCGGGGATCGGCGCGGTCGTCGAGGAATTCCTGCCGCCGGACAAACAGGAGGTCCTTGGCGAGGTCGTTGAGGGCATGGGCAAGCACCATCCGCACGAGCCCCATTGGTACCTGGCGATGCTCGGTGTCGATCCTATGAGGCAGGGGCAAGGCCTCGGTTCGCTGCTTTTGAAGACGGCCCTCAAGCGCTGCGACGACGACGGAGTCATCGCCTACCTCGAGAGTTCGAACCCGAAGAACATCCCGCTATACGAGCGGCACGGTTTCGAGGTGATGGGTCTGATCCAGCCAGGCGACTTCCCCCCGCTTTACCCCATGCTGCGTCCCGCGCGCGCCTGAGCTTGCTCGTGGAGCGAGCTGGTAAGCTCGGGATCCAGTTCGCAGGTCGGGCTCCAGGTGACAGGCGCCCCTGTCCCCACATTTCCTAATCCGCACCTTCTGGATCGACCGGCTCTATTCTATTTCGTCGGCTCTTTCGCCACCGGCCTCGGGTCCAGCGCGCCGGCGGGCGTGGGATAGACCTTCGTTCGCAGCCAGAGGTCGAGATCGTTGGCCGAGCGGGCGGGGATCTGTTCCATCGGCACATGGCCGACGCCCGGATAACCGATCAGGGTCGCGCCGGGGATGGCGCGGGCGAAGGCCTGACCATCGGCGAACGGGATCAGCCGGTCGTCCTGGCCGTGCATCACCAGGGTGGGGACGGTGATGGCGCTTAAGGCCGCGATCTTCGCCTGCGAGGCCGCCCCCGCCTGCATCGACAGCAATATGCGCCGATGGCCGGGCGCGCGCGCGAAGTCGGCGTAGCGGTCGATCAGCGCCAGCGTGACGAGGCCGGGATCGACGAAGGCGCTCCTCAACCCCTGGCCGATCAGCGGCCGGGTGTCGATCAGCGGCAGGATCGGGCGCACCAGCGGGCTGCGCATCAGGCGAAAGATGATCGGGCCGCCGCCGGGCGCCGCGGCGTGCGGCCATCCGCCGGCGTCGACCAGAACCAGACCGTCCAGCCGCCCGCCATGGCGCTCGGCGTAGTCCCACGCCACCGCCCCGCCCATGGAATTGCCGACGAGGACGACGCGCGGCGCCGCCAGGCGGGTGAGGAAGCCGTCGATCAGGTCGGCGTAGCGATCGGCGTCGGCCTGGTAATCGGCCGGCGCGCTGGTCAGGCCATGGCCCGGCAGGTCCACCCGGATCACCCGATAGCGGGTCGCGAGCGACGCCGCCCAGGCGTCCCAGTCGATCAGGGAGGCGGAAAAGCCGTGCACCAGCACCACGGTTCGACCGCCCGGCGGACCCTCGTCGCGGAAGTGCAGCATGACGCCGTCCGGCATTTGCATATAGCTGTCGGTCGGCGCGCGGTATTTCGCCTGCAGCCGGTCGAGTGGAATGTCCGGCCGCACGAGCGCCAGCGCCGCGATCGCCAGCACGCCGGCGACCACCGCTCCGGCGATGGCGGCGGCTCTCAGGATGGGGTTCATGCGGCGGCTCCCTGATGTCCGGCGTTTCGCGGCCTCAGCTTCCCCGATCCGGTGCGGGTGGGCAAGCTGTAGCGCGCGCGTTCAGGCCAAAGCCTTCCCGTTCCTTTGAGACATGAAACGGGGGACACGCACCTGTTTCACGCAGCGCGGCGACATCCTAGCAAAAGGGGTGTGTGTCCCGCTTTCCCGGCGATTTTCGGACCACGCTGCCCGATTGATCAAATCCGGAAAGCGGACTTTCGATCGACAGCAGAGGCCAGCGACTATTTCCAACGTTTAACCCCCCCCTACGCCCCGACCAACTCCCGCCTAACCATCTTCGCGTAGTCGTCCATCAGCGACAGCGAGATATTACCGGGCGTGAACGCATACTCGCCGACCTGTTTCACCGGCGTCACCTCCGCCGCCGTGCCGACGATGAAGCATTCGCTGAAGGTGCTGAGCTCCTCGGGCTTGATGTGGCGCTGCACGGTCTTGAAGCCCCGGGATTTGGCCAGGGCGATCACCGAGCGGCGGGTGATGCCGTCGAGGAAGCAGTCGGGTTCGGGGGTGATGAGCACGCCGTCCTTGACGAAAAACACGTTGGCCCCGGTCGCTTCGGCGACATAGCCGCGCCAGTCGAGCATCATGGCGTCGGCGAAGCCGTCGCGCTCGGCGGCGTGTTTGGAGATGGTGCAGATCATATAGAGGCCGGCGGCCTTGGACGCGGTGGGGGCGGATTCCGGGGAGGGGCGGCGGTATTTGGCCCAGGTCAGGGCGATGCCCTTGGCCTTTTCCTCGGGCTTGAAATAGCTCGGCCATTCCCACACCGCGATGGCGACATGGATCTTGTTGTTTTGCGCCGCCACGCTGATGCCTTCGGAGCCGCGCCAGGCGATCGGGCGCACATAGCAGTCGGTCAGGCCGTTGCGGGCGCAGGTTTCCTTGCACGCCGCGTCGATCTGGGCCACCGTGAACGGGATTTTGAAGTCGAGGATTTGCGCCGAATTGAACAAACGCTCGGTATGCTCGGTGAGTTTGAAGATTTCGCCGCCATACATCCGCTCGCCCTCGAAAACCGCCGAGGCGTAGTGCAGGCCGTGCGTGAGGACGTGGATCTTGGCCTCGCGCCAGGGCACAAATTCGCCGTCCAGCCAGATCCAGCCGTCGCGATCATCGTAGGGAACCAGTGACATTGGCGTCCAATCCACCCAATTTCGAGAGGCGTGCGTTAGACGACGAACCCGCGCGATCGTCAAATGGAATGACTGACCCGCGCCATTTGCTGGTCGTCGACGACGACGACCGCATCCGCGATCTGCTGAAGGAATATCTGACCCGCGCCGGTTTTGCGGTGAGCGTGGCGGCGGACGCCGCCGGCGCGCGGCGCTGGCTGGCGACGGTGGATTTCGACCTCTTGGTGGTCGACGTGATGATGCCGGGCGAGGACGGCTTTTCCCTGACCGCCTGGCTGCGCGAGCGCGGCGGCGCGGCGGGGACGACGCCGGTGCTGATGCTGTCGGCGCGCGATCTGGCGGCCGACCGCATCGAGGGCCTGACCCGCGGCGCCGACGACTATCTGGCCAAGCCGTTCGAGCCGAAGGAGCTCTTGCTGCGCATTGAGGCGATCCTGCGCCGCGCCGCGCCGCGCGGCCCCGCGACGACGAGCGTCGATCTGGGCCGTTGCCGCTTTGATATGGCGCGAGGAGAATTGAGCCGCGGCGAGGCGCCCGTTCGGCTGACCGAGTCGGAAATTCGCCTGCTGCAGGTTCTGGCCAGGGCCGCGCACACGCCCGTCGACCGTCAGGACCTGGCGATCGGCGACGATGGCGCCGGACGGGCGGTGGATATCCAGGTCACCCGCCTGCGCCGCAAGATCGAGACCGATCCGGCCAACCCGCGCTATCTCAAAACCGTTCGCGGTCGCGGCTACATGCTGACGCCGGACTGATGCGCGGGCGCGAAACGGCTGCGTGGGTTGAATCGGGCTCTCTCCCCCACGCTCCGTCATGGCCGGGCGTTGGTCCATTCACCCTCCACTCTCCGTCATGGCCGGGCGTAAGTCCCGGCCATCCATTGGGCGAACAGTTGCGTGTGGCCGTGCGGCCGCACGGCCATGGCGAGGCCTCGCCCAATGGATCACCGGCACTGACGGCCGGTGACGACGGCGGGGGAAGGGTGGAGACCCCGGCGCCGACTATCCCCGCCCAGGCGATTCCGTCCAAACGAGGTTGGCTCTAATGCGCTCGCCACGGACCTGGCCGGACGCCGTTTGGGTGCTGATCAAGCGCCGCATCCCGACGTCGCTGTTCGGGCGCAGCCTGCTGATCATCGTCCTGCCGGTGGCGATCATGCAGATCGCCGTCACCTACGTCTTTTTCGACGCCCACTGGCAGACGGTGAACAGCCATCTGACCGAGGGCCTGGCGGGCGATGTCGCCTGGATCGTGCGCAGTTATGATTCCGATCCCAGCCCGCAACATTTGAAGGTTCTGAAAGACAGCGCCCAGCAAACCCTCGATCTTTCGGTCGCCTTGCAGGAGGACGGCGTTCTGCCGCGCGGCCGGCACGCCTCCCTGTTCGTCACCGTCGATCGGTCGCTGCAAAAAGCCCTGGCCGGGCGGATCGACGCGCCGTTCTGGTTCGATACCGAACGCTATCCGGCCTATGTCGACGTGCGGGTGAAGGTGCGAGCGGGGGTCTTAAGGATCATCGCGCCCAAGGACCGGGTGTTCGCCACCCGCGGGCACATTTTCATCCTGTGGCTGACGGCGGCCACCATTCTGCTGACCAGCGTCGCCCTGCTCTTTATCCGCAACCAGGTGCGGGCGATCGAGCGGCTGGCCGCCGCCGCCGAGGCGTTCGGCAAGGGTATCGACGTCGCTTTTCGGCCGCACGGCGCGCGCGAGGTGCGCCAGGCGGCGCGGGCCTTCCTGGCCATGAAGACCCGCATCCAGCGGCATGTCGAACAGCGCACCACCCTGCTGGCCTCGGTCAGCCACGATCTGCGCACGCCGCTGACCCGTCTCAAACTGGAGCTGGCGCTCACCGAACCCGGACCGCGCGTGGTGGCCATGACCCGCGACGTCGCCGACATGGAGCATATGATCGACGAATATCTGGCCTTCGCGCGCGGTCAGGGCGGCGAGGCGGTCGAGCGCCTGAACGTCCGCGCCGTGCTGGACGCCATCGGCGAGGACTCCGCCCGCGCCGGCGCGAGCGTCGACGTCGCGGCGCCGCCCGATCTGGTGGTCGACGCCCGGCCCAAGGCGCTCAGGCGGGCGCTGGAAAACCTGGTGATGAACGCGGTCGCCCACGGCGAGACGGTGCGCCTGACGGCGGCGCAGGCGCCCGATCTGATGGGGGTGGCCGGCGTGGAGATCAGCGTCGATGACGATGGCCCGGGGCTTAGCCCCGAACGCTACGAAGACGCCTTCGCGCCGTTCGGCCGGCTGGACGACGCGCGCAATCAGAACGCCAAGGGCGTCGGCCTCGGCCTCGCCATCGCCAGAGACGTCGCCCGCAGCCACGGCGGCGACCTGACCCTGGCTCGCTCGCCGCTCGGCGGGTTGCGCGCGGTGCTGCGATTGCCGGCGGCGGCGGGTTAACCCCTCGACCTCCGTCATCACCGGCCGGCAGTACCGGCGACCCATTTGGCGATGCTTCTCAATGGCCGTGCGCCCGCACGGCCACACCCATCCGCTCGCCCAATGGGTGGCCGACACTGACGGTCGGCCATGACGGAGGCTGGAGGGCGGCGTCGACGCCCGGCAAATCACCCGCTTCTCAACTCCGCCAACAAAGCCGATGCTGTTCCCTCAATGGCCAACCCGATTCGCATCCTCGGTCTCGATCCCGGCCTGCGCCGCACGGGTTGGGGCGTTGTGGCGATCGACGGCGCGCGGTTGATCCACGTCGCCCACGGCGTCATCGCGCCGCGCGACACCCTGCCGTTCCCGCAGCGCCTGCTGGCCCTGTTCGACGGCGTAACCGAGATCATCGCCCGGCATGCGCCCGATGAGGCGGCGGTCGAGGAAACCTTTATGACCGCCAATGGTCAATCGACGCTCAAGCTCGGCCACGCCCGCGCCGCCGCCATGCTGGCGCCGGCGAAGGCGGGGCTGCCGGTCGCCGAATATGCCGCCAAGGTGGTCAAGAAGGCCGTCGTCGGCACCGGCGGCGCCGACAAGCAGCAGGTGGCCTTCATGATCGCGCGGCTGCTCCCCGCCGCCGGTTCGCCCACCGCCGACGCCGCCGACGCGCTGGCGGTGGCCATCACCCACGCCCACGCCCGCACCGCGCGGCGTCTGGGGGCGGCGGCGTGATCGGGCGGCTGCGCGGCCAGGTGGCGGAAGTCGGCGAAGAGGACGCCCTGATCGATGTCGGCGGCGTCGGCTATGTGGTCCGCTGCGGCGCCCGCACGCTGGGGCGCCTGCCGGCGCCCGGCGACGAGACCGTGATCCACGTCGAAACCCAGTGGAGCGAGGCGACCGGCCAGCGCCTTTACGGTTTTCTCGCCCGCGAGGACCGCCAGGCTTTTGTCCTGCTGCAGGGCGTGCAGGGCGTCGGCCCCAAGGCGGCGCTGGGCGTGCTCGATGTCCTCTCGCCCGGCGAACTGGCCCACGCCGTGGCCCATGACGACAAGGCGTCGGTGGGCCGCGCCAACGGCGTGGGCCCCAAGCTGGCCCAGCGGATCATTGTCGAACTCAAGGACAAACCGATCGCCGGGGTGGTGATGACCGCCGCGCTCGGCGGCGGCACGGTTCACGCCGCGAGGTCGACGCCGACCGGCGACGCGGTCGCGGCCCTGCTCGGGCTCGGCGTCGCCGACGCGGCGGCGCGGCGGGTCGTCGATCACGCGGCCCAGCGGCTGGGTGAGGGCGCCAATGAGACCGACCTCATCCGCGCGGCGCTGAAGGAGCTCGGCCGATGACGCGGATCGTCTCCGGCGAAGCCGCGCCGCTCGAGGCCACCGACAAAGCGCTCAGGCCGCAAACGCTCGACGAATTCGTCGGCCAGGAACAGTCCAAGGCCAATCTGCGCGTGTTCATCAACGCCGCGCGCGACCGGGGCGAGGCGTTGGATCACATTCTTCTCTTCGGCCCGCCGGGCTTGGGCAAAACCACCCTGGCGCAGATCGTCGCGCGCGAGCTGGGCGTGAACTTCCGCGCCACCTCAGGGCCTGTTTTGGCCAAGGCCGGCGACCTGGCGGCGATCCTCACCAATCTCGAGCCGCGCGACGTGCTCTTCATTGACGAAATCCACCGCCTCGCCGCCAATGTCGAGGAAATCCTCTATCCGGCGATGGAGGATCACGCCCTCGACCTCATCATCGGCGATGGGCCGTCGGCGCGCTCGATCCGCATAGACTTGGCCCCCTTCACCCTGGTGGCGGCGACGACCCGCGCCGGCCTGCTCGCCAATCCCCTGCGTGACCGCTTCGGCATACCCCTGCGGCTGGATTTCTACACGCCGGACGAGCTGCAGCGGGTGCTCGCCCAGGCCGGCCGCAAGATGGGCGTCGATCTCGCCGCCGACGGCGCCGCCGAAATCGCCGCCCGCGCGCGCGGCACGCCCAGGATCGCCGGGCGCCTGCTGCGCCGGGTGCGCGACTTCGCCGCCGCCGACGGCGCCGCGACCATCGACCGGGCCTGCGCCGCGCGCGGCCTCGGCCGGCTCGAAGTCGACGCCGTCGGCCTCGATTCTCTCGACCGCCGCTACCTCACCGCCCTGATCGACCACTACGGCGGCGGCCCGGCGGGGGTGGAGACCCTCAGCTACGCCATCGCCGAAGCGCGCGACGCCGTGGAGGACGTCATCGAACCCTTCCTCCTCCAGCAAGGCTTCATCCAGCGCACCCCGCGCGGCCGCATGGCCTGCGCCAAGGCGTATGTGCATCTGGGTTTGACACCGCCGGCGGCGCCGATGGGGGTGTTGCCGCTGTTTGACGAGGAGGGGTGAGGTGAAACGCGGAAGTGATACGAACCCTACTCTTCAGGAGTCAGAGTCCGATCACCTCGTCACGAAAATGGCGAAGGCCATGTATGACCACCAAGTCCACATGGTTAGACAACACGTCACTGGCTTGGATTTTTCAATAGATAGAATACAAATTGTTTTTAACGCGGCAAATAACGAAGCCGACAGATCATCTGCAATTTTAATTTTTGCGTTGATAGAAGATATAATTCTGAATGAAATTCTACGATACACTAGAACAAGCAGGAAAAAGCTCATAAACGAAATATCGACGGGATCAGGATTGTTATCAACCGCAAATGATCGAATACAATTTGTTTATTTACTGTCATGGATTCAAGAAAATACATTCAATGATATGAAAATATTGAAATCAATAAGAAACAATTTTGCTCACAATGCAGACATAACAAATTTTGACGACGAAAAAATTAAACTTTTGATTTCAAGTTTATCTCACGCAGAAAAGGCGTTGCTGGAAGTGTATCCTGAAAGGGTACCTCGGCCAATAATATTGAACAATAGACAATTATTCTTAGTTCGTTCATTGCTATTGATCGTTAAATTAATTGGTGAATTGGCCGTTGCTCCTGAGGCGAGGGCTTCACGGGTTGCACCTGGAGATGTTACGGGGACGGATTGGGACCTTCTACCTTCTAACATGAAAGAGTTGAACCGGATCGCCGCAAGAACGGTCTCGAATATTATATTTGGGCCAGGCCTCGCGAGATAGGGACATACCCATCGCCCCACGCGCTTCCGCATTCCCTCACACCGCTACGGCCGACCTCACCTCATCGGATATGTGCTATGAAAATTGACACAGCAATCGTTGGCAATAGATGGATATGGGGCATAGCTATACTATTGACAACAACGACGTTTGTGGCATTCGTTGTCGGAGTCGAAGCTGTCATTGGGATTGTGTGCATATTAGTTGCGGAAATTGTGTTTCAAGGATTCCGTTTTGCTGGAACAATAGATGAAAACGTCGTGTTTAGAATCGTGGCAAGCGGAACAATAATCTTACTATATCCCTACTTAATCGTTGAATCGGTTCTCGAATACAGAGATCACATATTAGAAATTCGATCGTAACGCTCGACTAGCCCCTCGGCCGGCCGACGTAGATGCTGCCGTGAAATCCCGGGCTATTTGAGTCGGGCTCGGAACCATAGTCGAAGCCGACCCGGGCGGTTAGCAAGGCTGCCTCCAGGGCCGCGAACTCTGGCCCTACAGCGCCTTCGCGTGTTCGCTGAAGGGTAATCCCGGTCGTTGCTTCTGATATCCCGGGGCGGGTTCCGTCCTGGACCTTCCAGCCAGCCAGCTTGAACACCTCCCGAATATCACGAGCCAACTCCGCGCCAGCCGGATAGTCGTAGTGCGTCGCGACAATGACGCCGCCAGGCGCATTGGACGCTGCTGAGACCGCCGCCTTTCTCTTGGCGCGGCTTATCCGCTTTCCTTTCGAGAGGGCTCCTACCCGCAGGTTAAGCAAGATCGCCGCGAAGCTCGCCACAGAGCCGCCGACCGTAAGCCATATCGCAGCTGGATCGTTCCTTGCGCCCTTCGCCCAAGCAGCTCCGAGGCCGCAGAGCAGCGCAACGATCCACAGAATATTGCGGGCCGCCTTGTTGAGCCAGATGTTGCCGACCAGACGTTCAAACCAATCCCCCAAGCGCCCCGTCCCCTCCCATAGTCTCCGAAAGCAAAACCGTCCCACAGCTACAATGGGCCGTCCGTTTCGCCGAAGCTGTTAGGACGAGTCATGTCAGACTTTGGCGGACGGACAATGCCGTTGCCAGACGAGAATGGCGGGTAGAAATCCGTCTACGCGATACCCGCCACCCGTTCGTTTCCCCGTGCTCTCACGCGGCGACGGCGGCTTCAAAATGGTCCAGCACCGGGCCGGCCGCCAACGACTCGCCCGTAAATTCGGTCGACACGATACCCACGACCCCACGCATCCCTCACGCGGCGACGGCCGGCCTTACTTCATCGGCGATTTTGGCGCCGAGATCGCGTTCCGCGACGGCCAGTTCATAACTGGTCTGCAGGTTCAGCCAGAACCGCGCGCCGGTTCCGAGAAACTGTCCGAGGCGCAGGGCCGTTTCCGGCGAAATGCCGCGCTTGCCGTTGAGGATTTCGGTGATCCGCCCCGACGGCACTTTCAGTTCCAGAGCCAGACGGTTAGCCGACATGGCGCGCGCCTTTAGTTCTCGCTTCAGGAGGCGACCGGGGTGGACGGGCAGCATGACAGATCCTTCCTTAGTGGTAGTCCACAATCTCGACGTTCCAGGCATCCCCGTTCTCGAACCGAAAACAGAGCCGCCAAGGACCGTTGATCGTCATGGCCCACTGATCCTTTCGGGTGCCCTTGAGTTTGTGCAGGCCGACGGATTTCAGCGGGCTCAACTCGCCCAGAGATGATGCGGCGTCGAGGGCGGCGAGCAACTCCATCGCCGCGTCCTCGTCCAGACCTGAGAATTTGCTCTTGCCGGTATCCGCAAATCGCTGGGTCGCGCCGTTGGCCCATGATTTGATCATACGACAATCGTACGATGGAATACATACAATGACAAGCGGAGCAATCCCGCGAAGTCGCCCCGACCCGCTTGACCTTGTGCCTCAAAAATTGCATTATGCAATATAAATATCGTTGTGAACCCGCGCCCGTCGAAGCGCGAACATGTCCAGTTCCCGCCCGGTTTTAATAAATTATATGAAAAACCAATAGTTAAATGAAATCGACACCGCCAGTCCACCGCCAGTCCACCGCCAAAACCTGCCCGATGACCGCCGATTGATCGCCCGCGAGACGCCAACAGACCGCCAGAAAACCGCCAAAACCAGCCATTTACCGCCAAAAACCGCCCGTAAACCGCCCGCCATGACCGACAGCAGCGCGCTTCCCACCCCCTCCGCCGGCGCCTTCACCGGCCGCGAGCACCGGCTCGCGGTGCGGGTGTATTACGAGGACACCGATTTTACCGGCTTGGTCTATCACGCCAACTACGTGCGTTATTTCGAGCGCGGGCGGTCGGACTATCTGCGGGCGGTCGGGATCAGCCACACCGATCTGCTCGACCGGCCCGATCCGTGCGCGTTTGTGATCACGCGGATGGAGATCGATTTTCGCAATCCGGCGCGCATCGACGACGCGCTGGTCGTCCACACCGCCTATGACACGATCAAGGGGCCCCGGCTGCTGATCCGGCAGTGGATCACCCGCGGCGCGGACCTGATCGCGCAG
Source organism: Caulobacteraceae bacterium (assembly GCA_025352085.1). Lineage (GTDB taxonomy): Bacteria > Pseudomonadota > Alphaproteobacteria > Caulobacterales > Caulobacteraceae > Acaudatibacter. The sequence goes on along the minus strand of JANXUA010000036.1, from coordinate 5,990 downwards.
GCTCAGGTGATGGCCGCCTGCATCACGACTGGGGGCCGCGCCCGCCGCGCGCCGGCCGATCTGGTGGAACGACTTGCGCCACGATTGCTTAACGCTGAGGGGTCATAGTTTCGCCAAACCGCGCGCGCGAAGCGCGACGGCCCTTAAAACGTAAGGCCCTTTGTCCATGGATCCGTCCGGCGCCGTCACGCCCGAGAGCTTTTCCGCCCTTCACCTGTTCCTGCACGCCGACTGGGTGGTGAAGGGGGTGCTGATCGGCCTCGTCTGCGCCTCGCTGTGGTCGTGGGCGGTGATCATCGACAAGACCTTCCGCCTGGGCGCGGCCGCCCGCGAGGCCAATCGCTTTGAGGATGCGGTCGGTTCGGGCAAGCCGTTGGAGGATGTGGCCGCCGCCGCCGGCGAGCACCCACGGGACGCCCTGCCGCGCATGTTGCAGGCGGCTCTGCGCGAATGGCGCGACGCCCGGGCCAAGGGCCTGCTGGCCCCCGGCGACGGCGACACCCAGGCGGCTTTTCTGATCCAGCGTATCGACCGGGTGCTCGATTCGGTGGTGGCGCGGGAAAGCCAGCGGGTCGAGGAGGGCCTCGGCAGTCTGGCCATTGTCGCCACCGCTTCGCCGTTTATCGGCCTGTTCGGCACCGTATGGGGGATCATGACCGCCTTTCAGGCCATCGCCATCCAGAAGAACACCAATCTGTCGGTCGTGGCGCCGTCGATCGCCCAGGCCCTGTTCGCCACCGCCGTCGGCCTGGCCGCCGCCATTCCCGCCTATATCGCCTACAACAAGTTCTCCACCGACGCCGGCAAGTACGCCGCCCGGCTGGAGGGCTTCGCCGACGACCTGGTCACCGCCATCCAGCGGCGGCTGGCGGAGCGAAAATAGGCCATGGCCCTCTCGGCTCACGACGCCTTCGCGGCCGGTCGGCGCCGCGGCCGCGCGCGGCGGGGCCGGCGCGCGGCGCTGTCAGAGATCAACGTCACGCCGCTGGTGGACGTGATGCTGGTGCTCTTGATCATCTTCATGATCTCGGCGCCGCTCTTGACCGCCGGCGTGCCGTTGCAGCTGCCCAAGACCGAGGCCAGCGCCGTGCAGGACCAATCCCAGCCGATCACCGTCTCGGTGCGCGCGGGCGGCGAGGTGTTCATCAATGAAACGGCCACGCCGTTCACCGCCCTGTCGCCGGACCTGCGGCGGATCGCCGGCGAAGGCTACAGCAAGCCGATCTATGTCCGCGCCGACGGCCGGGCGCCCTACGCCCTGGTGGCGCAGGTCATGGCCAGCCTGTCGGCGTCGGGCTTTTCGACCATCGACCTGATCACCGACACCGGCGGACCCTCGTCGGGGCTCGGGTCGGGCGCGGCCGGCAAGCGATGACCGCCATGGCGCGCCGCCGCGATGAATCGCTGACGCCGGCGTTTCTGGCGGCGCTGGCCCTGCACCTGGGCCTGTTGGCGTGGATCACCTTCTTCCCGCAGCCGACGTCGATCATGCCGATGGGGACGGCCGTGCCGATCAATATCGTCTCCAGCGCGCCGGCCACCGACTCGCGCAAAGCCGAGGCCGCGCCGACGGTTCAGGAGGCGCAGACCGAGGCCCCGGTCGCGCAGGCCAAAGCGCCCGAACCGCGGGCCGCCGCCGCGCGGCCGACGCCGCCACGACCAACCCCCGTTCCGACGGTCGCCAAGATCGCCCCGGCGCTCAAGCCCGCGCCGCCGAAACCGGTGCCGCCCGCCAAGGCTCAACCAACCACCCAGCCCCTTAGTCTCGACGCCCTGCAGGCCAGCCTGGCCAAGAGCGCCCACGCCGCGCCCACCCATCCCGCTTTCGCCAAGCGCGGTATGGCGCAGATTGAAACCGACCTGCAGGCGCGCGTCGACGCGGGCCACGGCGTGTCGCAAAGCGACCAGGCGGGACTGCAGCAATTGCTCGAACGCCTGTGGAATCCCAACTGCGCCGTCGAGGGCGCCAACGCGGTGATCGTGCCGGTGCGCTTCCATATCGGCGTGGATGGACGGGTTGATAGTCGCGTCTCTGCGGGCGGGCGCGAGTCGTCGTCCGATCCAAAATTGGCCGCCGCCGCGCGCCGGGCGATTGATGCGGTGCATCAAGGCGAACCGTATAAGCTTGCGTTGCGAAACCAGTCTCAGCCCTTCACCGTTAATTTCAACGCCAAGTCGGCGTGCGCCGGCCATTAGGAAAAGTGCATATGCGTTTGTTGTTCTTAAGACTCGCCACCCCCGTCTCCCTCCCCTTTATGGGGAGGGCGAGTCGCGTCAGCGACCGGGGTGGGGTTCTCGGGCGGTCGCGCAAGACCCCACCGCGCTCGCTCCGCGAGTCGCCCTCCCCAGGAGGGGAGGGAAAGGAGCGTTTGCGATTGAGCCTCGCGTGTATCGTGGCGCTGGCGACAATGCTCACCGCCTCCGTCGATCTCCGCGCCGCCCGCGCCGACATCGTCATCAATGTCGATCAGGGCGCGACCCAGCCGGTGCCGATCGCCATTCCGGCGTTTGGCGGCGCGGCGATGGCGGCGCAGATTTCCGGCGTGGTCAGCGCCGATCTGCAGCGCTCGGGCCTGTTTCGGCCCCTCGATCCGGCGACTTTTCCCGCGCTGGGGCCCGATCTGAACGTCAAGCCGGGGTTCGACGCCTGGAAGGCGATCAGCGCCCAGGGCCTGTTGACCGGCGCGGTGAGCGTCGATGGCGACGGCCATCTGCGCGCCAGCGTCCGCCTGTGGGATGTCTACGCCGGCGAAGCGCTGATCGGCACGGAATTCACCTCGACGCCGGCCAACTGGCGGCGCGTCGCCCACAAGATCGCCGACGCGGTCTATGCCAAGCTGACCGGTCAGTCCGGATATTTCGACACCCGGGTGGTGTTCGTCGCCGAGGGCGGGTCGAAGGCCAGGCCGGTGCGCCGCCTGGAGATCATGGACCAGGACGGCGCCAATCCCAGCTACCTTACCGACGGCTCCTACTTGGCGTTTACGCCCCGGTTTTCGGCCAACAGCCAGGAAGTCGCCTACATGGCCCTGCGGCCGACCGGCTCGACCCTCTACCTTCTCAACATCGAGACCGGCCGCCAGGAATCGCTGGGTCGGTTTCCAGGCATGGTGTTCGCACCACGATTTTCCGCCGACGGGCGCAAGGTGGCCTTCTCGCTGGAGAAGGACGGCAATACCGACATCTATGTCATGGATGTGGCCAGCCACGCCGCCGCCCGCCTGACCAGCGACGCGGCGATCGACACCTCGCCGTCGTTCTCGCCCGACGGCGGGCAGATGGTGTTCAACTCCGACCGCGGCGGATCGCCCCAACTTTATGTGATGAACGCCTCCGGCGGCGGCGTGCATCGCATATCCTTCGGCTCGGGGCGCTACACCACGCCGGTTTGGAGTCCCGACGGCAAGCTGATCGCCTTCACCAAGCAGCAGGGGGGCGAGTTTCACATCGGCGTGATGCGCCCGGACGGCTCGGACGAGCATCTGCTCACCACCAGCTATCTCGACGAGGGCCCGACCTGGGCGCCCAACAGCCATGTGATCCTGTTTTCACGCGACGGCGGCTCGGGCGCGCACTTGTGGAGCATCGACGTTTCCGGACGGCAGCTCGTGGCTGCGCCCTATGGCCCGCGCGCGTCCGATCCGGCCTGGTCGGCTTTATTGCCGTAATGTCACGTCCCGCGCCACGGCGTTGTCATAGTTGAAAGGTCTGTTGCGCCAGATGTCGCCTGGAACATCCCGCCCCGCAAAGAGTTTCCCAACCACCCGATTCCCGCTGACCTGATTTCGCAAGGAAGCCGCTATGACCCGTTTTCGTATCCCAGCCGCGCGCGCGGCGCTGATCATTCTGGCCACGGCGTCCCTGGCCGCGTGCGCCTCGCGGCCCAAGCCGATGGGACCGGTCGCCACGACCGCGCCGCCGCCCGCCTATCAGACGGCGCCGGCGCCTGGGCCCGGTCCTGTCGTTGAAGAAACCGGCGCGCCGACGCCCGGCTCGGCGCGGGATTTTGTGATCAACGCCGGCGATCTGGTCTATTTCGACACCGACCGCTTCAACGTTCGCGACGACGCCCGCGCAATTCTGGACGCCCAGGCCGCCTGGCTGGCGCGCTATCCGGCCGTGCGCGTCAGGATCGAGGGCAATGCCGACGAACGCGGCACCCGCGAATACAACTTCGCCCTGGGCGCCCGCCGCGCCGCCGCCGTGAAGGACTATCTGGTCGGGCACGGCTTGCCCGCGGGCCGCATGGACACCGTTTCCTACGGCAAGGAGCATCCGCTCGACACCGGCTCGGGCGAGGAATCGTGGGCGCACAACCGCAATGCGCACACCCTGATCACCGGAGGCGCCCGTTAGGCCTCGCCATGACGATCAGGGCCAAATCCTCGCTATGGGGCGCAAGCCTGGCCGTCTGCCTGGCTGTGCTCCCCGGTCAGTGGGCGAGCGCCCAGGTTCCCCTCGACCAGCCCCTCGACCAGCGCTCCGCCCAACGCCTCGACCGCATGGAAAAAGCGTTGAAAGAGATCCGGGCGATTGTTTTTCAGGGCCGCGAGACCGGCGCCCCGGTGGTGATCCAACCGGCTGACACTCAAGGCCAGCTCGGCCAGATCTCCGACCGCATGAGTTCGCTTGAACAAAATCTGGCCAAACTCACCGGCGAGCTGGAGGTGATGCGCCACGATCTGGATCAAACGCGGCAGGAGACCGCCGATCTGCGCGCCGCCAACAGCTTGCTCAAGGCGCAGATCGTCGATTTGCAGACCGCCGCGCCCAAGCCCGCGCCGCCGCCGCTTGAACCGGCGCCGAGCGCCGCCGGTGCGCCGGCCGGGGACGCGACGTCGGCGTTCGCCGCCGCCAAGGCCGCCTTGGCCGCGGGCGACATGGCTTCGGCGGAGGCCGGCTTTCGCGATTATGTCGATCGCTATGGCGACACGGCGAACGGCCCCGAGGCGCGCTACGATCTTGGCCGAACCCTGCTCGCTCGCCGCGCCTGGGCGGAGGCGGCCACGGCGGACATCGGCGCGATCCGCGGCTGGCCACGCACGCGCTGGGCGCCCGACGCGGTGCTCGATCTGTCGCGCGCCCTGGTGACGCTGAACAAGCCCGCCGATGCGTGCGAGACGCTGGGCGAGCTTGATCGCCGCTATCCCAAAGCGGGCCCGCTCGTCGCCAAACGGGCGGCCGACCTGCGGCTCCAGGCGAAGTGCGGCTAGACCACCTAAACCGTGACTCGGCCTGGTCGGATATCCAGGCGACCGTCGACGCCGTTTTTGATCAGCGCCTGGACCGCCGCACGGCGCCGCCCTTGGTCGTGGCTTTCTCCGGCGGCGGGGATTCTCTGGCCCTGTTGATCGCCGCGATAACCTGGGCCGACGGCGCCGGCCGGCGCATCCACGCCGTGACCGTCGATCACCGACTGCAGAGCGCCGGCGCCGACTGGGCGGCATGGTGCGAAGGCCGCGCGGGGCGTCTGGGTGTTGCTCACTCGACCCTCGTCTGGACCGGTGAGAAGCCCGCGACCGGCGTCGTCGCCGCCGCGCGACGCGCGCGCCATCGCCTGATCGCCGAGGCGGCGTGCGGCTTGGGCGCGGCGGTCGTGCTGATGGGACACACCGCCGACGATCGTCTGGAGGGCGGTTGGATGCGCCAGGCCGGCGCCAACGTGCCCGATCCCAGAGTGTGGGCGCCCTCGCCGGTCTGGCCGGAGGGTCGCGGGGTGTTCATCCTGCGCCCGCTGCTGAACCTTCGCCGCGCCGCGATCCGGGCGAGCCTCGTGGCGCGCGGGGAGCGCTGGATCGACGATCCGGCCAACAGCGATCCGGCGCAGACCCGCGCCCGGGCGCGCCTGGCGCTGATCGGCGACGGCGCCGGCCCACCCATCGTCGGCGACGCGCCGCCGTCATCCCTGTTCGACGACGTGATTGAGGGGAGGGCCGGCGACCTGTCGATCGATGGTCGCGCGCTCACGGCGGCGACCGCCGACGAGGCGC
>JANXUA010000125.1 GCA_025352085.1 Caulobacteraceae bacterium | reverse complement strand
ATGGCATCGAATTTTTCCCGATGGGCGATGTGCGCAACGGCATTGTGCACGTGGTCGGTCCCGAACAGGGCCGAACCCAGCCGGGCATGACCATTGTCTGCGGCGATTCCCACACCTCGACGCACGGCGCGTTTGGGGCTTTGGCGCAGGGCATCGGCACCTCGGAGGTCGAGCACGTGCTGGCGACCCAGACCCTGCGCCAGATGAAGTCGAAAAACATGCGGGTCACTTTCACCGGCGCGCCGGCGCCCGGCGTCGGGGCCAAGGACTACGCCCTGGCGATGATCGGCAAGATCGGCACCAGCGGCGGGACCGGCTACGTCATCGAATACGCCGGCGAGGCGATCGGCGCGCTTTCGATGGAAGAGCGCATGACGCTTTGCAATATGACCATCGAGGCGGGCGCCCGCGCCGGCCTCGTCGCGCCGGACCAGGCGACCTTCGACTATCTGGTCGGCCGGCCCGCGGCGCCGAAGGCAGGCGCCGGGGAGATGGCCCTGGCCTACTGGAAAACCCTGGTCAGCGACGCCGACGCCCGGTTCGACCGCGAGGTCGCCATCGACGTCGCCGCCGTCGCCCCCACCGTTACCTGGGGCACCAGCCCCGAGGACGTCGTCGCGGTGGACGGCGCCGTTCCCGATCCGGCCGACTTCGACGGAGCCAAGGCCGCGCAGATCGCCCGCGCCCTCGACTATATGGGCCTCTCTGCGGGCCAACGGATCGATGCGGCCAGGATCGACCGGGTGTTCATCGGCTCGTGCACCAACAGCCGGATCGAGGATCTGCGCGTCGCCGCCGCCATCGCCAGGGGCAAGACCGTCGCGCCGCACGTGCGGGCCATGGTTGTTCCGGGCTCCGGCTTGGTGAAAATCCAGGCTGAGGCCGAGGGTCTGGACGCGATCTTCCGCGCCGCCGGATTCGACTGGCGCGAACCCGGTTGCTCGATGTGTCTGGGCATGAATCCCGACCGCCTGGCGCCGGGCGAGCGCTGCGCCTCTACATCCAACCGCAATTTCGAAGGCCGTCAGGGTCGCGGCGGCCGCACCCATCTGATGAGCCCCGCCATGGCCAGCGCAGCGGCCATCGCCGGGCATATCGTCGACGTGAGGACGATGCTTTGACCATCGAAGCGGTGATCTGGGATTTTGGCGGGGTGTTTACGACCTCGCCGTTCGAGGCGTTCAATCGCTATGAGTTGGCGCGTGGTCTGCCGAAGGATTTCATCCGCACCATTAACGCGACCAACCCCGACGCGAACGCCTGGGCGCTGTTCGAACAGGCGAAGATCGACGCGGCAGGTTTTGACGGCTTATTCCTGGAAGAATCCACGGCGGCGGGTCAAGCGGTGCGCGGCGCCGACGTCCTCCCCCTGCTGTCGGGCGATTTTCGCCCGGCGATGGTCGAGGCGCTGAAGGCCTGCAAGGCGGTCTTCAAGGTCGGTTGCATCACCAACAACATGGCCCAGGGCCACGGCCCTGGCATGGCCGCGACCGAACCCGGCGCCGATCAGGGCGCGCAGATCATGGCCCTCTTCGACGTGGTGATCGAAAGCTCCAAGGCCGGCGTGCGCAAGCCCGATCCACGCATCTATGAGATGATATGCAAGGCCCTGGACGTCAGTCCCAAAGCCTGCGTCTATCTCGATGACCTCGGCATCAACTGCAAACCGGCGGCTTTGCTCGGCATGACGGCGATCAAGGTGATAAGCGAAGCGCAGGCCCTGACCGATCTGGCCCGGATTACCGGCCTGGCTCTCGAGAGGGTGGCCGCGTGAGCCGCCCGGCGCGCATCGGCGTGGTGGCGGCGCTGGCCAGGCTCGCCAGCTGGTCGGCGGCGGACGGCCGCGACGCGATCGCCAAGACCTTCACCTTCAAGGACTTCAACGGCGCCTTCGGCTGGATGACCCGGGTCGCTCTGGCGGCGGAGAAACTCAATCACCATCCCGAATGGTTTAATGTCTACAACCGGGTCGAAGTGACCCTCGCCACCCACGACGCCGACGGTGTCACCGAGCTGGATGTGACCCTGGCCCAGATCATGGACGCCGCCGCCCGTACGCCAAAGGATGAACCCGCATGAGCGCCGCTCGCGGAACGCGCGTCGCCGGCAAGCTGGCTTTCGTCACCGGCGCCGCCCAAGGGTTGGGCGCGGCGACCGCCCGCCGTCTCGCCGAGGAAGGCGCCAAGGTCACATTGGCGGACATCAACATCGAGGGGGCGCGGCGCGTCGCCGACGCGATCAACGCGCGCTGGGGGCCGCGGAACGCCTTCGCCGTCCATCTGGAGGTCACCAGCGAAGCTGGCTGGATCGAAGCGCTGAACGCGGCCGACGCGGCGATGGGCGGCATTTCGGTGCTGGTCAACAACGCCGGCATTTCGCGCGGCGGCGACATCGAGACCTTGTCGCTGGAAGACTGGAAGCTGGTGATGAGCGTCAATGTCGACTCGGTGTTTCTGGGAACCAAGCACGCCCTGAAATACCTGCGCGCCAACCAGCCGGGATCGATCGTCAACATATCCTCCATCGCCGGGCTGATCGCCGCGCACAACACCCCGGTCTACAACGCTTCCAAGGCGGCGGTCTGGCTGCTGTCCAAGGGGATCGCCTTGCATTGCGCCAAGCAAGGCGTCGATGTGCGCTCCAATTCCATCCATCCGACCTATATCGACACGCCGATCCTCGACCCCCTGCGCCAGCGGTTCGGCAAAGACGAGGCGGAGGCCAAGCTCGGTCGCCAGGTGCCGCTGGGCCACATCGGCGAGCCAGCCGACATCGCCAACGCCGTACTGTATCTCGCCAGCGACGAGAGTAAGTTCATGACCGGCGCGGAGATGAAGCTCGATGGCGGCATCTCCGCCATGTGAGCTCTAGAATCAAAAAGTGTAGAGCCTGATTCAGCGTTCGCGGCTGTTCCGTGCAACCGCATCATGCTCTGGCGCCGCAACGAAGCCATCGGCGCCTTTCATTGAATAAATGACGACGGATCGCTACCTTGATCCTAACCGGGGCTAAAGAGTCTCTCAAGGAAGTTGAAGTCTATGGCGAATATCACCCTGGTGGATGACGACGAAAACATCGTCGCTTCGATCTCTCTGGCGCTCGAGAGCCACGGCCATACGGTGAAGGCCTATCACGATGGCGTGGCCGGGCTGGCCGCCCTGGAAAGCGATCCGCCCGACATGGCCATTTTGGACGTGAAGATGCCCCGGCTGGACGGCATGGAGGTGCTGCGCCGGCTGCGCCAGACCAGCAGCGTGCCGGTGATCATCCTGACCTCCAAGGATGACGAGATCGACGAAATCCTCGGCTTTAACCTCGGCGCTGACGACTATATGCACAAACCGTTCAGCCAGCGGTTGCTGCTTGAGCGGGTCAAGGCGGTGCTGCGCCGGGCCAATCCCGACGCCGACGAAATGGGCACCATGCTGAGCGCCGAGGCGATCCAGGCGCGCGCCATCAAGCGCGGTCGCCTGACCATGGATCCGGCCCGCCACGACTGTCTGTGGGATGAGCGCCCCGTGCGCCTGACGGTGACCGAATTCCTGCTGCTGCAAGCGCTGGCCCAGCGGCCCGGCTTCGTGAAGAGCCGCGACAATCTGATGGACGCGGCCTACGAAGATCAGGTCTATGTCGACGATCGCACCATCGACAGTCACATCAAGCGCATGCGCAAGAAATTCCGGGACGTCGATCCGGAGTTCGACGCGATCGAAACCCTGTATGGCGTCGGATACCGGTACCGCGAATCCTGAACCACCGCCGGGTCGGGGGCCAGACGACGCCGACGGCGCCCGCCCCCCAGCGGCGCGCGGCGCGGCGGCGCATGAGTCTGCGTCACGCGCGGGCGGCAAGCGTCGCGGAAGCTGGTTTCCCGGATCGCGGCTGAGCGGGCTGATCGTCGGCCTCAACCTTCTGGGGCTGGCCATTCTGATCATCGGCGCCCTGATCCTCAACGGCTCGCGGCAGAGCCTGCTGAGGGGGCGGCTCGAAAGCCTGACCCTGCAAGGTCAGTTGATCGCCAATGTCATCGACCAGACCGCCACGGTCGGCGAGCCCGAGCCGGCCCTGGCGCCCGACACCGCCAGCAGCGTGTTGCAGACCCTGTTCATCCCACGCTCGCAGCGTGCGCGACTGTTCGACGCCCGAGGCCGGCTGCTGGCCGATTCCTATGTCGTCGCCGACCGGGTGGAGGCGCACGCCCTGCCGCCGCCGCGCGAGCCTGGCGCCAGCGGGATCCGCGAGCGCCAGGGTCCGCCCCCGGCGCAATTCGCCGCCGCCGCCGCGACCGCCCTGCGCCGCGAACTCGCCGGGGCCATGAGCGGCGTCGTCGTCGGCGATCTGACCCGCTTTGACGAGGACGGCCGCAAGGTGGTGTCCGTGTCCATTCCCATCCGCCGGGTGCGCGCCGTCGTCGGTGTTCTCACTCTCGAATCGGGCGCCGTCGAGCAGGACGTCGTCGCCGAGCGGTGGGCCCTGATTCCGTTCATTCTGGTCGCCATCGGCGTGACTCTGCTGTCATCGCTCCTGCTCACCCAGCTGGTGGCGGTGCCGGTGCTGCGTCTGGCCCGGGCCGCCGACCGGGTGCGGCTGTCGCGCTCGCGCGCCATCGCCCTGCCCGATCTGGCGGGGCGCGACGATGAACTGGGCGATCTGACGCGATCGCTGGAGGCGATGACCGGCGCCCTTTCCAATCGCATGGAGGCGATCGAGCGGTTCGCCGCCGACGTCGCGCATGAACTTCGCAATCCGATGACCTCGATCCGCTCGGCGGTCGAGACCCTCAGCCTGGTCAAGACCGAGACGCAGCGGGGCCGCCTGGCCGACATCCTGCAACAGGACGTCGGTCGGATGGAGCGGCTGATCACCGACATTTCCAACGCCTCGCGGCTCGACGCCGAGCTCGCCCGCGATACGCTGACGCCTTTGGACGCCGTGCGCCTGATCGGCGATATCTGCCGGCTGTATCAGGCGACCCTCAAGGCCGGGCAACCTGGCGTGACCTTCATCGCGCCGCCGCCCGGGCGGGCGATCCACGTTTCCGGCCTCGAGGGACCCCTCAGCCAGGTGATCCGCAATTTGATCGACAACGCCCGCTCCTTCAGCCAGCCGGGCGGCGAAGTGCGCGTGGCGCTCGCCGCCGACCGGGGGGAAGTGCGAATCAGCGTTGAGGATGACGGGCCGGGCATGCCGCCGGACAATCTGGAAACGGTGTTCGAGCGCTTCTACACCTACAGGCCCAAGGGCGCGGCCTTCGGCGGCAATTCCGGCCTAGGCCTGGCCATCGCCCGCCAGATCATCGAGACCCATTCGGGTTCCATCTGGGCGGAAAATCGCCAGGTCGAAGGCCAGGTGGTCGGGGCCCGCTTCGTCATCACCCTTCCCCGCGCATGATCCGCCACGCCGGCCTGATCGCGAGGATCGACCGCGGACTCTGGCGCGGCGTGCTGATCGAAGGGCCGTCTGGATCGGGCAAGAGCGATCTCGCCCTCCGAGCGATCGGGTCCGGCTTTCGCCTGGTCGCCGATGACCGCACGCTGGTGTTCGTCTCGAAGGGCGGCCTCTACGGCAAGGCGCCGACGACCCTGAACGGCTTGTTGGAGGTGCGCGGCGTCGGGATCGTCAGCGAACCGGCCCTGCCGATGACCCCGATTGTCCTTCTGGCGCGGTGCCTGGACCGCCCGGACGCAATGCGGCGGCTACCCGACCCAACCTTTGAAACCGTCGCTGGCGTTCGCCTCCCGGTTGTCGATCTGTGGCCGTTTGACACATCCGCGCCGGACAAGCTTATTCGCGCGATGGAACATCTTGGAGCGCACCGCCAACAAGAGTATGACGCCCCCTTCGCGCCAAATTCCGGGCGTGGTGGGGTATGAGGTTTCGCCGTTGAGGCATCTGGCATGATCGGGCTCGTGATCGTGACCCATGGGCGGCTGGCCGAGGAATTCGTTCACGCCATGGAGCATGTTGTCGGGCCGCAAACGGCGGTGGCGGCGATCTGTATCGGGCCGGACGACGACATGGAGCGTCGCCGGCGCGACATTTTGAAGGCCTGCCAGACCGTGGATTCCGGTCAGGGCGTCATATTGCTCACCGACATGTTCGGCGGCACGCCATCGAATCTCGCCATATCGGTGATGGAACAGACCAAGGCCGAGGTCATCGCCGGCCTCAACCTGCCCATGTTGATCAAGCTGGCCGGCGTGCGGGTGCGCGAGCCGCTGGAGACCTGTGTCCACTACGCCCAGGAGGCCGGACGCAAATATATCTCCGTCGCGTCCTACGTCCTGGCGGGCGAGAAGTGACGGCGCGAGCCAGTGTCGAAATCGTCAACGAGCGTGGGCTGCACGCCAGGGCGTCGGCCAAGTTCGTCAAGCTGGCCGGAACCTTCGACGCCGAGGTCACGGTGACCCGCGAGGATCAGACGGTCGACGCCATGTCGATCATGGGCCTGATGATGCTGGCCGCCGGGCCCGGATCGACGATCGACATCACCGCCGACGGTCCTGACGAACAGGCGGCGGTGGCCGCCCTGGCGGCGCTAGTTCAAAGCCGGTTCGAGGAAGAGCGGTAGGGACTCGCCCGCCGCCTCGCCCATAGGCCTAAGGCCGAGATCGGCGAACAGGCGCGCATCGTCGTCCAGTTCCGGGTTCTTGGTGGTCAGGAGCTTACCGCCGACGAACATCGAGTTGGCGCCAGCCAGGAAACACAGGGCCTGTTGTTCGCGGCTCATGTGGTCGCGGCCCGCCGACAGGCGCACCACCGCCTTGGGGCAGACGATCCGCGCCACGGCGATGGTGCGGACAAATTCCAGCGGATCGAGGGGCGTCGAGTCCCCGAGCGGCGCGCCCTTCACCGGCATCAGATCGTTGATCGGCAGGCTGTCGGGATGAGCCGGCAGGGTCGCCAGGGCGTGCAGCAGGCCGGCGCGGTCGCGGCGCGTCTCGCCCATGCCGACAATGCCGCCGCAGCAGGTCGAAACCCCCGCGTCGCGCACCGCCGTCAAGGTGTCCAGCCGGTCCTGGTAGGTGCGCGTGGTGACCACGGTTTCGTAATAGTCCGGACCGGTGTCGAGGTTGTGGTTGTAATAGTCGAGCCCGGCGTCCTTGAGCGCGCGGGCCTGATGCGGCTCAAGCATGCCCAGCGTGACGCAGGTCTCCAGCCCCAGCGCCTTGACGCCCGAAATCATCGCCGACACGCGCGGCAGATCGCGGTCCTTGAGGTCGCGCCACGCCGCGCCCATGCAGAACCGCTGCGCGCCGCCGGCCTTGGCCGCGGCGGCTTCGGCGATCACCGCCTCGACCTCCATCAGCTTGGTGGCCTTCACGCCGGTCTTGAAGTGGGACGACTGGCTGCAATAGCCGCAGTTTTCCGGACAGCCGCCGGTCTTCACCGACAACAATCGCGAGATCTGCACCTCGGCCGGATCGAACCACTGGCGGTGGACCAGGGCGGCCTGGAACACCAGTTCAGTGAACGGCAGGTCGAACAAGGCCTCGACCTCATCCGGGGTCCAATCGTGGCGAGGCTGGGTGAAACGGGACACGGTTATGGGAGCCTCTGTTGCAACGGCGTTCCGCGTTAGCGCGTGCAATCGCTCCCGCCAAGCGAAACAGACATAAAGATATCTTTATATCTATATTGCCGCCGCCCGCCGCGCCGTTTATAGAGCCCCTAAACCCGCAAACAGGAGCCCGCCGTGGCCGATTATATCGTTAAAGACATTTCGCTGGCCCCGTGGGGCCGCAAGGAAATCGATATCGCCGAAACCGAAATGCCCGGCCTGATGGCCACGCGCGCCGAGTACGGACCAGCCCAGGTGTTGAAAGGCGCGCGCGTCGCCGGCTCTCTGCATATGACTATCCAGACGGCGGTGTTGATCGAAACCCTGCAGGCCCTCGGCGCCGAGGTGCGCTGGGCTTCGTGCAATATTTTTTCGACCCAGGATCACGCCGCCGCGGCCATCGCGGTGACCGGCACGCCGGTGTTCGCCACCAAGGGCGAAACCTTGATCGAATACTGGGACTACGCGCACAAGATTTTCGAGTGGAGCGACGGCGGCTATCCCAACCTCATCCTCGACGACGGCGGCGACGCCACTCTGCTGTGCGTGCTCGGTCCCAAGGCGGAGAAGGATCCGACGCTGCTCGATCACCCGAACAATGAGGAGGAGGAAGCCCTCTATGCGGTGATGAAGCGTTACCTGGAGGAAAAGCCCGGCTTCTATTCGGCCATCCAGGCCGCCATCACCGGCGTCTCGGAGGAGACTACAACCGGCGTCCACCGCCTCTATCAAATGGCCGAAAAGGGCGACCTGCCGTTCCCGGCGATCAACGTCAACGACAGCGTCACCAAGTCCAAGTTCGATAACCTCTATGGCTGCCGCGAGAGCCTGGTCGACGCGATCCGCCGCGGCACCGACGTCATGCTGGCCGGCAAGGTCGCCCTGGTGTGCGGCTATGGCGATGTCGGCAAGGGTTCGGCCGCCTCTCTGCGCCAGGGCGGCGCGCGGGTGATCGTCACCGAAATCGACCCGATCTGCGCCCTGCAAGCGGCCATGGAGGGCTATGAAGTCCGCACCATCGAAGATTCCCTGGCCCAAGCCGACATCTATGTCACCGCCACCGGCAACAAGGACGTCATCACCGTCGACCACATGCGCGGCATGAAGAACAACGCCATCGTCTGCAACATCGGCCACTTCGATTCCGAAATTCAGATCGCCGGCCTGCGCAATATGAAGTGGGACGAGATCAAGCCGCAGGTCCACCATGTGGAATTCCCCGACGGCAAAAAGATCATCGTGCTTAGCGAAGGGCGCCTGGTCAATCTCGGCAACGCCACCGGCCACCCCAGTTTCGTGATGAGCGCCAGCTTCACCAACCAGACCCTGGCCCAGATCGAGCTGTGGACCAACGCCAAAGCCTACGGCAAGCAGGTCTACACCCTGCCTAAACACCTCGACGAAAAGGTCGCGCGGCTACACCTGGACAAGCTCGGCGCCAAACTGACGGTGCTCACGAAAGACCAGGCCGACTACATCAGCGTGCCCCAACAGGGCCCGTTCAAGCCGGATCACTACCGGTATTAGGAGAAAATCCTCCCTCCCCTTTATGGCGAGGGTCGAGACGGAGCGTCGGCGACGTCCGGGGTGGGGCTGTCTTGGCCTCAGGAGCCCCAGCCCGGTCGCTGACGCGACCCGCCCTCCCCCGAAGGGGAGGGAAAGAGCGCCTTAGTCTCTAAAGCTGCGCCAGCATGTACTCCGCCGACGAGACTTTGAACTCGCCGCCGTTTTCGACATTGACGTGGGTCACCACGTTGTCCTTGACGACAAGGGAATACCGCTGCGAGCGGGCGCCCATGCCAAAGCCGCGGGCGTCCATCTCCAGGCCCACGGCCTTGGTGAATTCGCCATTGCCGTCGGCGAGCATCAGCACCGAATCGCCCACGCCTTGATCGGCGCCCCAGGCCTTCATCACGAACACGTCATTGACCGACACGCAGGCGATGGTGTCGACGCCTTTGGCCTTCAGCTCGGCGGCGTGGTCCTTGAAGCCCGGCAGATGCTTGACCGAGCAGGTCGGGGTGAAGGCGCCCGGCACGGCGAACAGGCCGACCGTCTTGCCGGCGAAGATCTCTTCGGTGGTGATCGGCCGGGGGCCGTCGGCGGCGAAGGTCATGAATGTGGCGTTGGGAATATGGTCGCCGACGTTGATAGCCATGGTGTTTCTCTCCTCGAATGAATGGGACGTTGTTCAAATAGAGACGCGCGGGGCCCGCGCCAAGGCCATCGTCGGCCGAACTCACGACAAGGGTTTGAATCTCGGAGCTTGAATCTGACGGACGCAACCGCGATCATGGTCCCATGCCGTCCCACGACACCCCCTACCTCGCCGGTCGGCTATTGGTGGCCATGCCGGGCATAGACGACCCGAGGTTCGAGCGGTCGGTGATTTATCTGTGCGCGCACGACGCTAGTCACGCCATGGGCCTGACGATCAACCGACCGGTGGACGGCCTTTCCGTCGCCGACCTGCTCAAGCGCCTGGGCGTCGAACCGGCGGACGACGCGGGTCTTGAGCTGGTGTTGATGGGCGGTCCCGTCGAGCCGGAGCGCGGATTTGTTCTGCATACAGATGATTACGCCGGCGAGCCCACCAGTATGGTTGTCGCCGGCGGCCTGGTGTTGACTGCGACACGCGAAGTGCTCGAAGCCCTGGCCGGCCGTCTGCCGAACCCCCGCCGGGCGATCATGACCCTGGGCTACGCCGGCTGGGACGCCGGTCAGCTGGAGCGCGAGATCCGCGACAATGTCTGGCTGGTGTGCGAGCCGACCGAAGCCCTGGTGTTCGACGACGACCATGAGCACAAATGGTCGCGGGCCCTGGCCAAGATCGGCGTCGCCGCCGAGCGGTTATCGGCCCAGACCGGTCGGGCCTGACACCGATCCGAACAGTAAGTGATCGCGCCAGACGCCGTCGATCTTCAAATAAGCCTG
Organism: Caulobacteraceae bacterium; assembly: GCA_025352085.1. GTDB lineage: Bacteria > Pseudomonadota > Alphaproteobacteria > Caulobacterales > Caulobacteraceae > Acaudatibacter. The sequence goes on along the minus strand of JANXUA010000125.1, from coordinate 72,943 downwards.
GGCGCGGCCTTCCTGCGCGAAACCGGCCTTGACGAGGACGCCCTGCGAGGCGGTGTTGGTCGGCACGCAGGCGGCCTCAAGGCGATGCAGGCCCAGGCGGAGAAAGCTGAAGTCGACCTCGGCGCGCACGGCGGCCAGAGTGTGGCCGTGGCGCGCGAACGGCTCGCCGATCCAATAGCCGAGGGTCCCCATCTGGGCGACGCCTCGACGGATGTTGGATAGCGTGACTCCGCCGACCAAGGTGCCGTCGCTGGCGCGGAACACCAGGAACGGATAGGCCAGACCCCGATCCATATCCTGCGCATAGGCCGAAAGACGCCGCCGATAAGCAGCCCGGCTCAGGTCATCGGCCGGCCAGGTCGGCTCCCACGGCTGCAGAAACGCCCGCGACCGCGCGCGCAGCGCCGCCCAGGCGGCATAGTCCGACGCCCGGTGCGGCCGAAGCCGCACGCCGTCGCCCTCGAGGCGAAGGTCGTGGTCGGGAGCGATCCAGTCGAGCAGAGCCATGCCGGTTCTTCTTGGCGCCGAATTGGGTGGGGGACAATTACGGACGTTTGGACGTCAGCCCGCGACCGCGGTCGCCTAAATTTGGGTCGGACCGACCCGCCGCTCCCAATACCGATAGCGATAAACCTCCTCAAACCCCGCCGTCGCATAGAGGGATATCGCCGCGGCGTTGGCGGCCTCGACCTGGAGCCACGCCCGCGTGGCGCCCTTCTTAGCCGCCCAACCGGTCAGCGCCGCCAGCACTCGCCGCGCGAGGCCCTGACGGCGTTGGGCGGGGTCGGTGCGCATGGCGAAGACGCCGGCCCATTCGCCTTCGACCGCGACGGCGCCGATGGCGGCCGGGCGACCGGCGATATCGAGCGACGCGAGGGCGCGTGGCGGCGGAACGCGGGCGAGGGCTTCGAGCCGCTCGCTTGCGTCGCCCGGATCGGTTGGCCCGGCGGCGGCGAACACCTCGGCGAAGGCGTTATCGAGGTCGGCGGTCAGCCGCACGCCCCCGGCCGATCCGCGCGCGATCGGCGCGGTCATCATCAAGGTTTCGGTTCTTGGGCGGTAGCCGGCTTGGCCTAGGATCGCGATCAAGCCCGACGACGCGGCGGTGTCGACGATCTTGAACAGGGGAGGTTGGGACTGGATGGCGTACCACGCCTCGACCGCCGCGATCGCGTCTCCGATCTTGAGGCCGGGGTCGCCGAGCGGCCAACAGGCGTTGATTCGGCCCGAATAGCCCGACGAAGCGTAGAGCCGCCAGTCGCCGATCCGCCCGTCCCGCGCCGCCGGCCACGCGCGCGCGGCGATGCGCTCGAACGCCGCGATATCGAGCCCGCCGCCAATCACGTCTTCAGGCTCATTTTTCCGCGATGAGGGAATCGATCACCGCCCGCGCGTCGGCGCCCGACCAGTCGGCGCCCCCGGAAAGCCGCGCCCGCTCCACGCCATGGCGATCGTAGATGAAGGTCGTGGGCATGCCCTCCATCATCGGTTTGAAGGCGTAGGCCAGGGTGTAGGTGGGCTCGGTGTAGAAGGCGAGCGGCGGATTGCGGTCGATGAAGCGCCGGCCGGCGGGCTCGTCGTCGCCCTTGCCGACGCTGATCGCCGCCACCACCAGCGGTTTGCCGGCGTAGGCGGCCTGCAGCCGGGCCAGACTGGGGATCTCCGCCTTGCACGGCGCGCACCAGATGGCCCAGACGTTGACGATGGCGATCCTGCCCTTGAAATCGGCCAGGGTGTGCGGCTTGCCGGCGGCGTCGGCGAACACCGTGTCGGGCGCCGGGGCGGGATGATCGGTCACCGCCAGCTTGGCCATGGCCCCTCTGGCGAGAGGGTGCAGATCGCCCGGCGTGTTGGAACAGCCGGCGATGGCGTATAGAAGCGCGCCCAGCCCGGTCAGGATGATCAGGCGCCGACGGATGGCGAAAACGGCGGGCAGAGGATTGACGGGCATATGAGCGAAGACTCCGAGGCGCTGGGTCACTCTCTATGGGGTGGCCGCTTCTCCGCCAAGCCCGGCGCGGTCATGCAGGCCATCAACGCCTCGATCGACGTCGACAAACGCCTGGCCGCGCAGGATATCGCCGGCTCGCGCGCCCACGCCGCCATGCTGGGCGCGACCGGGATCATCTCGGCGGCGGACGAGACGGCCATTCAGCGCGGCCTGACCGCCATCGAAGGCGAGATCGCCGCCGGCGTGTTTGCGTTTCGCGTCGAGCTTGAAGACATCCACATGAATATCGAGGCGCGACTGACCGAACTGATCGGTCCTGCCGCCGGACGTCTGCACACCGCCCGCTCGCGCAACGATCAGGTGGCGCTGGACCTGCGCCTGTGGGTGCGCGAAGCCTGCGACCGGACGGTGGCGCGGATCGCGACCCTGCAGCGCGCCCTCATCGCCAAGGCCGACGCTCACGCCGACGACCTGATGCCCGGTTTCACCCATCTGCAGTCGGCCCAGCCGGTGACCTTCGGCCATCATCTGATGGCCTATGTCGAAATGCTCGGTCGCGACGCCGGGCGGTTCGCCGACGCCCGCCGGCGCATGAACGAGTGCCCGCTGGGCGCCGCGGCCCTGGCAGGGACCTCGTTTCCGATCGATCGGGCAATGACGGCCAAAACACTTGGCTTCGACGCGCCGACCGCCAACAGTCTCGACAGCGTCTCGGCGCGCGATTTCGCCCTCGAGGCCCTGGCGGCGGCGGCGATCTGCGCCACACACCTCTCGCGTCTGGCCGAGGAAATCGTGCTGTGGGTGACCCCGCAATTCGGCTTCATCGCCCTTTCCGACGCCTACACCACCGGCTCGTCGATCATGCCGCAAAAGCGCAATCCCGACGCCGCCGAACTGGTGCGCGCCAAGGTCGGCGCGATCCTGGGCGCCCTGGTCAGCGTCACCGTGGTGATGAAGGGCCTGCCGCTGGCCTATGGCAAGGATATGCAGGACGACAAGGTTCCGGTGTTCGCGGCCTTCGACGCCCTGGAGTTGGCCCTGGCGGCCATGGCCGGCATGGTCGGCGACATGACCCCAAATTCCTCGACGATGGCGGCGGCGGCGGGGGTCGGCTACGCCACCGCGACCGATCTCGCCGACTGGCTGGTTCGGCGCCTGGGCCTGCCGTTCCGCGAGGCCCACCACATCACCGGCGCGGCGGTCAAACAGGCCGAAAGCCTGGGAGTTGAGCTCGCCGGCCTTCCTTTGGACGCCTTGCAGGCGTTGAACCCGGGGGTCACGTCCGACGTTTACGACGTGTTGACCCCGCGCGCATCGGCGGCCAGCCGCCTCAGTTTCGGCGGGACGGCCCCCGATCAGGTGCGCGCCCAAGCCCAACGTTGGAAAGACAAGCTTAAATGACCCGCACGTCCGCTCTGCTCATCATCGCCGCGTCGGCCCTGGCCCTGACGGCCTGTGGCAAGGTCGGTTCTCTGGACCAGCCGGCGCCGCTCTACGGCGAGAAGGCCAAGGCCGACTATCGGGCGCGCAAGGCCGCCGAAGCCGCGGCCGCCCAGAGCAAGAGGGACGACAGCCAGATCGAGACGCTGCCGGACGACCGGCGTTACGACCCCAACGCCGATCCGGGCCCGTCGCGCTATCTGCCGATTCCCGGCGCGCCGACGGCGCCCAACGCTCCCGGTCCACAAGGCGTCCTGCCCGACCCGTTCAACCATCCGCCATGAACCATTTCGATCTTCGGGAGGGTGCGCTCGCGTGTGAGAGCGTATCGCTGGCCGCGATCGCGCGGGCGGTCGGGACGCCGGTCTACGTCTATTCATCGGCGACGCTGGAGCGGCATTATCAGGTGTTCAGAGACGCCCTCACCGCCCATCCGGCGCTGGGCTCGCCCGCCATCGCCTATGCGGTCAAGGCCAATTCCAACCTGTCGGTCCTGGCCACCCTGGCCAGGCTCGGCGCGGGGGCCGACACCGTCAGCCAAGGCGAGATCCGCCGCGCCCTCGCCGCCGGCATCCCGCCGGAGCGGATCGTGTTTTCCGGCGTGGGCAAGACCAGCGAGGAGCTCGCCTTCGCGCTCAAGGCGGGCGTCGCCCAGATCAACGTCGAATCCGAGCCCGAGCTCAAACGCCTCACCGGCGTCGCCCGCGCCGTGGGCGTCAGGCCCGCGGTGGTCATCCGGGTCAATCCGGATGTCGGCGCCGGCGGCCACGCCAAGATCTCCACCGGCGGGCATGAGAGCAAGTTTGGCGTCTCGTTGGCCGAAGCCGAGCGGCTTTATCGGTTGGCCGAAACGGATGACGCCCTGAACGCCGTCGGCCTCGCCTGTCACATCGGCAGTCAGATCACCGATCTGGCCCCGCTCGAAGCGGCCTTCGGGGTGATGCGCGATCTTGTGCTTCGCCTGCGCGCCCAGGGTTGGACGGTCGAACGGCTCGATCTGGGCGGCGGCCTGGGCGTCTCCTATTTCAACAATCCCGAACCACCGTCGCCGCGGGCCTTCGCGGCCATGGCGGCGTCGGTGGTCGGGGGTTTGGACGTCGAGCTCGCTTTCGAGCCCGGCCGGGTGATCGCCGCCAACGCCGGCGTGCTCGTCGCGCGGGTGATCCATGTGCACGAACGCCCGGACGGACGCCGATTCGCGGTGCTCGACGCGGCCATGAACGACCTGATCCGCCCGGCCATGTACGAGGCCTATCACGACATTCGCCCGGTCGCGCCGCGCCCCGGCGCGGCGGTCAGCTATGACGTCGTCGGCCCGGTGTGCGAGACCGGCGACACCTTCACCCGCGACCGCCTGCTGGCGCCCCTCGAAGGCGACGATCTGGTCGCCTTCATGTCCGCCGGCGCCTATGGCGCGGTGATGTCCAGCGAATACAACACCCGCCCGCTGATCCCCGAAGTCCTGGTCCGGGGCGACGCTTTCGCGGTGGTGCGGGCACGGCCGAGCTATGAGGAAATGCTCAGCCGCGAGACGCGGGCGCCCTGGCTTTAGGCGGCGCGATTTCCTAGACAATAGTTCGGCGTCCAGACCATCCGCGATCGAGGAGCCCGAGCCATGACCCAAGCCTACGATCTGGTGATCATCGGCGGCGGGATCGCCGGTTCGGCGCTGGCGGCGACGATGGCCAGGGCCGGGCGCTCAGTGTTGGTTCTGGAGGCCTCCACCGTCTTCGCCGACCGCGTGCGCGGCGAGTGGATCGCCCCGTGGGGCGTGGCCGAGACACGGCGGCTGGGGCTTTACGATCTGCTGGTCGGCGCCGGCGGCCATCATTTGACGCGCCACGCCACCTTTGACGAGACCGTCCCGCCCGACGAGATCGAGGAGCTGCCGCTGTCGATGTTCGTGCAAGGGGTGCCCGGACCTCTATGCATCGGCCATCCGCATCACTGCCAGACCCTGTTCGACGCGGCCGGCGCGGCGGGGGCGGACATGCGGCGCGGCGTCGAGGTCGGCGCCCTGACCTTCGGCGTCACGCCCTGCGTCACCTTCACTCACGCGGGCGAAACGCAGAGTGTGAACGCCCGCCTGATCGTCGGCGCCGACGGCCGCGCGTCGGGCGTGCGCGAGGCGGCGGGCGTGGCGCTGCATCAAGATCAGCCGCACCACATGTTCGCCGGCCTGCTGATCGACGGCGTGCCCGAATGGGACGACGACCTTCAGGCCATCGGCACGGAAGGGGATTTTGCCTTCTTGACCTTCCCCCAGGGCCAGGCGCGGGCGCGGATCTATGGCAGCTTTTCGCTCGACCAGCGCCGCCGCTTTGCCGGGCCCGAGGGACCGCGCGCCTTTCTCGACGCCTTTCGCATGCCAAGCGCGCCGAAGAATCGCGCCATCGCCGCCGGTCGCCCGGCGGGGCCGCTGCTGGCCTATTTCAACCATGACAGCTGGACCGATCAACCGTATGCGCAAGGCGTGGTGCTGATCGGCGACGCCGCCGGTTGGAACGACCCGATCATCGGGCTGGGCCTGTCAATCTCCTATCGCGATGTGCGGATGGTCGCGGACATCCTGACCGCCAATGCTAATTGGAACGCCGATATTTTCGAAGCCTATGGCCAAGAGCGCGCCGAACGCATGCGCCGCCTTCGCTTCGCCGCCGCTCTCACCGCGACCCTGGAGGCCGAGTTCGGCGCCGTCGCGCGCGAGCGCCGCGCCCGCTACCACGGGCGCGCCAAGGCCGACCCCATGCTCGGCGCCCGGGTCTTCGCGATCATGGCCGGTCCCGAGACCCTGCCGCCGGAGATGTTCACCCCCGAGCACCGCGCGCACGTCCTGGGCGACGCCTGAAACGCTAAGGCGCCGACCCTAGCGTGTCGCCTCCCCCAACACCCCCACATACGGCAGCCCGCGCCATTCGCCTGCCGCGTCCATGCCGTAGCCGACCAGGAACCGCGCCGGCGCTTCCCACGCCACATGGTCCGGCGCGAGTTCGCGGGGACTGGGCCAGGGTTTGCGGGCGAACACGGCGGTGGTGACGGCGCGGGCGCCGGCGTTTCGGATCGAGCCGACGGCTTGGGCAAGCGACGCGCCGCTGTCGAACACGTCATCGATGATCAGGGCGTGGCGGCCGCCGATCGGTCGCTGCAGGCCCGCGTGGACCGCGCAAAGGCCGGTGCTGGTCCGCGCGTCGCCGTAGGACGACAGCCACAGGGCGTCGAACGCGACGGGACGGCCAAGATCGGCCAGGGCGCGGGTCAGGTCGGCGGCGAACCACAGACCGCCGAGCAGAAGCGTGATCGCCACGGTGTCGTCGGGAAGGACCGGCGCCAGACGCGCGGCCAAGTCCTTGACCTTGGCGGCGACCTCATCCGCCGGCAGCAGGACCTCAATCCCGCCCGGCGTTTCAGCCATGCGACGGTCGAACGGCGGGCGCTCCTGAAAGTCCAATCGCGCGATAGACCCCGTCCGCCCCGGGCCAGGCCTTCACGACGGCGCCCTGAAACGCGATGAACCCCAGAGCCGTCAACGCCAGAACCATCAGGACGATAACCAGAGCCATCCGTCCGCGCTCGGCTTTGGGCGCCGGAGCGGCTTTGGGCGGCGCGAACATGACGTTGGGCGTTTCCGCTTCGGGCGTGGCCGAAGCCGGCGGCGATTTGACCGCGGCGGCGGCCGATTGGGGTTCCGGCGCGGGGTCCTTGACGCCGCCCACCCAGACTTCGCCACACTCGTCGCACTTCACCTCCCGACCTTCGGGCCCGATCTGATGATCGGGGACTAAAAAGTCTGTGGCGCAGTTAGGGCAGGTCAGTATCATGGTAGCGAATCCGGACGCCTGAGTTTCGGCGAGACGAGGTTGCCCATTTTAGCGTCCATGTCCAGAACACCCACCGACCCCGCCGACGAAGGCGCCTCCACCCCGCCGCCCGTTGTGCGGTTCGAGGGTGTGCGGCTGGGCGGCGGCGTCGGCGGCGTCAAGGCCACGTTCGCCATCAACCCGGGCGGGCTCTATCTCCTCACCGGACCGGCGGGCTCGGGCAAGACGGAGGCCTTCGATCTGATCGGTCTCAATTCGCGCCGCGCGCAGGGCCGCATCGACCTGTTCGGTCAGGATGTGAGCCGCCTGAAGACCCGCGAAGTCCCCCTGATGCGGCGGCGCATCGGGCGGGTGTTTCAGGACCTGCGCCTGGACGACGACCTGAGCGCCTTCGACAATGTGGCCATGGCCGTCCGCGCGACCGGCGCCAGCGCCGAGGACAGTCGTCATCAGATCGCCGAACTGCTCGGCTGGCTGGGCCTGACCGCCCAGATGGGCAAGCGTCCCAAACGCCTGTCGCCCCTCGATCAGCGCCGCCTGGCGCTCGCGCGGGCTCTGGTCAATCGACCGACTCTGATCATCGCCGACGAGCCCACCGGCGAGTTGGAGGGTAAGGCGGCGGCGGCCGTCCTGGGACCCCTGATCGACATGCACCATGTCGGCGCCACCGTCCTGGTCGCCAGCCGCCGGGCCGATCTTCTGGGCGACGCGGGCGGGACGGTCATGTCGCTGGTCCCGCACGCCGCGCGCGACCCGCACGAAGAGGACCCGGCGTGAGCCTGAACGTCGCCCGCTGGCGACCCGCGCCGCTCGCGCCGCGCTCCACCGGCATGGGCTTGTGGATGGCCGTCCTGGCTGTGACCCTGATCGGCGCGGCGGCCTCGATCATCGGCATGGCAGGCGTCCGCGCCGGAACGGCCTGGCGCGCGCAATGGGGCGAATCGATCACCATCGCCGCCCTTGGCCATGGGTTGGAAACCTCCGAAGCCGCCGCCGCGCGCATCGAAGACCTGCTGGGGCGCCACGCCGGCGTCGCCGGCGTCCAGATCCAAGATCCGACGCCCAACGACGCGCTGATCGGCGGCCTGATGGACGCCGCGGGCCAGGGCGTCGATGCGCCGCGCTTTCTCATCGTCCGCCTGAGACCCGGGGCCAAAGTCACGCAGGCCGATCTGGCCACGCCCGTCGCCGCCCAGGCCATTGTGGCCCGCTATGACGATCACCGGACCCAAAACGCGCCGATTGAACGCGCCGCCCTGATCGCCGCCGGCGCTCTGGCGGCGGCCCTGCTGGCGGTCTTGATCGTCATCGCCGCCCTGGCGGCGCACGCCGCGCGGATTGGGGTCAGGCGCGTGCGCGGCCGCATGTCCTTGCTGAGGAGTCTTGGCGCGACGCAGCGATTCATGGCCGCCCAGTTCCCAGGTCCGGTGAGCATGTCGGCGACTATCGGCGGTCTGATCGGCGCGGTGCTGGCGGTCGCCCTGATCCTGTGGGGCGCGGATCGGTTCGCGCGTCCGTGGTTCACCGCCCTGGCGTTGGATGATTGGGATTTGTTGGCGGCCTTGCCCTGGCCGCTGATCGCCGGCCTGATCGGTTGGGTGTTTGCCCGTCTGGGCGCGGGCGGCGCCTTAAGGCGACTGACGTGAAGGGCGCGATATGATGGGCCAGATATGAAAGGCCAGATATGAAAGGATTGACGGCCCTGCTGACCGGCCTGCTGATCTGGACGGCGGGCCTGCTGACCTTCGCCGACCGGGTCACGCGGCTGACACCCGCCGACACGCCGGCGGCGGCCGACGGCATCGTCGCGCTGACCGGGGGATCGGACCTGCGCCTGGCGGCGGCCACCAACCTGCTGCAAAGCGGCCTCGGCCAACGCCTGCTGGTGTCCGGGGTCAATCTGCAGGCGCGCCGCAGCGATCTGTGGGGCGTGACTGGCGCCGCCAAGCCGGTGTTCGACTGCTGCGTGGACCTTGGCTACGCCGCCGCCGACACCATCGGCAACGCCCGCGAGGCGGCCGAATGGACCCATGCGATGGGCTTTTCGAGCCTGATCCTGGTCACCGCCGACTATCACATGCCCCGCGCCATGCTCGAGCTTAACGCCGTCTTGCCGGGCGTCCGCATCACCGCCTATCCGGTGGCGACCGCGGAGCTGGACGTGCGCAACTGGCGCGCCACGTCGCAGGGCGCGCGGCGGATGATCGTCGAATACGACAAATTCCTCGCCGCCCTGGCCAGCGAGTGGTTTATCGGCCTGGGCGGCCCCGACAAGACAGCGACGGGCGCATGATCGCGGCCCGTTCGCTGGTCTTCGTGGCCGTTTTCTACCTGTGGTCCCTGATCGTCGGGCTGGCGATGATCCCGCTGCTGCTGGCCCCGCGGGGCTGGATGCTGGGCGCCATGAAATTCTGGGGGCGCGGCGTGCTGGCCATCCTGGGCCCCACATGCGGCGTCCGCGTCGAGTTTCGCGGCCTGGAGCACCTGCCCACGGGCGCGGCCCTGATCGGCGCCAAGCACCAGTGCATGTTCGACACCATGGGCCCGTTCGTGATCCTGCCCGACGCCTGTTATGTGATGAAAAAGGAGCTGACGCGCGTCCCTTTCTACGGCTGGTATTGCGCCAAGGTCGACATGATCGTGGTCGACCGCGAGGGCGGGTCCCTGGCCCTGCGCAAACTCCTCACCGACGGCAAGGCGGCGCTGGCGGCGGGTCGGCAACTGGTGATCTATCCCGAGGGCACGCGCGTCGCGCCGGGCGAGACCGGCGAATACCACCCCGGCATCGCCGCCCTCTACCGCGCCGAGGGCCTCGCCTGCATCCCGCTGGCCACCAATTCCGGCACGCACTGGCCGGCGCACGGCTTTATTCGTCGACCCGGCGTGATCGTCTATGAATTCCTCGAACCCATCCCGCCCGGCCTGCCGCGCGCCGAGTTCATGCGGGTTCTGGAGGAGCGGTTGGAGACGGGGTCGCGGGCGTTGTTGGGGGAGTAGCACTCTTTCCCTCCCCTTTATGGGGAGGGCGACTCGCGAAGCGAGCGGGGTGGGGATCTTGGCGCACGTGTTGTGTCTGAGGAGACTTCCCCACCCCGGACTTCGCTCCGCTACGTCTCGACCCTCCCCATAAAGAGGAGGGGGTTTTTAGGCTCGCGCGCCTCCACCAACGCCAGTAGGCGCTCCATGCCGTGGTCGCGTATCCCTTCGTCGTGCAAATGCTCCACCAGATCGCGCAGATAGTCGATATTGCGCCCCGACAGGCCGCGCGCGCCGGCGATCAGGTCGGCCTGGGCCTCGTGGCTCAAGGCGCCGGCCCATTGCGGATGGCCGCGATCGGACAGGAAGGTGAGGGCGCGGGCGCGGCGGCCGTCGGTGAGGAGCACCTCGGCGTAGGCCTCGACATAGGTCTCGGTCGGCTGTTCACGCTCCATCAGATAGGCGTGGACGGCGTGCCAGTCGGCGGGCGCGATGCGATAGGCCGCGCCGCGCACCGCGCCGCCCGCCGCCAGGCCCAGAACCAGGCCCGGCCGCGCCGGCGTGCCGCGATGATGCACCGAATAAATGCAGAAGGCCCGCCGGCGGCCATGGAGGACGGCGCTCTGGCGCTCTACATAGTCGAATCCCGGTCGCCACATCAGCGAGCCGTAACCGAACACCCAAAGCTCGCCGGGCTCTTCCACCGCCATCCCTCTAGAGTTCCCGTCGCTTCGAATCCCGCATGACCCTGCCCGACAACCGCCCCGCCCGCAAACCCCGTCGCCTGGGCTTGATCATTCCGTGGGGATTAGCGGTCGTGTTCGTCGTCGCCTGGAGCCTTGGTTGGGTGTGGCTGAAAGGCGAAACCGAACGACGAATGGACGCGGCGCGCGCGTCGATGGCCCAGACCGGCTGGCGGCTGGACTGGTCGAGCCGGACGGTGTCGGGGTTTCCGTTTCGATTGAACGTCGATTTGCAGAACGCGCGGTGGGGCGAGGCGTCTGGCTGGTCAATTGCAGCGCCGGTGCTCAAGGCTCAGGCCTATATTTCCGCGCCGACCCATTGGGTGATGCTCGCGCCGATGGGGGTGGTGATCACCCGGCCAAACGGCGATCTGGAGTTCGTAACGGCGAAGGTATTGCGTGGAAGCCTTTCCGACTTCGGCGCCGTGCCCCCACGCATTTCCGTCGAGGGTATAGGGTTGCGAGTTGGCACCAATGCGGGTGCACAACCGGTTTGGATGTCCACTGCTGCAGAGTTTCATCTGCACGCCAAGGCCGGCCCTAACGATCAGGGGGCGCTTTTTATTGAGTTGGACCAGGCGCGCACATCGGCGGGGATGGAACCACCGGAGACCTCGATTTTTGACGCGACATACACCCACGCCCGGGCGCTTCGCGGGCGCAATTTTTCCGACGCTTTCCAGTCATGGGCAAAGGCCGGCGGAACGTTGCACATACGGCGCTTGGACGACCCGCCGCACTCGCCCTTCGCGTGGGGCATTGTTGACCCCCGCCCCCTTCCTCGCCATACCGCCCCGCCATGACCGACGCCACTCCCACACCCCGCCCCGGGATTCTCGACATCAACCCCTATACGCCGGGCAAATCGGGGGCCGACGGCGTGATCGATCCGGTCAAGCTGTCGGCCAACGAGAACATTCTGGGCTGCAGCCCGCACGCGAAGGAAGCCTTTGTCGCGGCGGCGGAAAACCTTGGCCGGTATCCCGACGGTCGCGGCGGGGCCTTGCGCGCCGCCCTGGCCGAAAAGTATCGCATTGAACCCAACCGGTTGATCCTCGGCTGCGGCACCGACGAGATCTTCGCCCTCTTGAACCAGGTGTTCCTGCGCGCCGGCGACAATATCGTCCAGGGCGAGTGGGGTTTTGGCGCCTACGCCATCGGCGCGCGGGCCAATGAGGGCGAGGTCAGGTTCGCGCCCGAACACAATTATCGCATCGACGTCGACGCCCTGCTAGCCGCCGTCGATGAGCGCACGCGGCTGGTCTTCCTCGCCAATCCGGCCAATCCGACCGGCACCTTCATCACCGCCGACGAGGTGGCGCGCCTGCACGCGGGCCTGCCGGGTAATGTTTTGCTGGTGCTCGACGGGGCCTACGCCGAGTTCAACACCGATCCTGGCTTCAACGACGGCCTGGATCTGGCCCGGGACGCCGCCAATGTCGTCGTCACCCACACCTTCTCGAAGCTGCATGGCCTGGCCTCCCTGCGCGTCGGCTGGGCCTATGCACCGGCGGCGGTGGCCGAGGCGATCGATCGCATCCGCCTGCCGTTCAACACCTCGATCGCCGGGCAGGCCGCCGCCGTCGCCGCCCTGGCCGACACCGAGTTTCAGGAAAAGTCCCTGGCCCTGATCGAGCAATGGCGCCCCTGGCTGACCCAGCAATTGGGCGGCCTGGGGCTGGAGGTCACGCCGTCCTCGGCCAATTTCATCATGGTCAGCTTTCCGACCGCGCCCGGCAAGACCGCCGCCGAGGCCGAGGCCTTCATGGCCGGGCGGGGTCTGATCCTGCGCGGCCTGGCCGGCTATGGCCTGACCCACCATCTGCGCATCACCATCGGGCTGGAAGTGCATAACCGCGCCGTCGTCGACGCCCTGGCCGCTTTCATGAGCGGCGACGCGCGGTGACCGGTCCGGCTCTGTATGAACGCCTGGCGATCGTCGGCTGCGGCCTGATCGGCTCGTCGGTCGCCCGCGCCGCCCGCGCGCGCGGCGTGGTCGGCTCTATCACGGTCTATGACACCAGCGCCGCCGTGCGCGAGCGCGTCATCGCCCTGGGTCTGGCCGACGCGGTGTGTGCCGACCCGTGCGAGTCCGTTCAGGACGCCGATGTGGTCATCTTCGCCACGCCCCCCTTGGCCATCGGCCCGGCGGCGGCCGCCGTCGCCGCCCACCTCAAGCCCGGCGCGACCGTCACCGACGTTGGATCCGTCAAAGGCGCGGTAGCCGACGCGTTCGCCCTGGTCATGCCGACCGACGTCTTCGTCATTCCCGGCCACCCTATCGCCGGCACGGAAAAATCCGGTCCGGACGCGGGTTTTGCAACCCTGTTCGACGGGCGCTGGGCCATTCTCACCCCGCGCACGCGGGGTGACGCGCCCTATCAGGCCGCGCTCGACCGCTTGACCCGGTTCTGGGAAGCCTTGGGATCCAAGGTCGAACTGATGGATGAGCGGCATCATGATCTCGTCCTGGCCGTCACCTCGCACCTGCCGCACCTGATCGCCTACAATATCGTCGGCACGGCGGACGATCTGCAGGAAGTCACCCGCGGCGAGGTGATCAAGTTTTCCGCCGGCGGCTTTCGCGACTTCACCCGCATCGCCGCCTCCGATCCGATCATGTGGCGCGACGTCTTTTTGGCCAACAAGGACGCGGTGCTGGAAGTGCTCGGGCGGTTCAACGAGGACCTGCAGGCCCTATCGCGCGCCATCCGCTGGGGCGACGGCGACAAGCTGGAGGAATTCTTCACCCGCACCCGCTCGATCCGCAAGGGCGTCATCGACGCCGGCCAGGAAACCGCCGAGCCCGATTTCGGGCGGCATCGCAACGATTGATCCTAAAGCCCCGCCGCTCGGATCGCCCTGGCGGCCCAGAGGCACAACTCATCGGCATCGTCGACGCATCCCGGCGGGGCTGAATACAGTTTTTCGGCGACCACTAGGCCCTTGGCCTTCATGAACGAGAACGGCGCGCAGCCCGCGGTGATCAACTCCTCGCGCAGGGCGGCGTCGACCGAGAAATAAAGCTCCTCGTTCCGCGTCACCATGCCGAACTGCCTGCCGTGCAGGCTAAGACCCCAGCCGCCGAAGAACCTCTGATATTCCACTGGACCCAAGGCCCGCAGGACATCGACAATGTGCTCGACGATCCCGGGCGGCGACGCCTTGCCGCTAGAGCGCACGCGTTTCGCCCTTGCGCGCCACCAGTAGCGCCAGCACCATCGCGCCCAGGCCCACGAACCCGGAATACAGGAAAAACACCAGATAGCCAGCGCCCAACGCCGCCGGGGCGACCTGGGACTTGGCCAGGGCGGCGGCGAAGGCTTCCGGCGGGGCGTGGACGAACAGGGCTTTCAGCGGCGCGAACAGTCCGCCGTTCTGCGCCGAGCGCGCGGCGGCCTCAACGATCCGGCCCGATTGCGAGGCGATCAGCTTGCCCGGCAGGGAATAGAGCGAGGAAAAGAGGGCGTATTGCGTCGCCGTGAAACCGACGCCGGTCAGGCTCGACATATAGGCGATCAAACAGGTGCCGGCGTAGGCCGAGACGATGTTGTCGACGCCGATGGCGATGAGGAGGGCGTGGACGCTGGGTCCCTGCAAGGCCAGCCAGCCGAAGATGGTGTTGGTGATCGGCAGGGCCACGGCGCCGACGACCAATGGGCGCATCACCCCCAGACGCGCGATGGCCAGACCGCCCAGAAAAACCCCGATCATCGAGGCGCCGACGCCGAACACCTTGCGCACCTCGGCGATCTGGGTGAGCGAAAAGCCGAGGTCCTGGTAGAAGGCGTTCATGATGTTGAGGACGAAGTCCGACAGGCGGTAGAGGCAGATCAGGGCCAGGATCAGGACGGCTTGCTTGCCGAAGCGCCGGAAAAAATCGGCCAGGGGGTCGCCGAGGGCATGAAACAGAAAGAGGCCCGGTCGGGTGCGCACGCCCGGCACGGGCGAGGCGGCGAGGGCGACCGCGCCGAACCCGGCGAGCACCGCCAGGAGTTGCAGCCAGACGCCGTTGGGCTTGGCCGTCCACGCCGCCGTCAAGGCCCCCGCCGCGCCATCCGCGCCGATGAGTTTCAGACCGCCGGCCAGAAGATCGGCCTTGGCGCCCAGGCCAGAGGCCAGAAACAATGCGCCCAGCAGGATCAACGCCAGGCGGAGGGTCCATTCGGTCAGCTCCCACACCGGCGCGGCGGCGACGCCGTCGGTGGAAATGGGCCGGATAGAGTGTTGCGCCTCGCGCGGGGCGAGCAGGACCGCGACCAGCCCCAGCGACATGACTCCGGCCATGATCGCATAGGCGGCGTTCCACCCGATGCGGTCGGCGAGCAGCAGCGGCGCGGCGCCGGCGACGATATTGGCGACCCGATAACCCCACTGATACACCGCCGCCATGGCCCCCTGACGCGAGGCGTCGACCGCCTCGATCCGCCAGGCGTCGATGACGATGTCCTGCGTCGCCGACGCCAGACCGGTGAAAACGGCGCAGGCGGCCAGGGACCCGAGACCAGTCTTCGGATCGCCTGTCGAGATCGCGATCAACCCGAGAATAATGCACGTCTGCGCCGCGACCATCCACGAGCGGCGATGGCCCAGCCTGCGGGTGAGAAACGGGATCGCGGTGCGATCCACCAGCGGCGCCCACAGGAATTTGAACGAATACGGCAAGGTCGCCAGGCTGAAGAGCGAAATCACCGCCAGCGACAGGCCGGCGGCCCGCAGCCAGGCGGACATGGTGTCGAACACCAGAAAATTGGGCAGGCCGGCGGCGAAACCCAGGCCGAGCATGACCGCAATCGGCCGCTCGCCAAACACCGCCAGCGCCGCGCCGAAGCCCCGCTTGATCGGCGGCGCGGAGGTCTCGTCGTTGATCGGGGGGTCGTCGCTCATCGCCCGCGAACCTGACCTGCGTCGGCGTCGCCGTCCAGAGGGCGCGTCGATTGCAGTTGCTCGCCCGAACGCCGGCGCGATATCGTTCCGCCCGACGCAGTTTGCTGTCGCTTGAGGACTTAACGCCATGCCGGACGCGCCGCCGAACGACCCCAGTCGCCCCTCGGTCGGCGATGTGAAGGATCATCATCGCTTCGATGTCGCGCCGCTGGCCGCCTGGTTCGAGGCCCACGTTGAACCCTTGGCCGCGCCGCTCACCCTGCAGCAATTCAACAAGGGCGCCTCCAACCCGACCTTTCTGCTGACTTCCGGCGCCAACCGCTGGGTTCTGCGCAAGAAGCCGCCCGGCCAGCTTCTGGCCAGCGCGCACCAGATCGAGCGGGAATTTCGCATCATGTCGGCCTTGGGCGCCCAGAGGTTTCCCGTGCCGGTCATGCGGGCGCTGTGCGAAGATGCCGCCGTTATCGGCACGCCGTTCTATGTGATGGATTTTCTGCAGGGTCGGATCTTCCGCGACGCCCGTCTGCCGGGCCTGACCCCCGCCGAACGCGCCGCGATCTATGATGACCTGGGCGCCACCCTCGCCCGACTGCACGGGGTCGATGTCGCCGCCGCCGGCCTTGCCGATTACGGCAAGCCCGGCAACTATTTCCAACGTCAGATGGATCGCTGGACCCGGCAATATCGTGGCGCCCAGACCGGGGAGATCGCGGACATGGAGCGCCTGATCGAGACCCTGCCAGCCCGCATTCCGGTCGACGACGCGGTTTCCATCGCCCACGGCGACTACCGCCTGGAAAACGTCATGTTCCACCCGACCGAGCCGCGCGTCATCGCCGTGCTGGACTGGGAGCTTTCGACCCTCGGCCATCCCCTGGCCGACATTGCCTATGGCTGCATCCTCTATCGTTCCAACTCGGAAAGCTGGGGCACGCTGGACGGCGTCGATCTGGCGGCGGCGGGCATTCCCACGCAGGATGAGTACGTCGCGGCCTATTGTCGACGGACCGGGCGAGCCGGCATCGCCGATTTCAACGTCTATCTGGCGTTTTCAATGTTCCGCCTGGCCTCGATCGGCCAGGGCGTCTTCAAGCGCAATCTCGATGGCATCGGCAACGCCGAGGGCCCTGTGGACAACGACAACACCAAATACCTCGCCGCCCAGGCCTGG
This sequence comes from Caulobacteraceae bacterium, assembly GCA_025352085.1. Taxonomy (GTDB): domain Bacteria; phylum Pseudomonadota; class Alphaproteobacteria; order Caulobacterales; family Caulobacteraceae; genus Acaudatibacter. The sequence goes on along the minus strand of JANXUA010000125.1, from coordinate 55,957 downwards.
GCGGTGTTGCAGGGGTAGGGGAGACCTTTCCCTCCCCGTCTGGGGAGGGTCGAGACGGCGCGAAGCGAAGTCCGGGTGGGGAAATTTCGTGGGACCCACTCCCTCGCCCTCCACGACACTTCCCCACCCGTCTTGTCGCTGCGCGCCAATCCACCCTCCCCATAAAGGGGAGGGAAGGAAGGCATTCCTAACCCTCAATCGCAAATCTGAGAATCGAGCCGGTCCAATGGACGCCGTCGCCGGTGAGGGTGGTGAGGTCGGTCACCCCCGGCGTCGTCGCCACCGCGACCGGCCAGAAGGCGCGGGCGCCGGTGTTGCGCTGCGCGATCGCCAACTCCCACCGTCCGGGATAGCGGGTCAGGATCGCCCGCACCGCCGCGCTGGCCACCCCGCCGCGACGATGTTTCCGCATGACGAAAAACTCGGCCATGTTGCGGTCCACCGGGAAGCCGCTGTGCGAGACGGCGTTGATCAGGGCGAAGCCGACCGGCGAACCGCCCCGGCGAATGATCAGGGCCGCGCGGGTGGAATCCCGCCAATAGCTGTCGAGATCCGGATAGGCCGCGAACCGACCATCGGGCCCGGGCTCAAAGCGTTCCGACTCGGCCGGCTCCAGAGCGGAAAAATCATAGATGTAGAACTGAAACAGACCCTCGATCAGCGCCCGCTCGGTCTGGGTCGCCGGTATGACGGTGATGTCCTCTGATCTATCCGTCATCGGCGCCCACTATTATCTCCCTCCCCTTTAAGGGGAGGGCGAGTCGCGAAGCGACCGGGGTGGGGTTCTTAGGGTCTAAACAGCCCCACCCCGGACTACGCTTCACTCCGTCTCGACCCTCCCCAAAAAGGGGAGGGAGGGGAAATCGCCAACCGTTACGCCTTCACGAACGGCAAACTCGTCGTCGGCTTGCCAGTGATGGCCAGGATGGCGTTGGCGACAGCCGGCGCAATGACCGGAGTGCCCGGCTCGCCGACGCCGCTGGGATGGGCGCCGGAGGGAACGATGTAGGTCTCTACGTGCGGGGCTTCGTTCATGCGCAGGACGCGATAGGCGTCGAAGTTCTTTTGATCGACGACGCCGTCCTTGAGGGTGATCTGGCCAAACAAAGCGGCGGAGAGGCCGAAGCATGTGCCGCCTTCCATCTGCGCGGCGACCTGATCGGGCGAAATGGCCGTGCCGCAGTCGATGGCGGTGACCACGCGTCCTACCTTGGGCACGCCGCCGTCCAGCTTGACCTCGGCGATCTGGACCACGACCGAGCCGAAGCTCTCATGCGCCGCGACGCCGCGCGTGTAGCCAGGGGCCGGATTGAGTCCAGCCTTCTCCAACGCCAGGCTGAGCGCGACCAGATGCCGATCAGCGCCGGCTTTCGTATAGAGCGCGCGGCGATAGTCGATCGGGTCCTTGCCGGCGGCGCGGGCCAGTTGGTCGATGGTGTGCTCCATCACAAAGGCGGTGTGCGTCGCGCCGACCGACCGCCACCACAGCACCGGTATGGGGCTGTCGGGCAGGATGGCCTGGGCGTCCACTACCGGCGTCGCCTTCAGATAGGGCGAGCCGCTGACACCCTCCACCGCTGATTCATCCACGCCCTTGCTCGGCATGGGCGAGCCCTTCATCACCGATTGGCTGACGATCCGGTGACGCCAATGCGCCGGATAGCCGTCGGCGCCCAGGGTCACCCGCACGGCGTGGTGGACCATCGGCCGGTAGTAACCGCCGGTCATGTCGTCTTCGCGGGTCCACACCAGCTTGACCGGACGGCCGCCGCCGACATGCTTGGCGATGTGCACGCATTCGGCGGCGTAGTCGGACTGGAAATTGGCCCGCCGCCCGAATGAGCCGCCGGCGAACAGGGTTTCGATCTCCACCGACCCCGGCAGGGCGCCGACGATCATGCCGGTGTTGAGCTGGTCAAGGGTCGGAATCTGCGAGCCTGAGGTGAGCTTGTTCTTGCCGCCGCCGATTTCGGCGACGCAGTTCATCGGCTCCATCGGCGCGTGGGCCAGGAATGGAAAATCGTAGGCCACTTCGACTACCTTGCCGGCGCCGGGGGCCACGCCGACGCCGTGGCTGTCGAATGGCTGCCATTTGAGCTTGTCCGTGGCCGCCGTCTTGCCCGAGGCGAGATCGTGATAGGCGGCCAGGATGGCGTCCGAGCCGCGCGTTTCGGCCTTGTCGTCATCCCACTCGACCTTAAGCGCGTCGCGGCCCTGCCGCGCGGCGAAGGTGTTTTGCGCCGTCACCGCGACGCCGGAGGGGATCTTGAACACATCGACCACGCCGGGGATTTTCTTGGCGGCGTCGGCGTCGAAGGATTTGACCTTGCCGCCGAAACGCGGCGAGTGGGCGACCATGGCGGTGAGCATGTTGGGAAGATGCACGTCCTGGGTGAATCTGGCCGTGCCGGTGGCCTTGGCCAGGCTGTCCTTGCGCCGCACCCGATTGGTGCCGATCAGGGTGTAGGCTTTCGGGTCCTTCAGCTTGGGCGATCCCGGCGGCTTCACCTTGGCCGCGTTGGCCACCAGATCGGCGAAGGTCGCCGACTGACCCGACGGATGGGCGACCACGCCGTTGGCGACCGATATCTCGTTCGCGTGGACCTTCCACCGGTCGGCGGCTGCGGTGACGAACATCGCCCGCGTCGCGGCGCCGACCTTGCGCAGCTGATCCCAGGAATTGTGGATGGCCGACGAGCCGCCGGTGCCCTGCGCCCCCTGATCGAGGTTGGCGTAGACCTTGGCGTTGGCGCCCGCCTGGGCGACCTTGAGCTTGTCCCAATCGGCGTCCAGTTCCTCGGCGACCATGGCCGCCAGGCTGGCGTGGCTGCCCTGGCCAAATTCGATGTGCTTGGAGACCACGGTCACCGTGCCGTCGGCGTCGATGCGCAGGAACGGGCCGAACGGGCCAAAATGCTTGTTGTCGGCGCCGATGGAGAGGATGTCGGCCGGCGAGCAGCCGACCAGCAGGGCTCCGCCGGCGGCGGCGGCGGACACTACGATCATCTCGCGGCGCGATGGGCGGAGTTTGGCGAGGGCTTTGAAAGGCGCGTTCATGACCGATCCCCTCAAGCCGCGACGACGCCGGCGGCGTCCTTGATGGCCGCGCGGATGCGCTGATAGGCGCCGCAGCGACAGATATTGCCGCTCATCGCCGCGTCGATATCGCCGTCGGACGGCTTGGGCGTCTTGGCCAGAAGAGCCGTCGCCGACATAATCTGCCCCGACTGGCAATAGCCGCATTGCGGCACGTCGAGCTTGACCCAGGCCGCCTGCACCGGATGGCGCCCCTCCAGACCCTCGATGGTGGTGATCTTGACCCCGGCCAGAGAGCCGATCGGCGCCTGGCACGAGCGGATCGCCGTCCCGTTGGCGTGCACGGTGCAGGCGCCGCACTGGGCGATGCCGCAGCCGTATTTGGTGCCGGTCAGCCCCAGCTCGTCGCGCAGAACCCACAGCAGGGGCGTCTCCGGCGCCGCCTGCACCGTCACCGGTTTGCCGTTGATGTCCAACGTTGCGGCCATGATCGTGTTTCTCCCCGGTTGGTTGAGCCGACACCGCCGGCCCGCTTCGTCTGAACGATGTTAACTTGAAAACGCGCGCCGCAAAAGCGCCCATCGCGCGCGCGGAGTTACCGTGGCGGAAACGGTGGACATGTCACCTGAATCACCGAGCCGCAGCAGAAGCAACCGTGGTTTGATAGGGGCTTGAGTGACGCCGCACGACCCGCCAGGCGCCGTCACGGCGAACCCAGACGTCGGTGACGTAAAAGTTTTCCTTGATCGGATGACCGCGGAATACGATGTCCCATCGGCCCTCAACGGTCGCCAGGGCAGTGTCGCCGAACACCTGCACCGACGTCGTTTGCGTCGTGAAATCATGAAAAATGATCGAGCCGGCGGTCGCGAGCCATTCGGCGCGGTGTATGGCGGTCACGCCGGTCGACCGAATGCCGACCAACTGAAACTCCGGCGCGAGCAGGTCCGCGAGCGCGGCCTGGTCCTTGGCGATGAGGGCGGCGGTCCAGCGCGCCTCGAGCGACGAAATCGCCGCCGCCTCACCGGTCATGTGGGATGTGTCGGTCATCGTCGCGCTCGTGCTCCCGTCTGGGTGGTGGATCGCCTGTGCGACCGCCGGTCCGGTCACCACGATGCAGGCCGTGGCCATCAGGATCGACTTCATGGATGCGCCCTCCCCGAGGACGCGAACGACTAGCCTAACGCCAAGGGAAAGTCACCGTCGTGCAATCAGACGACAGGTCCAGGGTTCAAGCGACTCGCGCGCCTGCGCGTTGACCGCGACGTCACCCTCCACGACGTCGCCGCCGCGTTGGCCGGGTCGACGAAGCCGTCTAAGGTGCCGCCATGGAGACGTTCCCCGCCTTTTTCCCCTTGAAGGATCGCCGCGTGATCATCGCCGGCGAGGGCGAGCCGGCGGAGATAAAGGCGCGGCTGTTTGCGGGCTCGCCGGCGACGGTGATCCGGCTCGTCGGCGACGCGGCGCTGGATCCGCAAGCCTACGCCGGCGCGGACCTGATCTTCGTGGCCAGTTTCGACGCCGATTTCGTCAAGGCGGCAAGCGCGGCTGCGCGGGCGGCGGGGGCGCCGCTGAATGTCGTCGACCATCCGGCGCTATCGGACTTCCAAACCCCGGCGATCATCGATCGCGGCCAGGTCGTCGCGGCCATCGGCACCGCCGGCGCGGCGCCCCTGCTGGCGTCCTTGCTGCGCGCGGAGATCGAGGCGCGCATACCGCAGGGCGCCGGGGCCGTCGCGGCCCTGCTCGGCGCCCAGCGCGAGACCTTGCGCGCCGCCTTCCCCGATCTCGCGCACCGCCGCGCCTTCCTGCGCGCCGTGCTGACCGGTCCGGCGGCGGATGCGGCGGCGGCGGGGGACGCAGCTCTTGCCGCCATACGCCTGGCCGAGGCCATCGCGGAGGGATGGAGCGCCATGGGCAAGGTCACCTTTATCGCCGCGCCGGCCCACGCCGACCTGATCCCCCTGCGCGCGGCGCGGGCGCTCAACATCGCCGACGTCGCGGTGGTCGGCGCGGGCGCCGAGGCGATATTGGCGGCGCATCTACGGCGAGACGCCGAACGCCTGACGACCGAAGAGGCCGACCTTAAGACCCTGGCCGATCTGGCGCGCAAGGGTCGCCTGATCGCCGTGGTCGACACGGCGCCGGATCGTGCCCTGGCCGCCCGCCTCGCGGGTCTCGACGTCGCCGTCGAGGTGCTGGGGGCCGCGCCGCCGCCGTGACTCTGCTCAGCCCCGACGACATCCAGGCGGTGCTACTGTCGCTCAAGGTCGCCGCCACGGCGACGGTTTTCGGCCTGCCGTTCGCCCTGGCCGTCGCCCATCTGCTGGCGCGCGGACGCCTCAGGGGCAATGTCGTGCTCGACGCGATGGTGCACCTGCCGCTCGTTTTGCCCCCCGTGGCGACCGGCTACGCCCTTCTGGTCCTGCTCGGCCACCGCGGCGTTCTGGGCCACGCGCTGGAGGGGATGGGGATCGTGTTTGCCTTCCGCTGGACCGGCGCGGCGCTGGCGGCGGGAATCATGGCCTTTCCGCTGATGGTCCGGCCGATCCGCCTGGCGATCGAGGCCATCGACCGCGAGGTCGACGAGGCGGCCCGCACGCTGGGAGCCGGCGCCGTGGCGCGCTTCGTTCGCGTCACCGTCCCCCTCGCCGCGCCCGGTCTCGCCGGCGGTGCGGTGCTGGGGTTCGCCAAGGCGCTCGGCGAATTTGGCGCGACCATCACCTTCGTCGCCGCCATCCCCGGCGAGACCCTGACCCTGCCGACGGCGATCTATCAGGCGACCCAAAGCCCCGGCGGTGAAAGCCACGCCGTGGCCCTGTGCGTGGTCGCCGCCGTGATCGCGGTGACGGCGGTGCTGGTCGCCGAACTGTTCAATCGGCGCCTGATCGACCAGCGGCACGGATCGGCGCGGTGAAGGGCGAAAGCGGGCCGCGCCTTTGGCTCATCGCCGGGCCGACCGGCGGCGGCAAGTCCGCCCTGGCGCTCGATCTCGCGCGCGAGACCGACGCCGAAATCGTCAACGCCGACTCCATGCAGATCTACGCCGATCTGCGTATCCTGACCGCACGGCCGTCCGTCGAGGACGAAGCGCAAGCGCCGCATCACCTGTTCGGCGTCGCCGACGCCGCCGAGGCCTGGTCGGTCGGTCGATGGCTAAGGGCGGCGAGCGAGGTGCTGAGCGATATCGCCGCGCGCGGGCGCCCGGCCATTGTGGTCGGCGGCACCGGCCTTTACTTTCGCGCCCTCACCCAAGGCCTCGCCGACATTCCCGAACTTCCGGTCCAGATCCGCCGCGACGTCGCCGTGATCTATGATAACCTGGGCGAGACGGCGTTTCGCGAGACCCTCGCGCGCGTCGATCCGGCGGCGGCGGCGCGAATTGCGCCCGGTGATCGCCAACGCCTGACCCGGGCCTTTGAAGTCCACGCCGCGACCGGCCGGTCCTTGAGCGACTGGCGTTCGACCGCCCCGGCCCCGATCGCTGCGCGCGGTTGGCGCGGCGTCGTACTCGACCCGCCGCGCGACGAGCTTTATCGGCGCTGCGACGCCCGGCTGGGCGCGATGATCGAGGGCGGCGCCCTGGACGAGGTCGCCGCCCTGATCGCCCGAAACCTCCACCCCAACCTGCCGGCGATGAAGGCGCTGGGCGTCGCGCCGTTCGCGGCCTTGATGGCCGGCCGGGTCAGCCGCGACGAAGCCCTGGCCCAGGCCCGGCAAGACACCCGCCGCTATGTCAAACGCCAGACGACCTGGTTTCGCACCCAGACCCCCGATTGGCCGAGAATCGCGACGTCCGCTGACTTCGCCAACGCCTTGAGTTATGGATTAGTCAAACGATGACACAATTAGAGGGAGACACTCATGCGTAACCGCCTTTTGAGCGGCCTACTGGCGACGATTTTGACCATCGGCGGCGCGTCCGGCGCCGCTTCGGCCGCACCGACGCCCAAAAATATCGCCGAAGCCATCGCCGATCCGGCCCGCACCCAGGCCGACCGCGATCTGGACGCCGCCCGCAAGCCCGCCGAAGTCTTGACCTTCATCGGCATAAAGCCCGGCCAGACCGTCGTCGATATCTTCCCCGGCCCGTATTTCGACCGCCTGTTCGCCGACGCAGTCGGACCGACCGGCAAGGTTTTCATGTTCATCCCGACCGAGATCACCAAGGAAATAAAGACGCCCCTTCCCGCCGACGGATCGCACCCGATGGCCGATCACCCCAACGTCACCGCCATTATCGCCCCGACCAACAGTTTCGCCGTGCCGGGCGCGGCGGACGTCGTGTGGATCCGCCAGAACTATCACGACATCTACGATCCGTTCATGGCCCCGGCCGACGTGCCGACCTTTGACAAGGCGGTGTTCAAGGCGCTCAAGCGCGGCGGATTGTTCGTGGTCATCGACCACTCGGCGCCGGACGGCACAGGCATAGCCTCGACCAACACCACCCACCGCATCGACGCCGCCCGGGTGAAGGCCGATCTCGCCGCGACGGGCTTCAAATTCGTGCGCGAGAGCGACCTGCTGCGCAATCCGGCCGATCCGCGCACCAAGCTGGTGTTCGACCCGTCGATCCGGGGCCACACCGACCAGTTCATTTATGTGTTCCGCAAGCCTTGAGCGGCCCCGTCGCATAACCAAAGCTAGCTACACTCCGTCTGCCCCGCCAAGGCGGGGACTCAATCTTTCTTGTAGCCGTCCGAGTAGAAGTCTGGACCCCCGCCTTCGTGGGGGAGACGGATTGGGGACTGCTTGTTTGTAACTCGCGACCTATCGACAGGATCTAAATTCATGACATCCATCGCGTTTATCGGTCTGGGCCATATGGGGGCCGGCATGGCGGCCAATCTGGCCAAGGCGGGCCAAAAGGTCCTGGCGTTCGACCTCTCGGCGGCGGCGCTCGACCGCGCGGTCGGCGCCGGCTGCGTCAGGGCGGCGTCGACGGCGGAGGCCGTCGCGGCGGCGGATGTCGTGATCACCATGTTGCCGGCCGGAACCCATGTCCGCGCGGTCTGGGCCGCAGAGGTCATCCCTCACGCCAAGCCGGGATGCCTGGTCGTCGACTGCTCGACCATCGACGTGGAAAGCGCCCGGTTCGTCGCCGCCCTGGCGACCAAGGCCGGCCTGCGCGCCGCCGACGCGCCGGTCAGCGGCGGCATCATGGCCGCCGACGCCGGGACTCTGGCCTTCATGGTCGGCTGCACCGACGCCGACTATGCGGCGGTGGAGGCCACGCTCGCCCCCATGGCGCGGGTGGTGATCCACGCCGGCGCGCCCGGCGCGGGTCAGGCGGCCAAGATCTGCAACAACATGTTGCTGGGCATTTCGATGATCGGCGTGTGCGAAGCCTTCGCCCTGGCCGAAAAACTGGAGCTCGACCCGATGCGGTTCTTCGATATCGCCTCAAAGTCGTCCGGTCAGTGCTGGAGTTTGAACACCTATTGCCCGTGGCCCGGCGGCGTGGAATCGGCGCCGTCCAATCGCAATTATGAGGGCGGTTTCCTCACCGCCCTGATGTCGAAGGACCTGAAACTGGCCCAGGACGCGGCGGCGAAAAGCGGCGCGGCGACGCCTCTGGGCGCCCAGGCGCAGGCGCTTTACGCCCTGTTTGAAGCTCAGGGCTATGGCCAGAAGGATTTTTCGGCCATATTGCAGCTCATGCGCGGGCGGATGGCCGATCTTTAGCCTCCGAACGACGGGGTTTTCGTTTCAAAAAGCGCGGAGCGCGTGGGTTTGATGGACTATAAGGCCGCTTTCAGAGACGCGGTGGAGCAGGTTCGCGGCGAAGGCCGCTACCGGGTGTTCGCCGATCTCAAACGCCATCGCGGGAATTTTCCCTTCGCCACCTGGACGGCGCCGGGCGGCGAAACGCGCGACGTCATCGTCTGGTGCTCCAACGACTACCTGGGCCAGGGCCAGAACCCGGTGATCATCGAGGCCATCCACAAGGCCGTCGACGAGGCCGGCGCCGGTTCGGGCGGCACGCGCAACATTTCCGGCACCACCCACTATCACGTCGAACTGGAGGTGGAACTCGCCGATCTGCACGGCAAGGAAGCAGCGCTCCTCTTCACCTCGGGCTATGTCTCCAACGAGGCGACCCTGGCGACCTTGCAAAAGGTCCTGCCGGGGCTGATCACCTTTTCCGACGCCCTCAATCACGCCTCGATGATCGCCGGCATCCGAGCCGGCGGTGGGCCGCGCAAGATCTGGCGCCACAACGATCTCGAGCATCTGGAGCAATTGCTCGCCGACGCGCCGGTCGACGCGCCCAAGCTGGTGGCGTTCGAGAGCGTCTATTCCATGGACGGCGACATGTCCGACATCGCCGCGACGACCGCCCTGGCCAAACGCTATGGCGCCATGACCTATCTCGACGAGGTTCACGCCGTCGGCCTGTACGGCAAGCGCGGCGGCGGCGTTTCCGAACGTGACGGCGTCGCCGACCAGGTGGATATCATCGAAGGCACGCTCGGCAAGGCGTTCGGCGTGATGGGCGGCTATGTGACCGGGGACGCCGACCTGATCGACGCCATCCGCTCCTATGCTGGCGGGTTCATCTTCACAACCTCGCTGCCCCCGGCCCTGACGGCGGGCGCCCTGGCCTCGATCCGCTGGCTCAAGCAACATGACGAGGTCCGCGTCGTCCACCAGGAACGCGCCGCCTCCCTGAAACGCCGGATGAAAGTCGCCGGCCTGCCGGTCATGCCGTCGGTCAGCCACATCGTGCCCCTGCTGGTCGGCGATCCGGTGCACACCAAGCTGATCTCGGACATGTTGCTGACCGACCACGGCATCTACGTCCAGCCGATCAACTATCCGACCGTGCCGCGTGGCACCGAGCGCCTGCGCTTCACGCCGACGCCCTTTCACACCGACGCCATGATGGACGAACTGGTTTCGGCGCTGGAAAAACTGTGGACCCGCTGCAACATCCAACGCATGGGCGGCGTCGCGGCGTAGGAAGGCCATTCCCTCTTTTTAGCTCGCCACCAACGAAGCGGAAGAGGTTGTGAGGGGCGGCGATGCGGTCGTTGATCTTACTGATATTGGGGTGCGGCGCCGTCGCGGTCGCGCTGTGGTTTCTTAGCACGGTCCTGCGCGGCGCGGTCTTAAGCTATGAAGGCTTCGGCTAAGGCCAGAATCGGGGCTCGCGGTTGATCGCGCCGCAAACGGGTTTAAGAAGGCGGCCCGCACCACGACTCGCCAGGGAGCCATCGTCTTGAGCGTAACGCTAGAGGCGTCAAACGACGCCGCCGATCCTTTCTTCTCCGCCGATCTGGCCGCGCGCGACAGCGCCGTCGCGGGCATGATCGGGCGCGAGTTCGCCCGACAGCAGGGCCAGATCGAGCTGATAGCCTCAGAAAACATCGTCTCGCGCGCCGTGCTGGAGGCGCAGGGCTCGGTGCTGACCAACAAATACGCCGAGGGCTATCCCGGAAAGCGCTATTACGGCGGCTGCGAATACGTCGACGAGGTCGAGACTCTGGCCATAGAGCGGGCCAAGGCCCTGTTCGGTTGCGCCTGGGCCAATGTGCAGCCGCATTCCGGCTCGCAGGCCAACCAGGCGGTGTTCATGGCGATCATGAAGCCCGGCGACACCTTCATGGGCATGGATCTGGCCGCTGGCGGGCACTTGACCCACGGCAAGTCAGTCAACCAGTCGGGCAAATGGTTCCACCCGGTGCCCTACACGGTGCGCACCCAGGACCAGATAATCGACTATGACTCCCTGGCCGATATCGCCACGGAGTGTCAGCCGAAGATCATCATCGCCGGCGGATCGGCCTATTCGCGCACCATCGATTTCGCCAGGTTCCGCGAAGTGGCCGACAGCGTTGGCGCCAAGCTGATGGTCGACATGGCCCATTTCGCCGGACTGGTGGCGGCCGGGGTGTTTCCCAGCCCAATGCAGCACGCCCACGTCGTCACCACCACCACGCACAAGACGCTGCGCGGGCCGCGCGGCGGGATGATCCTCTCCAACGACCTCAAACTCGGCAAGAAGATCGATTCGGCGGTGTTTCCGGGCCTGCAGGGCGGGCCGCTGATGCACGTCATCGCCGCCAAGGCGGTGGCCTTCGGCGAAGCCCTGACGCCGGAATTCAAGGCTTACGCCCGCCGGGTGATCGACAACGCCCATGCCTTGGCCGACGCCCTGGCCGGGTCGGGCCTGAATATCGTCTCGGGCGGCACCGACAGCCATCTGATGCTGGTCGATCTGCGCCCCAAGGGCGTGACCGGCACGGCGGCCGAGCAAAGCCTGGAGCGGGCCAACATCACCTGCAACAAGAACGGCATCCCATTCGATCCCGCCCCGCCCATGGTCACCTCCGGCATCCGCGTCGGCACGCCGGCGGGGACGACGCGCGGCTTTGCCCCGGCCGAGTTTCGCAAGATCGGCCAGCTGATCGCCGAAGTGGTCGACGGCCTGGCCGTCAACGGCGAAGACGGCAACGGTGAGGTCGAGGCGCGGGTGCGCGCCCAAGTCGCCGCGCTCACGTCACGCTTTCCGATCTACGGCTGACGCGCGTGCGCTGCCCGTTCTGCGGTGAGATGGAAAGCCAGGTCAAGGACAGCCGCCCGTCGGAAGACGGCGCGGCGATCCGCCGGCGGCGGCTGTGCCCCGAATGCGGCGGACGCTTCACCACCTTCGAGCGGGTGCAACTGCGCGAACTGACCATTCTCAAGCGTTCGGGCCGTCGGGCGCCGTTCGATCGCGAAAAGCTGGTGCGTTCGATCTCCATCGCCACCCGCAAGCGTCCGGTCGAGGCGGAAAGGGTGGAGCGCATGGTCAACGCCATCATCCGTCAGCTCGAAAGCATGGGCGAAACCGAGCTGGCCTCGACTGTCGTCGGTGAAATGGTCATGAAGGCGCTCAAAGCGTTGGATGACGTTGCGTATGTTCGCTACGCCTCGGTCTATCGCGACTTTCGCGAGACCCAGGATTTCGCCCAGTTCCTCAATGACGAGGGCCTGGCCGAGGACGTCGCCCCCGAAGACAAAGACGCATGACCGGTCAACCCAATGGCGCCGCGCCCAAAACCGCCTCGCCCAAAGGCGTGTCGCAAAGGCAGGCTCGGTCGGTCGCCCGGCTGGCCGCCGTCCAGGCGCTGTATCAGATGGAGGCCGCCGGCTCGGGCGTGGAAAGCGTGGTGCGCGAGTTCCACGACCATCGCTTCGAGACCGATATCGACGGCGCGCCCTTGGCGGCGGCGGACGAAGCCTTCTTCGACGCCCTGGCGCGCGGGGTGGTGGAGCATCAGACCGCGATCGACCGCGCCATTCGCGCCCATCTGGCCGCGAACTGGCGGCTGGACCGGCTTGACGCCACGGCGCGGGCCATATTGCGTTGCGCCGTCTTCGAGCTGACGGAGCGCCGCGATGTGCCCGGCGAGGTGGTGATGGACGAATATGTCGAGATCGCCAAATCCTTCTTCTCGGGGACCGAACCCGGCTTCATAAACGGCGTCTTGGACGCCATCGCCCGTGACGCGTCCGCCGCCTGACGAATTTGCCTGGATCGCGGCCTTACGCCCGCTGACGCGCGGCGATCCGCGGGCCCTGGATCTGCGCGACGATGCGGCGGTCATCCCCGCGCGGCCGGGCTTTGATCTGGTCATATCCAAGGACGCCATGGTCGAGGGCGTGCATTTCCTTGTCGGCGAGGCCCCGGACATCATCGCCCGGCGGCTGCTGCGCACGGCCCTCTCCGACCTCGCCGCCAAGGCCGCCGAGCCGTTCGGCTATTTCCTCATGACCGCCTGGCCCGGCGATCGCGATCAGGCCTGGCGCGACGATTTCAAGCAGGGCCTCGCGCGCGACGGGGAAGGCTTTGGCGTCGCCCTCCTCGGCGGCGACACGGTGTCGACGCCGGGCCCCTTCACCGTCAGCGCCACCGTTCTGGGCTGGACGCCGCGGGGCCGCGCGGTGTTGCGATCGGGCGCCAGGGCGGGCGATCTGATCGTCGTCTGCGGCGCGATTGGCGATGGCGCCCTGGGCCTACGCGCGGCGCGCGGTGAGATCGTCGATCCAGGCGGGGTGCTGGCGAACCGTTACCGTCTGCCCGAACCCCTGATCTCGCTCGGGCAAGCCCTGCTGGACCACGCCCACGCCGCCGCCGACGTCTCCGACGGGCTGATCGCCGACGCCGGACACATCGCCGACGCCAGCGGTCTGGGCCTGTCGATCCAGCTCGATCAGCTTCCGCTGTCGACCGGGGGCCGCGCCTGGCTGAGCGCCCAACGGGACCAGGCGGCGGCCAGTCTCGCCCTCGCGACCGGCGGCGACGACTACGCCCTGGTTTGCGCGGTTACGCCGGCGGACGCGTCCGCCCTGATCGCGGCGGTTGAGGCCCAGGGGATTTTGGCAGCCATCATCGGAACATTCGATGCCACAAGCGGGGTAAGAGTGTCTCACGCCGGAGCGCCGATCCCCGTCGAACAGCCGGGCTGGCGGCACTTCTGACCGATGCGGCGAGATACGGGGTGCAACGGTAGGTTCGGATCGACAGGGGTAAATTCTTCCTCCCGTTGCGGTTGGAGAGATGTCCTGCGGTCAATTTCGCTTGACCCGACCCGCCGAGTGGGTCACTTATTGCCGCCTTCGTTGGAGTTCCACCCATGCGCGCGGCGTACATCGTACTTAGACGGCGATCAGTCACGACGGACTCTTGAATAAAGAGTCCGCTTGTTGCTGATCGTGTTTACAAGGCCCCTCGCGGGCCTTTTTTCTTGCCCTTAAAACAACGCAGATATCGCCATGACCGCCCATACCCAGATCAAAGCCTCGCAGCCCGCCGCCACCGCCGCGGAGATCATGACCGGCGCCGAAATGGTCGTGCGCGCCCTGGTCGATCAGGGCGTCACCGACCTCTTCGGCTATCCCGGCGGCGCGGTGCTGCCAATCTATGACGCCCTGTTTCACGAGCCGCGCCTGCGCCACGTTCTGGTGCGCCACGAGCAGGGCGCGACCCACGCCGCCGAAGGCTACGCCCGTTCCACCGGCAAGTGCGGCGTGGTTCTGGTCACCTCCGGCCCCGGCGCCACCAATGCGGTCACCGGCATTGTCGACGCCCTGATGGATTCCATCCCGCTGGTGGTCATCACCGGCCAGGTGCCCACGCATCTGATCGGCACCGACGCCTTTCAGGAATGCGACACCGTCGGCATCACCCGCTCGTGCACCAAGCACAACTATCTGGTGAAGAACATCGCCGATCTGCCGCGCGTCATGCACGAAGCCTTCGCCATCGCGACCTCTGGACGCCCCGGGCCGGTGGTCATCGACATTCCCAAGGACGTGCAGTTCGCCAGCGGCGCCTATGTGGGTCCCGCTCAGGCGCGGCCCCTGCATAACTATCAGCCGCGCACCGAGGGCGAGCCGGCCGCGATCGCCCAGGCCGCCGCGCTGATCGTGGGCGCCCGCCGGCCATTGTTTTACACCGGCGGCGGGGTGATCAACGCGGGACCGGCGGCGAGCGCATCCTTACGCGAGCTGGCGGCGCTCACCGGCGCGCCGGTGACCTCGACTCTGATGGGTCTGGGCGCCTTTCCCGCCGGCGATCCGGCCTGGCTGGGCCTGGTCGGCATGCACGGAACCTTTGAAGCCAACAACGCCATGCACGACTGCGACGTGATGATCGCCGTCGGCGCGCGCTTCGACGATCGGGTGACCGGGCGCCTGGACGCCTTTTCGCCCGGCTCGAAGAAGATCCACATCGACATCGACCCGTCGTCGATCAACAAGATCGTGCGCGCCGACGTCGGCATTATTGGCGACGCGGGCAAGGTGCTGACCGCCTTGATCGCCGCCTGCAAACGCCATCGCCAGGGGCCGGACGCCAAGCGCCTGGCGCCATGGCGGGAGCAGATCGAGGCCTGGCGCGCGCGCGACTGCCTGCGCTATCGACCGTCGACCGAGGTCATCAAACCGCAATACGCTGTCGAACGCCTCTACGCTTTGACCAAGGACCGCGACACCTACATCACCACCGAAGTCGGCCAGCATCAGATGTGGGCGGCGCAGTTCTACCAATTCCAGGAACCGCACCGCTGGATGACCTCCGGCGGCTTGGGGACGATGGGCTATGGCCTGCCCGCCGCGGTCGGCGTGCAGATCGCCCACCCCAAAAGCCTGGTCATCGACATCGCCGGCGACGCCTCGGTGCAGATGACCATGCAGGAAATGTCCACGGCCATCCAATACGACCTGCCGATCAAGATCTTCATTCTCAACAACGAATGGATGGGCATGGTGCGCCAATGGCAGCAGCTTCTGCACGGCGAGCGTTACAGCCATTCCTATTCGGCCAGCATGCCCGATTTCGTGAAGATGGCCGAAGCGTTCGGCGCCGTGGGCCTCCGCGCCCACACGCCGGGCGAACTGGACGCCAAGATCGAGGAAATGATCGACACGCCGCTGCCGGTGATCTTCGACTGCCGCGTGGAGCGGGAGGAAAACTGTTTCCCGATGATCCCCTCGGGCAAGGCGCACAATGACATGCTGCTGGGCGAAGACGCCCGCGACATCGGTTCGGTGATCGACGCCGGCGGCCGGGGGCTGGTGTAATGACCAGAACCCCCGCCGACTCGCCGGCCTCCGCCTATGACATGGGCCACGCCGACGAGGCCGAAGCCCTCGCCACCTTCGCCGTTCTGGTCGACAACGAGCCGGGCGTCCTGCACCGGGTGGTCGGCCTGTTCGCAGCGCGCGGCTACAATATCGAGAGCCTCACCGTCGCCGAGACCGACCGGGGATCGGGGGCCAGCCGCATCACCATCGTCACCCGCGGCACGGCCCAGGTTCTCGCCCAGATCGAAGCCCAGCTGCAAAAGATGGTTTCGACCCGGCACGTCCACAACGTCACCACCGACCCCAACGGCGCCGAGCGGGAACTGGCTCTGGTCAAGGTGAACGGCGCCGGCGCCGACCGCGCCGAGTCCCTGCGGCTGGCTGAAATCTTCCGCACCCGCGTCATCGACACCACCCGCACCGGCTTCATCTTCGAGATCACCGGCGCGCCGGGCAAGATCGACAAATTCATCGGCCTGATGCGGCCGCTCGGCCTGGCGGAAGTCTCCCGCACCGGCGTCCTCTCCATCGAGCGCGGGGTCGAGGCGAGCTGAATCCCGCAGGGTGGGCGTCCCGTTCGTCGCTGCAAACCTTTCGCGACGACGCAAGGCGGGCGAGACGCCCATCCTCCAGCCCCTTCCATTGCGCCGCCCCAACGCCTATGTTCAGCGTGTCCGGCTTGCCGGTCTATGGAGATAAACGCGCGCGTAATAAGCGGACTGGACCCGGGTGCGATTCCCGGCGGCTCCACCATTTTCCTCCCCCGCGTTATCGGCGGGACGTCATGGGGCCGATCAGCATCGACAGACGTCTAAAGGCGTTGCTTTCTCTCGGCGTGGCTCACCGTTTCGGGCCTTTAACTAACTGCGAACGATAACTTCGCTCAAGAGTATGCCGTCGCCGCGTAAGCAGCGCCGGTCCACTCGACCTAAAGCCCTGGTGTCTTAGCAGCGCCAGGCGGGGCCCGGGGAGCGCCTGGCAACAGAAGCTCCCCACTTTCCCCAATTCGCCGGGGCGCTCCCCTAATGAAACGCAAAGATGGCGGGCGCCTGGCAACAGAAGCCCCCTACTTACCAACGCCCGTTGCGGGCGCCCCCGGTCAAAACGCAAAAATGGCGGAGCGCCTGGCAACAGAAGCTCCCCACTTACCCTTCGTGCAGACGCACTGGCGGTTATACTGAAGACGGCGGATGCGAAGACTCTTGCCCGATTCCGAATCGGCTTGAACGCGCACAGATCTGGTCTGTTTCGCCTTGACATCGCCAAATACGTGACACATTGTCGCATGACGGATTGACGCAGGCGCGTTTTTCGCGCGGTCGCGTGTGTCGGGACCGCGGAGCCGGGTTGGTGAAGAAGGGGCTTGAGAAATGACGTCCAGGACGCTTGCCACCATCGCGCTCGGCGTGGCTTTGGCCACAACGGCGTTCACGGTTCCCGAGTCCGCCTCGTGGACTCTGATGCTGATCGGTTTCGCCGGCCTCGGCTACACCCTGCGATCGCGCCGGAAATTGGCCAGGGCTCGCGCCTGAGGCTTTCGGCCATTGACGAATTCGACGCCGCCGGCCCCAACAGGTCGGCGGCGTTTTTCGTATGCGTGGACCTTGCCTTGCGCGCGCGGAACGCTACCGTCGCGCCGATGATCAAGGATGAACCGCCGCCCGACCTGATGGGCTACGAAGCCCTGCACGAAACCGCCCTGCGCGGGGTCATTCGCGCGGCGCTGGAGCGCGCCGCGTCGCCGCGCGGCCTGCCGGGCGAGCATCATTTCTATATCAGCTTCCGCACCCGGGCGCCGGAGGTGTCGATCCCGGCGGATCTGGTCGATCGTTATCCCGACGAAATGACCATCGTGCTGCAGAACCAGTTCTGGGATCTCCACCCCGGCGAGACCGGCTTTTCGGTGACGCTGCAGTTCGGCGGCCAGCCCAAGGTGCTCACCATTCCCTACGTGGCGGTGATGCGGTTCTATGACCCCAGCGTGCAGTACATGCTGCAATTCACCGTCGCCGAGCCGCTCGCCGCGCGGCCGCCGGCCCCGACGCCGGCCTCGAAATCAACCGGGGAGGCCGCCGACGAAGGTCCCAAAATCGTTTCCCTCGACCAGTTCCGGAAGAAATAGCGTGGAGTCGTCGCACGCCGACGCGCCCGCCGCGCGCACCGACGCGGAGATCCTGGCCCGGTTTCAGTCGACCCGCAATCAACCGAGCGGATCGCGCACACTGGGTTTTCACCTGGTCAGCGTCAGCCAGGCCGACAAGTCGGTCGAGGTCACCTTCGACGCCAAGGCCGAGCTTCTGCTCAATCCGATGAGACAGATCCAGGGCGGCTATCTGTGCGCCATGCTCGATGAGTGCATGTCGGTGGCCTGCATGGTCGCCTCGGGCATGACGCATGTGGCGCCGACCATCGAGATGAAAACGAGTTTTTTTCGTCCCGGCGCGCCCGGCGCCCTGCGCGGGATTGGGCGGGTTGTGAAGTGGGGCCGCACCATCGCCTTCACCGAGGGCGAAATCTATGACGCCGGGGGCCGGCTGCTCGCGAAAGCCACCGGCACGGCGGCGCCGACGCCGTTCAAGAACTACAAGTAATGCGCGGCGCCGCGGCAGCGTTCGCGGTAACGCTCGCCGTCGCGGCGGCGCCGGCCATCGCCGCCCAGCCGATCCGCCCCGCGACCTCGCTCGGCCACTGGGCCGCCGTCATTGTGGCCGGAGACGATCAATCGGCCCACGAAGACACACCCACCGAGGCCTTCGACAACGCGCGGCGCGATGTGACCGCCGCCTTCGAGGCCCGGGGCCTGGCGCCGGCGAACCTGGCGCAGTTTTCGCTCCACCCCGAGCGCTATCCCCCTGTTCGCCCCCTCGCCACGGCGCCGGGCTTGGTGTTCGCGCGCCTGCGCGCCCTGGCCAAGGCCGCGCCGGTTGGCTGTCTGGTCTACATCACCTCGCACGGCTCACAGGACGGCGTGGTCGTGGGCCGAGGCCTGGTCGCGCCGCAGAGGCTCGCGGCGGCGATCGATGGCGCTTGTGGCGCGCGGCCGACGGCGGTGGTCGTGTCGGCGTGCTTTTCGGGCGTGTTCATGGACACGCTCAAGGCCCCGAACCGCTTTGTGCTAACGGCGGCGCGACGGGATCGATCGAGTTTCGGCTGCGGCGAGAGCGACAAATACCCGTTCTTCGACGGCTGCGTGATCGAGGATCTGCCGCAATCGACCGATTTCGCCGATCTGGCCCGGCGGGTGCGCCTGTGCGTGGCGGCGCGTGAGGACGTCGAGGGCATGCGCCCGCGCTCTCAGCCGCAGGTGTTCATCGGGCCGCGTTTTTCCGCCATGACGCCGCCCTTCGCCGCTCTGCGAAAGTAGGGCCGGCGCGAACCTTCGAAGCAGTTGAGCGTTCGAGAAGACCAGCCGCGGGTGCGCATCCGACAAGGCGGCGGAGGCTTGACCCCATGCCAGACGGTTCGGTCCGCGTCGTCTACGCCGCATTGGCAGGCAACATACTGGTCGCGGTCTCGAAATATGCCGCCGCGGCCCTTTCCGGCTCCAGCGCCATGCTGACCGAGGCTATCCATTCCACGGCTGACAGCGCAAACCAGATTCTGCTCCTTATCGGAAACCGGCGGAGCAAGGCCCCGGCCGACCAGACCCATAATTTTGGCTACGGCGCCGAAATCTACTTTTGGACGTCTATTGTCGCGGTTTTGGTGCTGCTTGTCGGCGGCGTGCTCTCTCTAGCTCAGGGCCTCCAGCAAATTCGATCCCCGCGACTGATCGAGTCGTTGTCCGTGACCGTGGGCGTATTGGCGCTCTCCGCCCTGATCGAAGGCGGCTCTTTCCTGGTTGGTCAGCGAGAGGTGCGCAAGGTCGTTCGTCGGCACAGGCCTACCGGCAAAGCGATTGGCTTTTGGGAGTTCATCAAGCAGTCGAAGGACCCAAATCTCTACGAGTCCCAACTGGAGGATGGCGCCGCCCTGGTCGGCATTGGCATAGCTCTGGCCGGGATCCTGGCCAATGCCCTGTTGGGATGGCTGTGGGCGGACGGCGCCGCATCCTGCGCGATAGGCGTTTTGCTCATCGCCAACGCCCTCATCATCCTTAGCGCCACGCGCAGTCTCGTCGCGGGCGAGTCGGTTGCGGCCATCATCCGGACGAAATTACTCGGCGAGCTCGCGGGGCAGAGTCCCAGGGTCACCAAGGTGGAAACGCTGCATCTGGGCCCCAAGTCAATTCTTGTCGCCCTGACGTTTGCCGACAGAACCGCGGCGATCGCCGACCCCGACCTCGACAAGCTCGTGCACAGGATTCGCACGGTCGACGATCGAATCAAGCACGTCCTCTTTCGCTCCTGATCGGCATGGCCGCACAGATCTTATTGACCTTCACGCGTCTAGTGGCTTTCTGGCGCGCGCTGGAGCCGTGCGCGGCCAGATGTTTGCCTTTGGAGACCCGTCATGACCGCCACCCGGACCGAAACCGACAGCTTCGGCCCCATTGAGGTCCCCGCCGACCGCTATTGGGCCGCGCAGAGCCAGCGCAGCCTCGGCAATTTCGCCATCGGTTGGGAAAAGCAGCCCCTGCCGGTGGTCCGCGCCCTGGGCATCGTCAAGCGCGCCGCCGCCGAGACCAATATCGCTCTGGGCAAACTCGACCCCAAGATCGGAGCGGCCATCATCGCCGCCGCAAACGAGGTGATCGAGGGCAAGCTCGACGCCCATTTTCCACTGGCCGTCTGGCAAACGGGGTCCGGCACCCAATCGAACATGAACGCCAATGAAGTCATCTCCAACCGCGCCATCGAAATGCTGGGCGGGGTGATGGGATCCAAGACGCCGGTCCATCCGAACGACCACGTCAACATGTCCCAGTCGTCCAACGACACCTATCCCACGGCCATGCACGTCGCCGCCGCCGAGGAGCTGACCCACCGCCTGCTGCCGGCTCTCGCCACCCTGCGCAACGCCCTCAACGACAAGGCGAACGCCTGGAAGGGCATTATCAAGATCGGCCGCACCCATACCCAGGACGCCACGCCCTTGACCCTGGGCCAGGAGTTTTCCGGCTACGCCCAGCAGGTCGAGAACGGCATAGCCCGGATCGAATCGACCTTGCCCATGCTCATGCAACTTGCGCAGGGCGGCACGGCGGTCGGCACCGGCCTCAACGCCCCGATCGGCTTCGCCGAGGGGGTGGCCGACAAGATCGCCCAGATCACCGGCCTGAAATTCACCTCCGCGCCCAACAAGTTCGAGGCCCTGGCGGCCCACGACGCCATGGTGTTCAGCCACGGGGCGATGAACACCGTCGCCGCCAGCCTGTTCAAGATCGCCAACGATATCCGCTTTTTAGGTAGCGGGCCGCGCTCGGGTCTGGGCGAACTGGCCCTGCCGGAGAACGAGCCGGGCTCTTCGATCATGCCGGGCAAAGTCAATCCCACCCAGTGCGAGGCCCTGACCATGGTCTGCGTGCAGGTGTTCGGTAACCAGTCGACCATCAGCTTCGCCGGGGCGTCGGGTCACTTTGAGTTGAATGTGTTCAACCCGGTAATGGCCTACAATTTCCTGCAGTCGGCGCGCCTGATCGCCGACGCCGCCAAGAGCTTCACCGAGCATTGCGTCGTCGGCATCGAGCCGCGCGTCGACAACATCAAGGCGGCGCTCGAGCGTTCGCTGATGCTGGTCACGGCTTTGGCGCCCAAGATCGGCTATGACGCCGCCGCCAAAATCGCCAAGACCGCCCATCACAACGGCACGACCCTGCGCGAGGAAGCGGTCGGCGGCGGCTATGTGACCGAGGCCGAATTCGACGCCATCGTCCGCCCCGAAAACATGATCGGACCGGGCTGAGGATGCTTTCCCTCCCCTTTTATGGGGAGGGCGAGTCGCGAAGCGACCGGGGTGGGGCTCTTAAGGGGGCGGCGACCCCACCCCGGACTTCGTCTCGACCCTCCCCATAAAGGGGAGGGAGGTTTTCATTCCGCCGGCAACGGCTGCGCTAGCCCGTCCGTTTCCCGAGCCCCTCTCGCCGTCACCTCGCGGAAGATTTCCCGATAACGGGGGTGTTCGGTGCCCATCATCCGATCCCACCAGGTGAAATACAGGCCAAAGTTGTGGTTGAAGCCGCCGCTATGGTGCAGGTCGTGGTGAACGGTCGTGGTGAAGAGGCCCCAGAACGGGTGATCGGCCATGCCGCGCGGATGCAGCTCCGTGCCTGAATGTCCCCATACATTGCGGATGATCATGACGCCCAGGAAAATGAACATGGCCAGAAACGGCGTTGGCACGAGGCAGAACCAGGCCGACACGAAGAACGCCTGCACGATCGCCTCGCGCCAATCAAAGGCATAGGCGGCGAACGGCGTTGGCGTCACCGAGCGGTGATGCGTGCGATGCCATCTTTTGAACAGGCGCGGGTCGTGCAGCGCCCGGTGCGTCCAATAGAAATAGGCGTCGTGGGCGATGAGAAGGACGACGACGTAAAGCGCGATGATCGGCGCGGTGGCCTTGCCGGTGAAGTCTCCGACCGTATAGCCGTTCGATTGCAGCCACAGCGCGGGGGTCGACACGAGCGCATAGATCATCACGCTGCGCAGGGACGTCAGCATCTCGCGGGTGTAGTCGGCCCGGCCCGCCCGCCGGTTTTGGATGATCCGCGCGCGCAGCCAGGTGCGATCCACGAGCCACAGAACGGCGGACATCACCACCGTCCCGATCACATAGCGTCCGCCGTCGAACAGAAAGACGTTCGGCAAAACGTGCCAGAAAGCGTCACTCAAGCTGAGATTATGCGGCATGGTCGGTGGCCCTGGTTCCGGTTGATCCGACACCGTCTGTGAGCCGCCGTCAGGCCTGCCGCCGCGCGTGTTTCACAATCAACCGGTCGAACTTGCAAATCCGATCAGCGAGAGATGAGCCGGGCCTGCCGATATTCGCTGGGGGTACATTCCTCGGCCAGCCGAAAGGCGCGAGGCTGCCGAAACCGGCGTCAAGCGCAATGGTCAGAATCGGCGTTTCGCGCTGGGCCGGATCGGCCAGAGCCTCGCGCACTTCGCTCAACCGAAAGCCATTGAGGTAGGCGTTGAAATTGCGCTCGCCCAGCCCTTGGTTGATCGCCCGGCGCAGGCGGTATTCGGGAACGCCGAGGCGCGCGGCCACGGTGGTGATGGTCAAACCGTCCCGGCGGTAGAGCCGCTCGCGGGTCATCTCCGCCTGGAGTCTGGCGAGCAGAACTGAGTCGTCGGCCTCGGAGCGCGGCGGTTCAGTATGGGACGCCTTGGCGGACGGCGCGAGCAGGGCCGGATCGCGCCAGCCCAAAGCGCCGATCGCCAGGGTCGCCGCCAGCAGAAGCAGACTCGCCGCATTGACGATGCGCCAGCCGAGCGGCGGCGGCCAGCCGTTGAGCGGCAGTTCGGCCAGGACGATCCACAATATGACCACGCCGATCGCCAGCGATAGAGTCAGCCGCACCCGCCGCCGCGCCTCGATCAGGTCGCCGCCGCGTCCGCGCAACGAGACGGCGATGCCGGCCACGATCAACGCCACCGCCGACACGCGCCAAAGAGCCCCGATCGGCAAAAGACGCACGTTCCAGACTAGGTAGGCGTAGTTGGCGATCCCGCCCAAGGCGACGCTGGTCAGAACGACGCCGACATCGCGCCGACGCAAAGCGTATTCATCATCGAACCAGCTGATCGCGAGCAGCCAGAACAGCCCTGGGGCCGACAGACTCATCAACTGGATCGGCACGCGCCACCACGCCTGATCCTGATCGGGCGACAGCGTGGGAAGAACCAGATAGGCTATGCCGGCAATCGACAGAAGCGCGCCCAGCCGCGCCGTCAGCGTCCGGCGCCAGTCGCGGGCGAACAGATAGGCGAGCAGGGCCAGCAGCCCCGCCGCGGCGCCGCGCAGCACGCCGTCAGCGAACAGCGCGGTCATGAGCCTCCCTCATCGCGCCCACAACACCCGCACGGGCGTTGTCGATTGGCGCAGGATCGCGACGACCGGAGGCGCGAAGCCGGGGTCGTCAACGACCCGACCGATGAGCGCCCGCTTGTCCTCGCCGGTCACGAGCAAGACGATCAACCGGGCGTTCAGCAACGCCCGCGCCGTCAGGCTGATGCGGGGAACGAACGGCTCCAGTCCGGCGTGATCGACGCTGACGCACAGGCGCTTCCCGGCCGGATCGAGAGCGGCCGCGAGGCCGGGGTCGCCCGGAAACAGTGAGGCGATGTGACCGTCGGGCCCCATGCCCAGCAAGACGACGTCGAAAGGCGTCAGCGCAGTCAGGGCCGGCTCGACGGCGAGGGCGGCGGCGTTGGGGGTCGCGCCGGCGCCTTTGAGGGGCGTGAAGCGCGCCGCTGCGGCCGGTCCGGTCAGCAGGCGGCCGCGGATCAGGCCTTCGTTGCTGAGCGGCGAGTCGGGGTCCACCCATCGCTCATCGGTCAGGGTGACGGTCACGCCGGCCCAATCAATGTCGCCTTTGGCGAGAGCGTCGTAGACCGGACCGGGCGTGCTCCCGCCGGTGGCCACAAAGCTTCGGAGTCCGGGCGCGGCCAAAGCGCCGGCGATAAGATCCGCCGTCGCCGCCGTCAGCGCCGCGCGATCGGCAAACGTTTCGATCTCAATCATCAAACGCGGAATAGACCAGGGTGCGCAGCTCCCGGCGGATGGGATAGATGTTCGAGGGCATCAGCTGGGTCATGAAGACGACGATCAGGTCCTCGGCCGGATCGATCCAGAAGGCGGTGCTGGCCGCGCCGCCCCAGTAGTATTCGCCGGCGCTGCCCGCCAGCATGGTCTTGGCCGGATCGAGGGTCACCGCAAAGCCGAGGCCGAAGCCGACCCCGGCCATGGTCGCCTCGCTGAACAGCGACCTCGACAGCTCGGTGAGGTCCTGGCCGCCCGGCAGATGATTGGCGGTCATCAGATCGATGGTCTTGCGACTGAGCAGGCGCACGCCGTCGAGAATCCCGCCGTTCAGCATCATTTTGCAGAAGGCCAGATAGTCGGTAGCCGTCGACACCAGACCGCCGCCGCCGGAAATGTATGGCGGGACCTTGAGATAGGCGCTCTTGGTCGGGTCGTCCTGCACCACCAGAGGCCCGCCCTGGCCGATGCCGTAGCAGGCGGTGAAGCGCGAGGCCTTGTCGCCCGGAACATGAAAATCGGTGTCGACCATGCCGAGCGGCGCGATAACCTCGTCGCGCAGATAATCCTCGAACGGCCGGCCGCTGACGACCTCGACCAGATAGCCGAGGACATCGGTGGAGTTGGAATAGTTCCAAGCCTCGCCCGGCGAAAACTCCAGTGGGATGTCGGCCAGGGCCGCGATCATGCCGGCCAGCGGCAGTTTGGAGCCCATGACGCCGACATGGCCGCGCCGATAGGCGGCGTCGACCGGCGTGCGGTCCTGAAACCCATAGGTCAGGCCCGAGGTGTGGCGCAGAAGATCGATCACCTGCATCGGCCGCGCCGGCCGGCGGGTCTGCCAGCGTCCGGGCGCGCCGGCGACGAACACCTCCTGGTCCTTCCACGCCGGAATGAACTTCTCCACCGGATCGTCGAGCGCGATCAGACCCCGCTCCACCAGCATCATGATCGCCACGCTGGTGAGCGGTTTGGTCATGGAATAGATGCGGAAGATGGCGTCTTCCTTCAGCGGGACGACGCGGGCGATGTCGGCGGCGCCGACGACGCCCAGGTGGGCCACCTCGCCGCCGCGCGCGACCAGGGTCAGGGCGCCCGCGAGCTTGCCCGGATCGACATAGCGGGACTGAAGGAAATCATCGATGTGCTTGAGGCGGGCGGCTGAGAGACCGTGCGGCATGAGAACTCCATTTTATCGATCACGGGATCGCCCGTGGTTTAACGGCGGATGGCGCCGGGCGCCATAGACGGCGCAGCCAGGCCGGTGTCGGCGGCGTGCCCGTGCGCCCGGCCCTGCAGCATGTGCGCGCGCTTCCAGCCGCCGAAGCGATAGTAGAGAAGCGACAGGGCCGCGGAGGTGATCGATCCGAGCGGGAAGCTCCACCAGATGGCGTCGGCGCCGAACCTTGCCGACATCAGCGCCGCGAACGGCACCCGCACGCCCAGAAGCGCCACGCTGAGCAGGAGCAGCGGCGCCCAAACCGCGCCGGTCGACCGGACCACGCCGGTCAGGGCGAAGCTGATCGAGAACAAGACGAACCCCCACAAAACGGTGGTGTTGATGTGCCGCGCCAGAGGCAGGGCCGGCGAATGGGCGGGCAGCAGAACGCTCAGCACCAGGTCGTTGAACGCATACAGCAAGGCGGCGATGACGCCGGTCACCACCAGGCCGGAGAACACGCCCGACCGCGCCACCTGCGCCACCCGATCCCACCGGCCGGCGCCGACGTTCTGCGCCGCCATGGCCGACACCGACGCGCCGATGGCCATGGTCGGCATCTGCAGATAGCTCCAGATGATCGACGAGGTGGAATAGGCCGCGCTGGTCAGGGCCCCGTAACGATTGACGAAGCTGATCATCATCACCGCGGCGCTCGACATCATCAGCATCTGCAACCCGATCGGCAGGCCGCGAGCGGTCAGAGATCCCAGGATATCCACGTCCGGCTTCAGCAGGCGCCGCTCGCTCCACCCCAGCATGAGAACGCTCTTTTTGCGATAGAGGTGGACCACGAGGCACACCAGCGACACGCCCTGACCGATCAAGGTGGAGGTGGCCGACCCGGCGATGCCGAGTTTGGGAAATGGACCGATGCCCCGGATCAGCAGGGGATTGAGGGTCACATCGATCATGATCGCCAGCAGCAGGAACCAGAACGGCGTCGTCGAGTCGCCCACGCCGCGCTGGGCCATCTGGATGAACATGAAATAGTTCATAAACGGCGTGGAGGCGAAGATGATGCGCAGATAGATGATCGCGTCCGCCCGCGCCTCGGGCGGCGTGCGCATCAGATCAAGAATTGACGGAGTCAGAAGCCACCCGGCCACCGCCACCAACGCCGATAGCCCCAGGAAAAAGGTCGTCGCCGTGCCCATGACCCGCTTGATCATGGCCAGGTCCCTGGCGCCCATCGCCTGGCCGATGAGGATGTTGGCGGCCATGCCGACGCCGAACATCGTCCCGATCATCAGCACCATCACGATATTGGCGTTGCCCAGCGCGGTGATCGCGTTTTCGCCCAGGGTATGGCTGACCCAGATCTGGTTGACCGTGCCGTTGAGCGACTGCAGGGCGTTGCCGCCGAGCAGGGGCAGGGAAAACAGCAGCAATGTGCGGGTGATCGGCCCCTGGGTCAGATCACGACGGGATCGTTGCGCGGGCGGGGTCATGCGCCCCTTCTACAGCCTCGGACGGTTGAGCCAAGGCGGGAAAGTCGGCCGCAGGACGTTATCCAACGACGTGATGTTTATCCTCGCAGCACACCAGGGCGTCCGCCGCTATGCCGATGGCCCGGCCCGGGGTGGCGTTGGTCTTCAACTCGGCCTGCTTGGCCGCATTGTGGGCGCTGGCGAAGTCCTGGCCCAACACGATCTGGTAGCTCGGCCTTAGCCAGGGAAAAATCCACTGCCAGAATGACTTGTGCCGCATCAGAACATAGACGTCATATTCCACTGAGCCCGTAATCATTTACGATCCTCCATAGTCGTAGAATTTGTTTCTATTAAATACGCGAGAGAACCAAAATCATGTCAATATTATTCTCTCAAGAATGGTTGTTGTCAAGATTTTGCCTCGTCTTAGGCCGTATCTTGCCGGAAGAAATTAAACCCGGCGCATCCATTCCCCGCGCCATGATACGTCATCTCAGGGGGATGGGCGGCGGCGCCAGTTGAGACGTCCTTCTTCCTCCCGCCCCGCCATGGGGATTAGGGTTGTGATATCGGTCCCGGACGACGCATAGTCGCCGCGAAACGCTAAGCCAGGAACACACGAGGAGCCACCAATGTCGATCGATTTCGAGATTCCGGCGGAGGCCAAGGCGGTGCGCGAGAAAGTGCGCCAGTGGGTGCAGGATGAATGCATCCCCGCCGAAAAACGGCTGCACGAAGGGGCCGACTACAAGCCCCTGCTGAAAGAACTGCGCGCCAAGGCCCGCGCGCAAGGGCTGTGGCTGCCGTTCATCCCCAAGGAACACGGCGGCATGGGCCTGGGTCCCCTGGCCAACGCCCTGGTCCAGATGGAGCTGGGCATGAGCCACCTGGGCGCCCTTTCCATGAACAGCCAGGGGCCGGACGACGCCACCATGCTGACCCTGCTGGCGCACGGCAGCGACTTCCAGAAAGAAAAATACCTCAAGCCGCTGCTGAACGGCGACAAGCGGGTCTGTTACTCGATGACCGAAAAGGCCGCCGGCGCCGACGCCACCGGCATGCAGACCCGCGCCGTCAAGGACGGCAATGAAAACTATGTGCTGAACGGCGAGAAGTGGTTTTCGTCCGCCGCCAGCGCCGCCGATCTGGCCGTGGTCATGGCCATGACCGACCCGGACGCGCCGCGCCATCAGCGCTATTCGACCTTCATCGTCGAACTGCCCAACCCCGGCTACATCATCAAGCGCGACATCGCCACCATGGCGGTCGAAGGCCCCTTATCGCACATCATGGGCGGCGGCCATTCGGAGATCGACATCAAGAACCTGGTCGTGCCGGCGGAAAACCTGCTCGGCGGCGAGGGCAACGGTTTCAATATGGGCCAGCATCGCCTGGCTTACGGGCGTCTGCGTCACGGCATGCACAATGTCGCTATGGCCCAGCGGGCGCTGGACATGGCCACCGCCCATGTCACAACCCGCTCGACGTTCGGCAAGAAGCTCTCGGAGCGTCAGGGCGTGCAGTGGATGCTCGCCGATTGCGCCAGCGAGCTTTACATGGCCCGGCTGATGCTGCTGCACATCGCCTACAAGGCCGAAAAGGGTCTGGATCTTCGCCAGGAAAACTCGATCGCCAAGGTTTTCTTGGCCCACATGGTGCACAAGGTGGTCGACACCGCCATCCAGCTGCACGGCGCCCTGGGCTACAGCCGCGATACGCCGCTGGCCGCCTGGTACACTCACATTCGCTCCCAGCGCCTGGTCGACGGCCCCGACGAAGTCCACCGCTGGACCGTCGGTCGCAACGTCATCAAGGCCTATGAGGCGCACGGCACCACCGCGTCCGCCGCTGGCGGCGATCTGATTTAGGACTATATCCACATAGCCTCGGCTCATCCCGCATAAGGAACCGCTCATGCCCCGGACCCTCACCACGGCGCTCGTCGTCGCGTGCGCTCTGATCGCCGCCGCCGCCCAGGCCGCGCCCGTCGCCGATGCGTCCGGCGTCTACGTGGTTGAGCCCGATCACACCGAAATTCTGTTCGGCGTCTCGCACCTGGGCTTTTCCACCTATTACGGCCAGTTCCCGGGTGCGTCGGGCAGCCTCACCCTCGACGCCAAACACCCGGCCAACTCCAAGCTCGACATCAGCGTCCCGATGGCGTCGGTGATGACCGCCAGCCCCAAGCTGAATGAGGAGCTTGCCGGCGCCCAATGGCTCGACGCCGGCAAATATCCGACCATGACCTTCCACTCGACCAAGGTCGTGCCCACCGGGCCGACCACCGCCGACGTCACCGGCGACCTCACCCTGCACGGCGTCACCCATCCGGTGACCCTCAAGGCCACGCTCAACAAGGCCGCCGACAATCCAATGATGAAGACCTACAGCGCCGGCTTTGAAGCCACCGGCCACATCAAGCGCAGCGACTTCGGCGTGAAGACTTATGTCGGCCCGATCGGCGACGACGTGACTTTGATCATCAGCGCGGCGTTCAACCGCAAGCCGTCCTGAGCGCCGACGCGCCGCCGAGGCTAACCGCGCCGGGCGGGCCGCGCCCGGTTCGCACCTTCGGGCGGATCAAGTCCCGCACCCTCAAGCCGCGTCAGGCGGCCTTGATGGAAACGGCGCTGCCGGCGCTCGGCCTGCCGACCGCAGCCTTCGATCCGCGCGCGCTGATGCCCGATGCGACCGAGATCTGGCTGGAGATCGGCTTTGGCGGCGGCGAGCACATGGCCGCCCAGGCCACGCGGCGCCCGGACGTGCTGATCCTTGGCGTCGAGCCGTTTCTCAACGGCGTGGCGAGCGCGGTTCGCCACATCGATGCGGCCAACCTCACCAATGTGCGCCTGCATGTCGGCGACGCGCGCGATCTGATCGCGTGGCTGCCGGACACCTGCCTCGACCGGCTGTTCATTCTGTTCCCCGATCCCTGGCCCAAGGCACGCCACGCCAAACGCCGTCTGGTCAACCGCGAATTTCTGATCGAGGCGGCGCGGGTGATGAAGCCGGGCGCGCGCCTGCGTTTCGCCACCGACTGGGCCGATTACGCCAGTCAGGTTCTGCGGATCACCGCGGACGACCGTCCGTTTCGGTGGTTAGCGGAGGCCGCCGACGACTGGCGCATTCCGCCGGCCGATCACATCACCACGCGCTATGAACAAAAACGTCTTGGCGATTGCGCGCCGCTGTGGCTGGAGTTTGAACGGGTTTACGATCGCCCGTGACGCCCTCTCAGCGCGAGCCGTCCCAGCCGTAGGCCACCCACGAATGGCCGCCGACATGGCGCGCTTCGATGAGGTTCGGATCGCCCTGCGCGCGGGCGGTGCGGCGCGCCTTGACCGCCGTCGCGCCCAACAGCATCAACAAGGTCGCCATCACAGCCATCACCAGCATGCCGGCGGCGAGTACGATGGCGACCAAGCCGCCGACCACGGTGGCGATAGTCCAGGTCGTCGCGCTGACGCACCACGCCAGAGCCCGCACCGCCAAACCGCCGCGCGGCGCCGGATAACCCTGATTGAACCGATCCATGATCGTATCCTGTGCTTCCGCCCACGGGCGGAAAGAGGGATAATCCCCCTCGCTAGACTTGAGAGTCAATCAATCATTCAACTCAATTTGGGCGGTTCTGTGATGCGGGCGGCGCAGGTGACATTTTCTTGATGGCCAATATCGACGCCTCCGGCCTCTGGTCCTTCTGGATTGATCGCGGCGGCACCTTCACCGATGTGATCGGAGCCGCGCCGGACGGCATTCTCAGCACGCTCAAACTGCCATCGGCGTCGCGCGACTATCCCGACGCCGCCGTTGAGGGCATGCGTCGCCTGCTTGGAGTCGCCGCGGACGCGCCTTTTCCGGCGGCGCGGGTGGCCGCGATCAAGATCGGCACGACCGTAGCCACCAACGCCCTGCTGGAGCGCGTCGGGGCCAGGACCCTGTTTGTCACCACGGCCGGCTTCGCCGATGCGCTCGAGATCGGCGATCAGACCCGGCCGCATTTGTTCGCCCTCGACATCGTCAAGCCTGCGCCGCTCTACGCCGGGGTGATCGAGGCGGACGAGCGGATGGCCGCCGACGGGACAGTGGTTCGCGTTCTCGATGACGCCGCCCTGCGCGCCGCGCTCGAGCGGGCCGCCTCGGAAGACTATGAAAGCGTCGCCATCGCCTTCGTGCACAGCGACCTCAACGACGCGCATGAGCGCCGCGCCGCCAAGATCGCCCGCGACGTCGGCGCCGAGGCGGGACGCGAATGGACCGTGGTTTGCGGCGCCGAAGTCTCGCCCTTGCCTCGCTTCATCCCGCGCGCGCAGACCACGGTCATTGACGCCTATCTGACCCCCGTGGTCCGGCGCTACGTCCAGGGCGTCGCTCGCGCGGTGGCGGGGGCGCCCCTGTTCTTCATGACCTCCGGCGGCGGACTGGCGCGGGCCGAGGCCTTCCGCGGCCGCGACGCCATTTTGTCCGGTCCCGCCGGCGGCGTGGTCGGGGTGGCGCGGACGGCGGACATGGCGGGCGCGGCGCGGCCCATGCTCGGCTTCGACATGGGCGGCACCTCAACCGACGTGTGCCGTTTCGCCGGCGCCCTGGAGCGCACGGCCGGCGCCACGGTCGCCGGCGCGCCGGTGCGCGCGCCCATGCTTGACATCGAGACCGTCGCCGCCGGCGGCGGCTCGATCCTGGCCTTCGACGGCCTGCGCGCCAGGGTAGGTCCGGCCAGCGCCGGCGCCGATCCCGGACCGGCCGCCTACGGTCGGGGCGGTCCGGCCACGGTCACCGACGCCAATCTGGTCCTGGGCCGCATCGATCCGGCGGCATTTCCGGCGGTGTTCGGCCCTGACGGGCGCTCGGCCCTTAACGTCGAGGACGCCCGCGCGCGGCTGACCGAGCTGGCGACGGCCATGGGCGCCGCGAGCGCCGAAGCGGCCGCGGAAGGCTTTCTGGCCATCGCCGTCGAGCAGATGGCGGCCGCCATCGCCCGTCTGTCGACGCAGCGCGGGTTCGACCCGCGCGATCACGCCCTGCTCGCCTTCGGCGGGGCCGGCGGCCAGGTGGCATGTCAGGTGGCCGAGGCGCTCGGGATCGATGAGATTCTCTGTCCGCGCTACGCCAGCCTGTTGTCGGCCTGGGGCATCGGCCAGGCGCGCATGAGCGTCGTGCGGCAGGGAGGGCTCGAACAGCCGCTGGGAGAGGATGGTCTCGCCGCCGCTCGCGCGCTCGGCGACCGACTTGAGCGGGATGTTCGCGACGCCTTGCGCGATCAGGGCGTGGCGGCCTGCGCTGTCCGCCGGCGGTTGCGCCTGCGCTACGGTGAATCCGACACCGACCTCGTCGTCGATTTCGGAACCCTATCCGTCGTTCGGCGGGCGTTCGAGACGGCACATCAGCGCCTGTTCGGCTTTATCGAAGACGGCGGTCAAGTGATCGTCGCCGCGGTTGAGCTGGAAGGCGAGGAAGATTTTATCCCTCCCCTTTATGGGGAGGGACGAGACGAAGCGGAGCGAAGTCCGGGGTGGGGTTCGCGCCACCTCAAAGACCCCACCCCGCTCGCTTACGCGAGTCGCCCTCCCCATGAAGGGGAGGGAAAGATCGGGCCTCACCTCATCCTGCGCGCCGACACCCAGATCTGGGTGGCGGCGGGCTGGCGGGCGGAAGGGGGCGCGGGTGGGATGATCCGTCTCAGGCGGGTCGCCGGGTCGGCGCAAAGGCGGATCGACGCCGCCACGGTCGATCCGGTCACCCTCGAGCTTTACAACCGCCGTTTCATGGGCGTGGCCGAAGCCATGGGAGCGGCCCTTGAGCGCACGGCGCGGTCGGTGAATATCAAGGAGCGGCTGGATTTTTCCTGCGCCCTGTTCGATGCGGCCGGCGGCCTGGTCGCCAATGCCCCGCACATGCCGGTGCATCTGGGCTCGATGGGCGCGAGCGTGTGCGCGGTGACGGCGCGCCACCCAGTTCAGCAGCCCGGCGACGCCTTTGCGCTGAACAATCCCTACGCCGGGGGCACGCATTTGCCGGATATCACCGTGGTCATGCCGGTGTTCGGCCAGGGCGCCGCCGCGCCGGAGTTCTTCGTCGCCGCGCGCGGCCATCACGCCGACGTCGGCGGCATTCAGCCGAGCTCCATGCCGCCGTTCTCGACCACCCTCGACGAAGAAGGCGTCATGCTCGACACCCTGCCGATCATGCGCCAGGGGCGTTTCCTGGAGGCCGAGACCCTCGCCGCCCTCACCGCGGGGCCTTGGCCGGCCCGTTCGCCCGGGCGCAATATTGGCGACCTCAAGGCGCAGATCGCCGCCTGTCAGGCCGGCGCGACGGCCGTCTTGGCCATGATCGAGACGCGCGGCGCCAATGAAGTGGCCCGCTATATGAGCCACGTCCAGGCCAACGCCGAAGCCTGCGTGCGCCGGGCGGTGCGGTCCTTGCGCAACGGGTCGGCGCGCGTCGCCATGGATGGCTGCGGCGAAATCGTCGTCGACATCGCCGTCGACGCCGACGCCGGCGAGGCGACGCTGGATTTTCGTGGCAGCGCTGATCAGCTCACCTCGAACTTCAACGCCCCCTCCGCCATCGTTGACGCCGCGGCCCTGTATGTTTTCCGCACCTTGGTGGAGGACGATATCCCCCTCAACGCCGGCTGTCTGACGCCGCTAAAGGTTCTGGTGCGCGCCGGATCCATGCTGAACCCGGCGTCGCCGGCCGCGGTGGTGGCGGGCAATGTCGAAACCAGTCAGCACATCGTCGACGCTCTCTATGAGGCGCTGGGGTTCATGGCCCATTCACAAGGCACGATGAATAACTTCACCTTCGGCAATGACGAGGCGCAGTATTATGAAACCCTGTGCGGCGGCGTCGGCGCGACGGCCCGGGCTCCCGGCGCCAGCGCCGTCCACTCCCACATGACCAATTCGCGCCTGACTGATCCGGAGGTGCTCGAACGGCGTTTCCCCGTGCGCGTCGAGCGCTTCGCCGTGCGGCGCGGCTCGGGCGGCGCGGGCGCTCAGGTCGGCGGCGACGGGATCGTCCGGCGCATCCGCTTCCTGGCGCCTCTGCAGGTGGCTCTGCTGTCAACCCGGCGCACGCACGCGCCAAAGGGTCTGGCCGGCGGCGACGCGGGAAAATGCGGCGCGGGGTGGTTGATCCGCGCCGACGGGGCTGTAAAGGAACTCCCCGGTTGTTTCGCCGTTACCGTCGAGGCTGGCGACGCCATTGAAATTCACACACCCGGCGGCGGCGGCTTCGGGACCCCGCCAATCCGTTGACCCCCTCTGTTTCACCGTACAAGGACCGTTCCATGAAGGCGACGAACCTCGCTCTGACCCTCGCCCTGCTGAGCGGGGGCGTCAGCGCGCAGACCCCTCCGCCCGCGCCCTCCACCGCGAGCGATCCGGGCGAACCCCTGCCGTCCGGCGCCCCGACCAACGACTATGAGCTGTCGGCCTGGTGCTATGGCGCGCTGGATGAATATCTGGTGGTTTATCAGAAAGTTAAACCGGACCTGCGCGATATCGACCGCATGTGGGGTTCATCCGTCCCCAACGAAAAGGAACCCTACGCCTCGGACATGGCGGCGGCCCGCAAGGAGCTGAAGGTCCTGTCCGGCGCCGTCATGGCGGCCGAAAAGGCCAGTCCCGTCGCGATCGCCCCGCACGGCGTCGACGCCGTCAAGAAAGGTCGCTCGATCTGGACTCCCGCGGAGACCAAGACCAGTCGCGAGCTCGCGCGCGCCTGGCTGTCCTGGGGCCTGCCGGACAAATGCGACTCCACCGCCCGCAACTTGACCGCCAACGCCGCGGTCCTCGGCGCGGCGCTGAAATACAATACGCCCGACCCCGTCGCGCCGCCCGCGGCGCCTGCGCCTACGGACACGACGCCGACCGCTCCCCCGCCCGAAGCCACGCCGACCGCTCCGCCGACGTGATGAAGTCCGCCCCTACCTTGCCGGCTCATAGTTGAGGATTGGCGACAGCCAGCGTTCGGCCGTCTTGACGTCCCAGCCTTTGCGGCGAGCGTAATCCTCGACCTGATCGCGCTCGATCTTGCCAACGCCGAAATAGTGGGCGGCGGGATTGGCGAAATAAAGCCCCGATACCGACGACGGCGGGGTCATGGCGTAGCTTTCGGTAAGTTCGATGCCCGTGGCCGCTGTCGCGTCGAGGAGCGAAAACAGCGTTGCCTTTTCGGTGTGGTCGGGCTGGGCCGGATAGCCGGGCGCCGGGCGGATACCCTGATATTTTTCGCCGAGTAGCGCCTCAAGATCGAACGGCTCGCCCGGCGCATAACCCCACAGCTCGGCGCGCACCTTGTGATGCAGGGCTTCGGCGAAGGCTTCGGCCAGGCGGTCGGCCAGGGCGGCGGCGATGATGGCCGAATAGTCGTCGCCGGCGGCCTTGAACCGCGCCGCGACGCCCGCTTCGCCGTGGCCGGCGGTGACCGCGAAGCCACCGATATAGTCGGCGCCTGTGGGAGCCACGAAATCGGCCAGGGCGGTGTTGGCGCGGCCCTCGCTCTTGGCCATCTGCTGGCGCAAGGTGTGGAAGCGGGCGCGTTCGACCGTTCGCGTCTCGTCGGTCCAGACGATCACATCGTCGCCGTCGGCGTTGGCGGGCCACAGGCCGACGACGCCGCGCGCCTCATACCAGCGCGCTTCGAGGATTTGTTTGAGCATGGCCTGGGCGTCGGCGTAGAGGCCGCGCGCGGCCTCGCCGACCACGTCATCCTCGAGAATGGCCGGGAACCGCCCGACCAGTTCCCAGGCCGAAAAGAACGGCGTCCAGTCGATATAGCGGGCCAGATCGTCCAGGTCCCATGGCGCAAACGTCCGTGTGCCGATGAAGGCGGGCGGCGGCGACCGCCAGGCCTGCCAATCGACGGCGAAACGGTTGGCGCGGGCGGCGGCCAGCGGGGTGCGGATCTTGGCTGCCTGGGCCCGGCTGAACTGTTGGCGGACCTTCTCATAGTCCGCGCGCGTCTCGGCCTCGAAGGCCGCCCGATTGTCCTTCGACAGCAGGGACGAGACCACGCCGACAGCGCGGCTGGCGTCGAGCACATAGGTGGTCGAGCCGCGCGTGTAGCCGGGCGCGACCTTCACCGCCGTGTGCGTCTTGCTGGTGGTGGCGCCGCCGATCAGCAGCGGGATGGAGAGGCCGCGCCGCTCCATCTCGCCGGCCACGAACACCATTTCGTCCAGAGACGGCGTGATCAGACCCGACAGGCCAACGATGTCGACGTTGAGCGCGACGGCTTCATCCAGAATGCGGTCGGCGGGCGCCATGACGCCCAGGTCAATGACCTCATAGTTGTTACACTGAAGAACCACGCCGACGATGTTTTTGCCGATGTCGTGGACGTCGCCCTTGACCGTGGCCATCAAAACCCGCCCGGCCATCTGGCGCGGCTTGCCGGCCTGTTCGGCCTCCATGAACGGCAGCAGCCAGGCCACCGCCTGCTTCATCACCCGCGCCGACTTGACCACCTGCGGCAGGAACATCTTGCCCGCGCCGAACAGGTCGCCGACGACGTTCATCCCGTCCATCAACGGGCCCTCTATCACGTCCAGCGGGCGGGTCGCGGCCAGGCGCGCCTCCTCGGTGTCGGCCTCAATATATTCGGTGACGCCGTGGACCAGGGCGTGGCTGAGGCGCGCGGCCACCGGGCCCTCGCGCCAGACCAGATCGACCACGCGCGGCGCGGCCTTGCCGCCCTTGTATTTCGGCGCGAGGTCCACCAGGCGCTCGGTGGCGCCCGGTTTGCGGTTGAGGATCACGTCCTCGACCGCCTCGCGCAGTTCCGGCTCGATATCGTCATAGACCGGCAGGTCGCCGGCGTTGACGATGCCCATATCCATGCCCGCGGCGATGGCGTGGTACAGGAACACGCTGTGCATGGCCCGCCGCACCGGCTCATTGCCGCGGAAGCTGAACGAGACGTTGGAAACGCCGCCGGATACCCGCGCATGAGGCAGTTGCTGCTTGATCGCGCGGGTCGCCTCGATGAAGTCGACGCCGTAATTATCGTGCTCCTCGATCCCCGTCGCGATGGCGAAGATGTTCGGATCGAAGATTATGTCTTCCGGCGGAAAACCGATCTTTTCGGTCAGGAGTTGATAGGCGCGCGCGCAGATCTCCACCTTACGGTTACGGGTGTCGGCCTGGCCTTTCGTATCGAAGGCCATCACCACAACGGCCGCGCCGTAGCGCAGACAGGCGGTCGCCTGTTCGAGGAATTTCTCTTCGCCTTCCTTAAGGCTGATCGAATTGACGATCGCCTTGCCCTGCACGCACTTGAGGCCCGCCTCGATCACCTCCCATTTCGACGAATCGATCATCACCGGCACGCGGGCGATGTCCGGCTCGGCGGCGATGAGGTTCAAAAAGGTGGTCATGGCTTGGACGCTGTCGAGGAGGCCCTCGTCCATGTTGACGTCAATCACCTGCGCGCCTGCCTCCACCTGGTCGCGCGCCACCGACAGGGCGGCGGGGTAGTCGCCGTCGCTGATCAGTTTGCGAAAGCGCGCCGAGCCGGTGACATTGGTGCGCTCGCCGATGTTGACGAAGACAGGTCTCATGCCAGCTCGAAGGCTTCCAGGCCGGAAAGCCGCATGGCCGGCGGACGCGAGGGGACGATGCGCGGCGTCTTGCCGGCGACGGCTCTGGCGATGGCGGCGATGTGGTCGGGTGTCGTGCCGCAGCAGCCGCCGAGGATGTTGACCAGACCGCTTTGCGC
This sequence comes from Caulobacteraceae bacterium, assembly GCA_025352085.1. Taxonomy (GTDB): domain Bacteria; phylum Pseudomonadota; class Alphaproteobacteria; order Caulobacterales; family Caulobacteraceae; genus Acaudatibacter. The sequence continues at coordinate 18,322 of JANXUA010000125.1, read as the reverse complement.
CCACTCTTCGAGGCGGGCGGCGGTCTGATGGGCTTCCTCATCGTACTCGCCAAAGGCGTTGGGCAGGCCGGCGTTGGGATAGGCGGCGACCAGGGTGTCGGCGATGCGGGCCAGCTCCGCCACGTGCGGGCGCATCAGGTCGGCGCCGAGCGCGCAGTTGAAGCCGACCGCGAACGGGCGGGCGTGGCGGATCGAATGCCAGAACGCCTCGACCGTCTGGCCGGACAGGGTGCGCCCGGACCTGTCGGTGATGGTGCCGGAAATCCACATCGGCAGGCGCTCCAGGCCCTCGTCCTCAAGGTCGAGAATCGCCTTGATCGCCGCCTTGGCGTTGAGGGTGTCGAAGATGGTTTCGACGAGGAAGAGGTCGACGCCGCCCAGATGCAGGGCGCGGGCCTGATCGCGGTAGGCGTCGTAGACCGCGTCAAAGGTCACCTGCCGGGCGCCCGGATCATTGACGTCGGACGACATCGAGAGGGTGCGGCTCAACGGGCCAATGGCGCCGGCGACAAAGCGGGGCTTGTCCGGCGTCTTCGCCGTCCAGCGATCGGCGCTTTCCCGCGCCAGGGCGGCGGCGGCGGTGTTGATGTCCGGCGCGGCGGCCTCCAACCCATAGTCGGACTGGCTGATCGCGGTGGCGTTGAAGGTGTTGGTCTCGGCAATGTCCGCGCCGGCCGCAAAGTAGGCGTCGTGCAAGTCGGTGACGATGTCGGGGCGGGTCAGGCACAACAGATCGTTGTCGCCCTTCAGGGGAACGTCGTGCCCGGCGAACCGCTCGCCGCGAAAGTCGGCTTCGCTCAGGTGCTTGCCCTGGATCATCACGCCCCATGAGCCGTCAAGCACCAGTATGCGCTCGCGCGCGGCGGCGTACAGGGCGGCGATCCGCGCAACTCGCCCGGTCACGACGCCGCCTCGCGCACGCCCAGCACCCGGCAGATGGCGTAGACCAGGTCGGCCCGGTTCAACGTGTAGAAGTGAAAATCGTCAAAGCCCTCCTCCTCGAGGCGAGCGCACATTTCGGCGGCCACCGAGCAGGCGATCAGACGCCGGGTGTCGGCGTCGCCTTCGAGACCATCGAACAAATTGCCCAGCCATTCGGGCACGGAAATGCGGCTGGCCTCGGCCATTTTTCGCAGGCCCTTGAAGTTGGAGACCGGCATGATTCCCGGCGAAATCGGGATGGTGACGCCGGCCTTGCGCACCTGATCGACGAACTTCAGGAAGCCGTCGATATCGAAGAAGAACTGGGTGATCGCCCGCGTGGCGCCCGCATCGATCTTCGCCTTGAGGACGTCGATGTCGTGGGCCGTCGATGGGCTTTCGGGGTGAATCTGCGGGTATAGACCCACGGAAACCTCGAACGGGGCGATCCTGGCGATGCCGCGGGCAAGCTCGGTGGCGTTGGCGTAGCCGTCCGCGCGCGGCTGATAGGCGCCGCCGAACTGGCCGGGCGGATCGCCACGCAGGGCGACGATGTGGCGGATGCCGGCGTCCCAATAATCCTGGACCACCGCGTCGACCTCGGCGCGGGAGGCGTCGACACAGGTCAGGTGCGCGGCGGGCGAAAGGGTGGTTTCCTTCAGCATGCGCAGCACCGTGCGGTGCGTCCGCTCGCGCGTTGATCCGCCCGCGCCGTAAGTAACCGAGACGAACTCCGGGTTCAGCGGCTCGAGACGGCGGATCGCCAGCCACAGGTTTTCCTCGGCTTCCGGCGACTTGGGCGGCGAAAACTCGAAGGAAACCTTCAGTCGGCGGGTATCGCGCCCCCCGGCGCGCGCGATCGGTCCGAGCGCCGAGGGCGCGAGAGTTAAGGGGGCGTTCATGCGATGCGCCGGATGCGATCGGCGCCGCGCGCCGCGCTCCAGATCTTGACCGTCAGGCCGCCGGAAGCCGGCGGCGGCAAGGTGGCGGCAAGAGTGGGGTTGAGGCCGGCTGCGGAAAGCCAGCGGTCCATTTCATCGTCAAAAAAGCCGAGGCGCCGATGTTGATGCTCGGTGCGCAGGAATTCCAGGCCGTGCGGCGCGAAATCGACGATCAGCAGCCGCCCGCCGGGCGCCACCAGTCGCGCCGCCTCGGCCACCGCCGCCGCCGGCTCGCCCAGATAATGCAGCACCTGATGCACCACGACCAGATCGGCCTCGCCATCCGCCAGGCCGGTGCCCAGTATGTTGCCGTGCCGCAGCTCGCAGGCGGCAAGGCCGGCTGAGGCGACATTGCCGCGCGCCAGATTCAGCATCTGTCGCGAAAGGTCCAGGCCGACCGCGCGCCGCGCCCGCGCGCCCAGAAGGGTGAGCATGCGCCCCGTGCCCGAACCCAGATCCACCAGCCGCTCGATCGGTCCATCGCCGATGGCCGCCAAAATCGTCGCCTCGACGGCGATTTCGGATGTGTAGAGCGAGCGAATTTCATCCCAGCGCTCGGCGTTGTCGGCGAAATAGGTCGCCGCCTCGCCGGCCCGTTCGGCGCTGACGCCGACCAGCCGTTCGGCGTCGCGCAGCAAGGTGGCGTCGGTGGGCGAGATCAGAGCCAGGGCTTGATCGACCACTGCCCGCGCCGGCCCGGCGCCGGCCAGACGGTAAAACACCCAGGCGCCGTCGGGAAACCGCTCCACCAAACCGGCGTCGGCCAGCAATTTGAGGTGACGCGACACGCGCGGCTGGCTTTGACCCAGAATGCGGGTCAGCTCCAGCACCGCCAGCTCCTCGCGCGCGAGCAGGGCCAATATGCGCAGACGCGTCGGCTCACCCGCCGCGCGCAGCACTTCGACAGCCTGATCGGACGTCATCGACATAAAGACATAAAGATTTCTTTATATCATATTGTCAAGATCACTTTTCTGCATTCGCTGCAACGAACGGGCGCGGCTGACCGTTCTGAATGTGGGCCGTCATGTACCGCGGCCCGCAACTCAGGGAATGCAAGATGAATGTAAGAGTCCTTTTGCTCGGCATCGCCGCGGGCGCGATGATCGCCGGCGCCGCTTCGGCCAAGCACGTCAAAGCGCCTCCCGCGACGCCCAACGCGGACACCACGGCCAGCGCGCCGGCAACCGCGGCCGACCCCGCTGCGCCGCCGACCGACCCGATGGGCGCCAAACCGGCCGACTCGAGCGCAACTCCGGCCGCGCCGGCGGCCCCCACGGCGCCATCCGCCCCGGCGACGCCGGCCGCTGCGCCGAAGTAGAATCGTCGCGCCATCCCACCGTGCGACCAAAATCGCGGGGTGGGATTCCTAAACCAGCTTGGCCTTTTGCAGCGTCTTGTAGGCCTTGATCACCCGTTGCAGCTTGTGCTCCGCCGAACGGTCGCCGCCGTTGGCGTCGGGGTGGCAGCGTTTGACCAGCTCGATATAGCGCACCCGAATCGCTGCGCTGTCCGCCGCCATATCCAGATCCAGATCGACCAGGGCGCTGCGCTCCAGCTTGCCCAGGCGCCGGTCAAAAGCGGCGCGGTCCTCGCCGTCGCGCACCTTGACGTCGCCGAAGATGCCGAAGGGGTCGCGATACACGCCGCGCAGGGTCGCCGCCTCGCGGTTGCGCCCGCCCGATTTGATCGACCAGGTGGGGCGCCCGCCGGTGACCAGTTCGTCGGCCATGCGCGCCTGCACCTCGCCCTCGCTCATGCCGGCGAAGAAGTTCCACGATCGGTTGTATTCCGCCGCGTGCGCCTGGCAGAACCAGTAGTGGTCCGACAACAAGTCGCGCGACTTGGGCGCCCGCGTCGCCGCCGGCATGGTGCAGCCCTGATGGTCGCAGGCCCGTTCGCCGGGCTTGAGCGCGTTGACGTCCTCGGCCGCGGCCGCCTCCTCCGGCGGTCTGGGCGGCTTGACCCGGATGTCCTTGAAGCGCGGACGGTACTTAAAAGTCGTCGTCATGGCTCTCAGTATGATCACGCGCTATGACAGTTCAAGAATTGACAACCAACAATCTTACGGAGTGCGCGTGGGCGCGATAGCGAAATCCCTGGAATTCAAGCTCATGTCGGGCCTCTCGCCGACCGATTTGCAGGTGGTCGACGACTCGGCCCGCCATGCCGGCCACGCCGGCGCGAACGCCGCCGGTGAGAGCCATTTCAACGTCACCGTCACCTCCGCCGCCTTCTCGGGACTGAACCGCGTCCAACGTCAGCGCCTGGTTTATGGTCTGCTGGCCGACGAACTGGCCGGAGCGGTGCACGCCCTGTCGCTGACCACCCGCGCGCCCGGGGAGGGTTAGGACCGGGCGTGCGCCTTTGGGGCCGCGGGCCCGTTATGCTATCGTCGCCTTGTCCGACGCGCGTGGGACATGGCCGCAAACGGGGAGACCATCGGGGTGGGGCGGCTGGCGGCGATTTTCGCGGGCGCATTGGCGCTGGTCATGGCGGCCGCCGCGCCGTTGGCCGCGGAAACCCGCATGGCCCTGGTGATCGGCAACGCCAACTACGCCCACGGCGGCAAACTCTCCAATCCCGCGCACGACGCGGCCTTGATCGCGCAAGCGTTGCAGTCGGTCGGCTTCACGGTGATCAGCAAAACCGACCTTGGCCGTGACGACCTGGAAAACGCACTTAAAGCCTTTGCGCGGGACTCCGCCGGCGCCGACACCGCCGTCGTCTATTTCTCCGGCCATGGCATGGAGATCGGCGGGACCAATTATCTGATCCCGATCGACGCCGTTCTGGAGGATGACACGGCGATCCAGTTCGAGGCGGTGCCGCTCGACCTGGTCATGACCGCGGTCGGCCGCGCCCGACGGCTGAAGGTGGTGGTGCTCGACGCCTGCCGCAACAATCCGTTCTTCGACGCCATGCGCCGCTCCAACAGTCAGAAGGACATCAGCGTCGGCCTCGCCCGTCCAGTCGCGCAAAGCGGCATGCTGATCGCCTACGCCGCCCGCGAGGGGACCACGGCGGCCAACGGAACCGGCGACAATTCGCCCTACGCCATCGCCCTGGCGCGGCATCTGACCGAGACCGGAGTCGATGTGCGGGTGCTGTTCGGGGAGGTGCATGAGGATGTGCTGACGGCGTCCGGCGGTCGGCAGGAGCCGAGCGCCTATGAATCCATCGGCGGTCAGGGCTTTTATCTGACCCCATCGACCGCCGGCGCCGCCAACACCAGCCGCCTCGAACTGGCCCTGATCGCCGACGATCCGGCCAAGGCGGTCGGCGCGCTCCTGCGAGCCTATGGCGATCCGGCCAAAACCTACCCCGTCGAGCGCGATCTGACCCTGCCCGGAGATATCGAACAGTTCAATGGCGGGCTCGATGAGCAGAGTCGGCCGGTGTTCCGCATTCGCCTCAGCGATGCGGCCGTAAACCGGGTCAACAGCGACAGCGCCATTTCCGGTCGGCGGATCGCCCTGGTGCTCGACGGTCGCACGGTGCTTTCGGTCGCGGACGTGCGGGCAAACCTCTACGCCAACATCGATCTCACCGGAAACTTCTCGGCCGCCGACGTCCAGCGCCTGGTCGCCGCGATCACGCCCCGCGGGGCCGGGCGTTAAGATGACGCTTTACGGTTGATGCGAACAGGCGACGTCGTATTGCGACACCGAGGCGGTGTTGCGCGAATTCTGCGGCTGCTGGCCAGCATAGACCGTTCCGGCGTGTCCGGCGGGGTTGAACGCAGATCCGGGCGCCGACGCCGCATTGCCGGGCGTTTCGGGCGCCGAGGCGCTGCCGCAGCTTTGATTCGGCTGACCGGTCGAGGTCGGCCCGCGGGTCGTGGTTGGCGTCAGGGCCGCCGCGGGCCGCCACGGGCTAAGTGGCGGTTGCATCGTTAGGCCTTGTCCCGGGGCCGCGCCACCGACGCGACCGGCGGCCGGGGCGGTGGCAGGAACGATCAGCATCGCGCCGACGGCAAGCAAAGACAGGCGGGTTTTCATAGTCAAGCTCCTTGGATCGGAGCGGCTTTCCCACGTACACAGGGACGATCAAGACGCGTTGGGCGGGTGCAAGACGACGCCCGGACCGGGCCTTGAGACGCGGTGCGCAAGCGGGGGAGACGCTCGCTTCTGCGACACCCCCGCGCTGCTGGTCTAGTAGCAACGCGGATGGACGAGCAGGGTTCCCCCGGCTTGAAGACAGAGCCCGCCGCGATCGCCTAGTGCCGAAATACCCTAACCCCCGTGAACGCCATGGCTATGCCGGCCGCGTCCGCCGCGGCGATCACCTCGTCGTCGCGGATCGAGCCGCCCGGCTGGATTACCGCGCTCGCGCCGGCCTCGACCGCCTGGATCAGGCCGTCGGCGAAGGGGAAGAAGGCGTCGGATGCGCAGGCTGATCCCTGCGCCAGGGAGTGCGGCAGACCCGCCGCCTCCGCCGCTTCGCCGGCCCGCAAGGCGGCGATGCGGGCGGAGTCACGGCGGTTCATCTGGCCGGCGCCAATGCCGGCGGTCTGGCCGTCCTTGGCGAAGACGATGGCGTTGGACTTGACATGCTTGGCGACGGTGAAGGCGAACAGCATGTCGCGGATTTCCGCGTCTGTCGGTTGGCGTTTGGTGACGATCCTGAGGTCGGCCGCCGTGATCGATGAGGTGTCGCGCGCCTGGACCAGAAAGCCCCCGGCGACGGATTTGAACACCTCGCCGGGCGCCGCTGGATCGGGCAGGGCGCCGGTGAGCAGCAGGCGCAGGTTCTTTTTAGCCGCGAACAGGGCGATGGCGTCGTCGTCGGCCTCCGGCGCAATGACCACTTCGGTGAAGATCTTGACCATCTGCGCCGCCGCCGCCGCGTCCAGGCGCCGGTTGACCGCGACAATGCCGCCGAACGCCGACACCGGGTCGCATTGCAGCGCGCGCAGATAGGCGTCCTCAAGGCTCTCGCCCAGGGCCACGCCGCAGGGATTGGCGTGCTTGATGATCGCCACCGCCGCGCTGACGGCCGGATCGAATTCGGCGACCAGTTCGACCGCCGCGTCGGTGTCGTTGATATTATTGAAACCCAGCGTTTTGCCCTGGATCTGCCGGGCGGTGGCGACGCCGGAGCGCGGATTGGGGAAGGTGTAGAGAGCGGCGGCCTGGTGCGGGTTTTCGCCATAGCGCATGGCTTGTTTGAGGACTCCGGCGATCTGTTTGCGCGCCGGCCAGGTCTCACCCTCCTGGCCCGAGAACCAGGCGGCGATGGCGCCGTCGTAGGCTGCGGTGCGGGCGAAGGCGCGGGCGGCGAGGCGTCGCCGCAGGGCCAGATTAGTCGCGCCGTGGGCTTTCAGCGCCTCCAGAACCTGCGCCAAATCCTCCGGCGCCGTGCACACCGCGACATACGGGTGGTTCTTGGCGCCCGAGCGGATCATCGCCGGTCCACCGATGTCGATATTCTCCACGCAGGCGTCGAAATCGCCGCCGGCGGCTACGGTGGCTTCGAACGGATAGAGATTCACATACAGAAGATCGATGCCGACAATGTCGTGCCGCGCCATGGCGGCGGCGTGGTCGGGCGCGGCGCGCACACCCAAGAGAGCGCCATGCACCGCCGGATGCAGGGTCTTGACCCGCCCGTCCATCATTTCGGGATAGCCGGTGATGTCGGCGACGTCCTTGACCGCCAACCCCGCCGCGGCGATCGCCGCGCGCGTGCCGCCGGTGGAGATCAGCTCGACGCCAAGCTCGGTGAGGGCGCGCGCCGCCTCAATCAGGCCGGTCTTGTCGGAGACCGAAATCAGCGCCCGGCGCACGGGCGCAAGGTCAGGGGCGGGCGGAAAAGCGGGCGCGGACATGGCGGTCTCCTAAGTCGAGGATGAGCGCCCAGGCGTGCGGCAAGACGATGCGTCAGACCCTCACGCTCCCCGGTGGTAAGCCACCTTGATCGCCAGTCACGTGAGGTGCTGCGGAAAATAGGTGAAGGGGGTCGGGAGTCAACGGGCGCGAAGACGACATCGCGTTACCGCCCTCCCCGTGACGGGGAGGGCGGGTTGCAAAGCGACCGGAGTGGAGGGTCGATCGGCGGCGGCGATCAGCAGCGCGAGTGGTGGCGGTCAATGGCGCGGCCGAGCAGGGCGCCGCCGCCCGCGCCCACGACGGTGCCGACCGTGCGATTGCCGTGACCGGCAATCTGATTGCCGGCCAGGCCGCCGGCGACGCCGCCGACGATCAGGCCGGTGGTGCCGTTGCTGTGGCAATTGCGCGGGGCATAATCGGCGCGCTGCTCATAGCGGCGATCATGATGACGCCGGCTGTGCGCCTGCGCGGGCACGGAAAGGCCGGTGATGATGGTGGCCGCGAGGGCGGCGGTGGTGACGGCTTTGGCAAACATGGAATCACTTTCTTTCTGTTGGTTTTCGAAACGAGCGGCACCCTGCTCACCGACGAATGAATCATGACTGAATTTTCCGGTCAGATTGCATTCATACAAAATCCGCAACGCCGCGTCCGGCGGACAAGACCCGCAGTGTCTGTCGCCGGACGGATGGATGGAATAAACCTCAAATCATGACCATCGCCCAATCCCTGATCGCCTTTCTCGCCGCCGCGGGCCTGCTCACGATCACGCCGGGGGTGGATACGGCCATGGTGCTGCGCGCGGCGGCGGTGGAGGGGCGCAGGCCCGCGGCGTTCGCGGCGATCGGCATTGGCATGGGCTGTCTGGTGTGGGGCGCGGCAGTGGCGCTGGGCCTGGGCGCCCTGCTGACCGCGTCGCAGGGCGCCTACACGGCGCTGAAATGGGTCGGCGCGGCCTATCTGGTCTATCTGGGCGTTCGTCTGATGTGGAAGCCGCGCGAGCGGTTCGTGATCGAGGCGGGCGGCGCGTCAGCGAGCGGCGGGGCGCTGACCTCCTTGCGGCGCGGCCTGTTCACCAACCTCCTCAACCCAAAGGTCGGGGTGTTCTACGTGACCTTCCTGCCGCAGTTCACGCCGGTCGGCGTCAGCGTCGGCGGCTATTCGTTTCTACTGGCCTGCATCCATGTGGTGCTCGGCCTCGTATGGTTTGCGTTTTTGATCAGCGCCACCGCGCCTCTGCGCGCTTTCCTCGCTCGCCCGAAAGCCGTCAAAACGATGGGTCGCCTGACCGGCGGCGTGTTCATCGCCTTTGGCGCGGGCCTGGCCTTGTCGCGACGAGCCTAAGCGCCCTTGAGCGCGGCGATGTTGGCCACGTAGCCCGCCGGGCCGTCCTTGAACACCGCCGTGCCGGCGACCAGAGCCGTGGCGCCGGCCTCGACACACAGGCGCGCGGTCTCGGCGTTCACGCCGCCATCCGCCTCCAGCGGAATATCGCGCCCGGTGGCGTCGATTATCGCGCGCAGCTTGCGGATCTTGGCCAGCTGCGAGGGCATGAAGCTCTGGCCGCCGAAGCCCGGATTGATGGTCATCACCAGAATGACGTCGACGTCGTCCATCATCCACTCGATGGCTTCGACCGGCGTCGAGGGGTCGAACACCACCCCGGCCTTGGCGCCCAACTTGCGAATCTGCGTCAGCGTGCGGTTGAGATGCGGCCCGGCCTCGGGATGGACCAGAATGTGGTCGGCGCCGGCGTCGCGAAACGCCTCCAGATACGGGTCGGCCGGCGCGATCATCAAATGCACGTCGAAGGGAAGGGTGGTCAGCGGACGCAGGGCTTTGACCACCTGCGGGCCGATGGTGATGTTGGGCACGAAATGGCCGTCCATCACGTCGACATGGATCCAGTCGGCGCCGGCGGCGGCGACGGCGCGGACCTCCTCGCCCAGGCGGGCGAAGTCGGCGGACAGGATCGACGGGGCGATGATCGGTGGGCGCACGGTCATGGTTCTGCGTTTAGGGCGCCGGACGTCCGCGTCAATCGTTCACACGGCGAAAACGGGCGATGAAAAAGCCGTCGAGGCCTCCTTCGGCATGATGCGGCAGGATGCGCAGCCAGCCATCGGGCGCGAGACTGGCGGCCGGCGCGCCGGCTTTGCCCGGCGACATTGGCTCGAGTATGAACGCCGGATGGGCGGCGAGGAAGCCGCGCGCCTGCGCCTCGCCCTCTTCCGGCTCCAGCGAGCAGACGCTGTAGACGAGGCGCCCGCCCGGCTTCACGCGCCGTGCGGCGGCGGCCAGCAAGGCGCTCTGCACGGCGGCCAGGGCGGCGATGTCGCCCGGCCTGGCGTTCCACAGCACGTCGGGATGACGCCGGAAGGTTCCGGTCGCCGAGCACGGCGCGTCCAGCAGCACGGCGTCGAATTGGCGCTCGTCCCCCCAATCGGCGGCGTCGGCGGTGAGAACCTCGGCGGTCAGGCCCAGGCGTTTGAGGCCATCGTCCACCCGGCGCAGGCGCGACGCCGAGCGATCGAGCGCCGTGACCACCGCGCCGGCGGCGGCGAGCTGAAAGGTCTTGCCGCCGGGCGCCGCGCACATGTCGAGCACCGATTCGTTGGGCTCGACGGCCAGCAGACGGGCCGGCAGGGCGGCGGCGGCGTCCTGCACCCACCAGTCGCCGGTGGTGAAGCCCGGCCACGCGGCGATATCGCCGCGCTTTCGGGTGCGCAGGGATCCGCCGGGCAGGGCTTGCGCCTCCAGTTCGGCGACGATCGCCGGGTCGAGGGCGCGGCGCGGCGTCAGATCGGCGGCGGGCTCCTGCGCGATCTGGGCGGCGATGGCGCAGGCGTTCGCCTCGCCCCAGGCCGCCCGCCAACGGGCGAACAGCCAGGCCGGCGCGAGATGCTCCGGATCGTCGGGCGGCGGCCCATCGCGCAGCTGGCCGCGCAGGACGGCGTTGACGAGGCCGCGCAGGCGCTCGGGCGCCTGGGCGACGGTAGTGTCGACCGCCGCGAAATCGGGGACGTCGAGATAGTAGATCTGCGCCAGGCCCAGCCGCAGCAGATCGCGGATCTGCCCCGGCGGTTCGCGCTTGAGGCGCGGATCGAGCGCCCGATCGATGGGACCCAATCGGCGCAGAGTCGCCATCACCAGGGCGCGGGCGAAGGCGCGGTCGACCGGCGTGAGCCGCCCGCCCGGCCCGGCGCTCAGGGCCTCGTCCAGACCGCCGCGCCCGCTCAGGGCGGCGCCGAGCATTTTCAGCGCGGCGGCTCTGGCGAGCAGGGCGGGATCGGCGGCGGCGTTCACGGACGCGTCCCTGCCCGCTTAAACCTGGTTCGGCAAGAGCGCGCACCCTTGGCGGCGCGGGCGCGAGCGGCTAAATCACCGCCATGGAGCCCGATCCGCCGCCCAACGCCGTACCGGATAAGCCGTTGTCGCCCGCCGCGAGGCGCGCGCTGGAGGAGGCCGCCGCCCGCCACGCCGTCGAAGCGGCCTTGTCGGTGGCGACACGCGAACGTGGGGGTCCCGCCGGCCCCGAGCCGACCCGGTTCGGCGACTGGGAGCGCAAGGGCATCGCCGTCGACTTCTGAGACAAACGCGTTAAGTCTTAGGCGATGACTTCGTTCGCCTTCGCCGTTAATTTCTTCGTCGCCCTGTTCGCCCTGATCGATCCGGTCGGCAATGTGCCGCTGTACGCCGCCGCGACCCAGGGCGCGCAACCGGGCGGGCGGCGCCTGACGGCGGTCTATATCGCGCTGTTCGCCTTTGTTTTCCTGGGCTTTTTCTACATCACCGGCCTGGGCCTGCTGCAGTTCTTCGGCATTTCCATGCCGGCCTTCCGCATCGCCGGCGGCATCCTCCTGCTGCTGTTGGGGCTGGACATGTCGCGCGGCGATCTCTCGCATTCGTTCGCCGGCGCCGACGAGGCCGCCCTGGAACTCTCCAGCCGCGCCTATGCGCGCAAGCGGTTCGAGAACTTGATCGTGCCGTTCGGCATCCCGCTGCTGATCGGGCCGGGCGCGATCTCCACGGCAGTGATCTATGCCGAGGAGGGCCGGCAGTTCGGCGCGGCCGGGCCGTTCATCGGTCTGGCCGTCATCGCCGCCAACTGCGTGCTGATCATCGCCGCGTTCTGGATGACCAGCGTGATTTCCCGCGTGCTCGGCAAGATCGGCATGGTCATCGTGGTGCGCGTGCTGGGCCTGATCCTGTGCGCCATGGCGGTGCAGTTCGTGCTGGCGGGCCTGGCCGGATCGACCATCAACCTGGTGCGCAAAGACACCGCCTCGCCTTATCAAACGCGCGCGCCGCACGTCGCCAGTTCGCCGACCAGGTGATCGAGCACGGGGCGACCCCGGCGCGTGACCGTCAGGCGTCCATCGCCGAGCGCAACAAAGCCTTCCAGATCGACGATTTTCGCATCGGGAATGCCTAACGGAGCCAGGTCGGACCAGGCGACGCCCTCGACGGTGCGAAGACCCATCAGCAGGCGCTCGATCGCCGCCTCGCGCGGCGACATCGGTTCGCCAAGGCATCCGATGGCGCCCAGATAGTCGGCGACACCGCGCGGGGTCAGGGTGGCGCGGCGCTCGCCGGCCACCGTCAGTCGGCCGTGCGCGCCGGGACCGACGCCGGCATAGTCTCCGCCCCGCCAATAGGTGAGGTTGTGCCGCGAGCGGGCGGCGACACTCCGCGCGTGGTTCGAAACCTCGTAGGCTTCGAACCCGGCGTCTTCGAGCACCTTTTGGGTGATGTCATAAGCGTCGGCGGCCGGGTCGGCGGCCAGCGGCGTGAGGGTCCCGCGCCGCACCGCGCGATCAAACGCCGTGCCGTCCTCAATGGTCAGTTGATAGGCGGAGATGTGCTCCGCGCCCATCGCCGCGACCGCGCGCAATTCCTGGGCCCAGCCGTCCAGGTCCTGCCCCGGCCGGGCGTAGATCAGGTCGATCGAGACCCGGGCGAACGCCCGCTGCGCCTGCGCGATCGCGTCCCGCGCGGCGCGGGCGTCATGATTGCGGCCAAGCGCGACGAGGGCCGCATCGTCCAGCGACTGCACCCCGAGCGACAGTCGGTTCACCCCTGCGGCGGCGAAGGCGTCGAACCGGGCCGCCTCGGCGTCGGTGGGATTGGCCTCCAGCGTGACCTCCAGATCGTCGGCCGGGGCCCACAGGTCGCGGGCGACGTCGATGATGCGCGCCGTGGCCGCCGGATCCATCAAGGACGGCGTGCCCCCGCCGAAGAAGATCGAGGTCAGGGCGCGAGGGCCGGTGACCGCCGCCGTCGCGGTAAGATCGGCGATGATCGCCCGGGCGAGGTCCGCCTTCTCGGCGGTCCGCCCGCGGTCGCGCACTACGTTGAAATCGCAATACGGGCAGATGCGCGCGCAATAGGGCCAGTGCACGTAAACGCCGAAGCCGGGCGCCGCTCGTTGCGTCAAAACAGGGCGGCTTTAAGTTTGGCGAAGGCGCGGGCGCGGTGGCTGATGGCGTCCTTGGCGCCGGGCGCCATTTCGCCGAAAGTCTGATCGCCGCCGGCCGGCGTGAAGATCGGGTCATAGCCGAACCCCAGCGTCCCGCGCGCCGGGAAGGTCAGGGTCCCGTCGACGCAGCCCTCGACGACGACCACCGGCCCGTGCGGCCAGGCGACGGCGAGGGCGCAGACGAACCAGGCGGCGCGGTCGTCGTTTTCGGCCTCGTCCAGGCGTTGCTCGACCAGGGCCATGGCGTGGGCGAAATCGCGGTTCGGCCCCGACCACCGAGCCGAATGCACGCCCGGCGCGCCATCCAGAGCCGCGACGCACAGGCCCGAATCGTCGGCGACGGCGACAAGTCCGCTGGCGTCCGCCGCCGCGCGCGCCTTGACGACGGCGTTGCCGACGAAAGTGGTTTCCGGTTCGTCCGGCTCGGCCAGACCCAGATCGGCGGCGGTGACGATCTCAAACCGGCCATCCAGCAGGGCCGCCAGTTCGCGGGCCTTGCCGGCGTTGTGGGTGGCGGCGACCAGCCGGGTTCCGGGATCGAGGCGAAGGCTCATGAGGCCACCATAATACCTTCCCACGGCGCCGCCAAATTTGTGCATTGCAATATTTTAATATTGATAAACGATAATTTTCTTGACGATCGCACGCTAAGTGATTACTGATAACTTACGAAACGGGCAGGAAAGCGCTTTGACGGGCTGGCTTCCGCCGCGTTTCGTATTGCAACGCACAATGAAAGGGGTCCTACCAATGACCAACCAAGACATCGTCCGCGCCTTCGACAAGGTGGCGCCCGGACTGTTCAACCTGATCGTCCTGGGCAGTCTGCCGCTCATCGCGATCGGCATGCTGGTTCAGCCGTACATCCGTTGAACTTGACGCCCGCTCAGGGCATCCTGAACGCCGTCCGGAGGAAACTCCGGGCGGCGTTTTCGCTGTATGGGTCCGCCATCGCGGCGATCGATCGGGATGAAGGAGGACGAGTGCGCACCCTGGGACCCGGTTCGGTGTCGAGCCTGCTCAAGATCGTTCTGGATGTGATTCACGTCGTGCTGTGGCTCGCCGTGTGCGGCGCGATCATCGCGATCGTGGCGATCCTGCTCTTAAGCGTCAGGCCGGCGCTGCTGGCGGGGGTCGCCTTCGACGGCATGAGCCTGACCAGTCCGTGGGTGGCGCCGGTGGCGGCGGCGGTCGTGCTCGGCGGCGGCGTCTATGTCGCCGGCGCAATCATCATTGTCGAGCGTCTGCGGCGGATTTTCCAGACCCTGATCGGCGGCGACCCGTTTCACCCGGACAACGCCCGGCGCCTGCGTGTCATCGGCGTCGCCCTGGCGTCGCTGGAGGTATGGCGCTATTTCGCGGGCGCCCTCATTCACCTGGCGGCGCGCGGCCACGTCCCGGCGCGGCTGATGAGCGGCGGCGGAGTTAGCCTGACCGCCTGGTTCGCCGTCCTCGCCATCGTGGTCCTGGCCGAAGTGTTTCGCGAAGGCGCACGCCTGCGCGGCGAGGCGGAGCTGACGATCTAGCCATGGCCATCCGCATCCGCCTTGACCGCCTGCTGATGGCCCGCCGCATGTCGCTCACCGAGCTGGCCGACCGCGTCGGCGTCACCGTCGCCAACCTCTCCATCCTCAAGACCGGCAAGGCCCGCGCCATTCGGTTCTCCACCCTCGCCGCCCTGTGCCGCGAACTCGCCTGCCAGCCGGGCGATCTGTTGGCCTATGAGCCGGGGCCGGGAGATGATCCCGAAGACGCGGCGGACGGCGCCTGAGTTTCGCGTTTGTGTCAGAATCGCAACGCCGCCGCCACGGGCTTGCCAATATTCGCCGACCATGATTACGTCGGTCGATACTTGCGCTCGGGAGGACGCGGGCGCGATCTTCTTGAAGGAGAACGGTGATGTCAGATGTCGAGTGGGCTATTCACGCCCGTGAGTTCGCCAATTGCAATTGCGCCTACGGCTGCCCCTGCCAGTTCAACGCCTTGCCGACCCATGGCAACTGCACCGCCGTGGTCGGCGTTCAGATCGACACCGGGTTCCACGGCGATGTTAAGCTCGACGGCCTTCGCGTCGCCGGCGTCTACGCCTGGCCCGGACCGATCCATCTGGGGGATGGCCAGGCGTTGGCGATTGTCGACCGGCGCGCCGACGCCGCGCAGCGCGACGCGCTGCTACGCATTTTGAGCGGGCAGGACACCACGCCGGGCGCGACCATGTTCAACGTGTTCGCCTCCACGCTGAGCAAGTTCCACGACCCGGTGTTCAGCGACATCGCCTTCGAGGTCGATGTGAAGAAGCGCCGCGCAACCTTGAAGGTCGCCGACTATATCGACCTGCGCGGCGAGCCGATCGTCAATGCGGTCACCGGGGCCGAATTCAACGGGGCCATCGTGCTTGATGGCGGGTTCGAGTACACCCGCGCCGAAATGGGCCGCGGCTGGTCAAAGACGAGCGGGCCGATCCAGCTTGAGTTCGGCGACACCTATGGTCAGTTCGCCGAACTGCATCTGAACCAGAACGGCATTATTCACTGAGCCGGATTGTCGACGGCGCACTCGACGTCCTGCTGAAGCGGGACCGCGCGGTGGTGGTCGCCGCCCTGGCGGTCGTCACCCTGTTGGCCTGGACCTATGTGCTCTCGCTCGGCGCGCTGGTGACGCCGGCCGGCGCGGTCGGGGTGACGGACATGCCGATGAACGGCATGGCCATGGACGGCATGGCCGACGCCCTTGCTCCGGCCATTCATCCCTGGGGGGCCGCCACGGTCGCGACCATGTTGATCATGTGGTCGGTGATGATGGTCGGCATGATGACGCCGTCCGTGGCGCCGATGGTGCTGCTTTACGCCGCCGTGGGCCGCAAGGCGGTCGAAGGCGGGGCGCCGTTCGCGGCGACCGGCTGGTTTTTCGCCGGCTATCTCGCGGTGTGGATCGCCTTCAGCGTCCTGGCGACCGGCGCTCAATGGGCGCTGACCTCCATGGCCCTGCTCACGCCGACGATGGCGGCGTCCGGCGGGATCCTCGGCGGCGCCCTGCTCGTCGCCGTAGGGCTGTATCAATGGACGCCGGTCAAGCAATCCTGCCTCAAGGCCTGCCAGGCGCCGCTGTCGTTCCTGATGGCCCACGGCGGCTTTCGCGGCGACGCGGCCGGCGCGGTCCGCCTCGGATTGAGTCACGGCCTCTATTGCCTGGGCTGCTGCTTCGCTCTGATGGCGCTGCTGTTCGTCGGCGGGGTGATGAACGTACTGTGGATCGCCGGCCTGACCATCCTCATACTCCTGGAAAAGGTCGTCCCGACCGGGCGGCTCATTCCACGGATTTCAGGCGCCCTGATCGGCGCCGCGGGCGTCTGGATGATCGTTCGCGCGGTATGACGTAACGCCTGGTAGGCGATTAATTGACATTTTCAGGAAATATGTCACAATCTTGATATTATGCCCATGAAAACCAACATGGCAATCTCTCAGGTTAATCTGACGATCGCGTCGAACGGGCGCCTCGTCATCCCCGCCAACATGCGCGCCGCCATCGGATTGCGTGACGGCGGAGAAATCGTGGCTCGACTGGTGGATGGCGCGGTGGTCCTGCAACCCCTTGATGCGGCCATTCGCCAGGCCCAGGCCATGGTCGCCCGATACGTCCCAACGGGATCGGGCCTTGTGGACGAACTGATCGCCGACCGCCGAGCGGCCGCCAACCGTGAGTGAAACGGTCCTGGATAGTTCGGCGATCCTGGCGCTCCTGTTCGCCGAGACTGGCGCCGAAGCCGTGCGCGCGTCCCTGCCGGAGGCATTGCTGTCAACCGTCAACTTCGCCGAGGTTGTCGCCAAATTGACGGAGCGGGGCATGCCGATCGCTGAGGCGCGCGCCGCCGTCGAGGCCACCGGCGTCAAACTGATCGACTTCGACGCCGATCAGGCCGCCATGACCGGCGAACTGCGACCCGAGACGCGCGCCATCGGTCTGTCGCTCGGCGACCGCGCCTGTCTGGGCCTGGCCCGGATGCGCGGCCTTCCCGCCCTGACCGCCGACACGGCATGGGCGCAGGCGCCCGGCTTCCAAGTGGTTCTCATTCGAGGCGGCGGCGCAGGCCCGGCCTGAAAAAAAAAGGGAAGGCCGAAGCCTTCCCTTTCTTTCAGATTTTTATCGAGCATGGCTGGATGTGACGTACGTCACATTGCACTCTTGCGAGCGTCAGGCAGGTCAAATTGTGCCGGGTAAAACGGAGCAACTTAAAGTCAGCCGCCCGCTTGACCGGGGTGTGAATGGTCCGGCGGAGTCGTCTCCATCCAAGTCTCCTCACAGTCGAGCCAAGCGCGCCCGTGACCTAAAGCCTACGCCGCCGGCGGCGAATATCAGCATCACGATTTCGGGAGTAGGCGGAGCAATTTTCAAAGGGCGTTGGGAAAGGGACCTCGCTCACGCCCACGGCACAGTCGTCTATTCACGGCGCCGCGAACCTTCAGAAAAATCGCATCTGGAACAGGCTGGCGTCGTCCGCGCTTCGGAAGAAGATCCGGGTCACCGAGCCGGCGCTATGGAAATCCCAGCCTTCCCCGCGCGGCCCCACGCTGCGGATCAGCCAGTCATAGGCGGGCAGGTTGAGGCGCAGATCATTGACGAATGGCGTAAGGCCGATCTTCTGCGGCGCGATCGCCACGGCCGGATCGCCCGTCAGGCCCCAGATGTCCCGGAGCTCGGCGCTGACGGCCCACCAATGGCCTTTGCGGCTCGCGAGGTCGTCGGCGGCGCGGCGACGGCCCGCATTGGCAGGGTGGCCCGCCTCCAACTGCGCGAGCAGGACATCGGCCGCCGTCCGCACGCGTTGGAAGGCCTCGCTCGAGCCGCCCCGGTCCGGATGCGCCCGCTTGGCCGCGCTGCGATAGGCGGCCCGGATCTCATCGGCGCCGGCGCCCGGCCCCACGCCCAGGACGGCCCGGTGGTGTTCGCTCATGGACGGGATCGGCTCATACGCCCGCTGTTATACCCGAAAGCGGATGTCCGCCCAGATCACCTGCGACCAGACGTTCGCGTTGGCGCAGGGGGGTGTGTTTGCTGACATCTTGCCCAAACGGCACACGCCGATAAGTTGGTAACCAAACAGCTTAGATCCAACTGACGTGGATGGAACATGAAGGCCTATCTCGTGC
>JANXUA010000108.1 GCA_025352085.1 Caulobacteraceae bacterium | reverse complement strand
AGTTCAGCATGACGAGGTTGTGAGCCCGCGATTGCCTCCACACTCCTCGTCGCCCCGGGCTTGACCCGGGGCTTGGCTATATCTTGCTCGCAAGTAGCAGCCGAACCCCGGGTCAAGCCCTGGGCGACGGAAGGGGAATAGGAGCTGGGGAGTATCACCTCACTCCGCCGCCTCATCGAGCCCATCACCCACCGGCGGCATATTGTGCCCCAACAACCTCAGCATATCGGCGGCGCATTCGACCACGTTCGAGCCCGGCCCGTAGATCCCCTGCACCCCGGCTTCGCGCAGGAAATCGTAGTCCTGCGGCGGGATCACGCCGCCCGCGACGACCTTGATGTCGCTGCGCCCGGCGGCGCGCAGGCGCTGGATCAGTTCGGGGATCAGCGTCTTGTGCCCGGCGGCGAGCGAGCTGGCGCCGATCGCGTCCACCCCGCTGTCGAGCGCCAGCACCACGGTTTCCTCGGGCGTCTGGAACAGCGGGCTGCTGGTCACGTCGAAGCCCATGTCGCCAAATGCGCTGGCGATCACGTTGGCGCCGCGATCGTGCCCGTCCTGCCCCATCTTGGCGACGAGCAGGCGCGGGCTCCGGCCGAGCCGGCGCTTGACCGCCTCCACTCCATCGACAACCTGCTGGTAACGGCTGTCGCCCGCATAAGCCGGGCCATAGACGCCCTTCACCGGCACCGGCTGCGTGGCATAGCGGTTGAACGCCACTTCCATCGCATCCGAAATCTCGCCCAGCGTCGCGCGGTGGCGCGCGGCGTCGACCGCCAATTCGAGCAGATTGCCCGAACCCTTCGCACCCTCGGTCAGCGCGGCCAGCGCGGCGCGGCACTTCGCCTCATCCCGCGCGGCGCGGGTGGCCTTGAGCCGGGCGATCTGCCCTTCGCGCACCGCGTGGTTGTCAACTTCCATCGTTTCGAGGTGGTCTTCCTCGGCGCGGCGGTACTTGTTGACGCCGACGATCGTGTCCTCGCCCCGGTCCACCCGAGCCTGCCTCGCGGCCGAGGCTTCCTCGATCATCGCCTTGGGCCAGCCGGCGGCGACCGCCTTGGCCATGCCGCCTTCGGCCTCGACGCGCTCGATGATCGCCCAGGCCTGGTCGACCAGTTCGCTGGTCAGGCTTTCGATGTAGTACGATCCGCCCAGCGGATCGACCACGTTGCACATGCCCGTTTCTTCCTGGATCACGATCTGCGTGTTGCGCGCGATCCGGGCGGAAAAGTCGGTGGGCAGCGCGATCGCTTCGTCGAGCGCGTTGGTGTGGAGCGACTGGGTGCCGCCCAGCATTGCCGCCATCGCCTCGATCGTGGTGCGGATCACGTTGTTATAGGGATCCTGCTCGGTCAGCGAGACGCCCGACGTCTGGCAATGGGTGCGCAGCATCTTGGAACGCTCGTCTTTCGCGCCCAGCTTCGTCATCACCCGGTGCCACAACACGCGCGCGGCGCGCAGCTTGGCAATTTCCATGAAGAAGTTCATGCCGATCGCGAAGAAGAAGCTCAGGCGCCCGGCGAACTTGTCGATATCCAGGCCCGAGGCCACCCCATATTTCACATATTCCGCGCCATCCGCGATCGTGAACGCCAGTTCGTGAAGCTGCGTCGCGCCCGCTTCCTGCATGTGATAGCCGGAGATCGAGATCGAGTTGAACTTCGGCATCTGCGTCGAGGTGTAGGCGAAGATGTCGGAGATGATCCGCATCGAGGGCGCCGGCGGATAGATGTAGGTGTTGCGCACCATGAATTCTTTGAGCACGTCGTTCTGGATCGTGCCCGACAGGGCGGCGTGCGGCACGCCCTGCTCCTCGCCGGCGACGATGTAGAGGGCCAGAATCGGCAGAACCGCGCCGTTCATGGTCATCGACACACTCATTTTCTCCAGCGGAATGCCGGAAAAAAGCGTGCGCATGTCCAGAATGGAGTCGATGGCCACCCCGGCCATGCCGACATCGCCCTTCACCCGCGGGTGATCGGAATCATAGCCTCGGTGGGTCGCCAGATCGAAGGCCACCGACAGACCCATCTGCCCGGCGGCGAGGTTACGGCGGTAGAAGGCGTTGGAATCCTCGGCGGTGGAAAACCCGGCGTATTGGCGGATGGTCCACGGATTGGTGACATACATGGTCGGATAGGGACCGCGCCCGAACGGCGCGAGGCCGGGATAGCCGCTCAGAAAATCCAGGTCGGCGACGTCGGCCGGGCCGTATGCGAACTTGACCGCGATACCTTCGGCAGTTTGCCACGGCGTCGGTCCGTTTACGGATGATAATTTCGGCTGTCGAACATCCGTATCCAACGCCAATTTGGTGAAATCGGGAAAGCCGGTCACTGGGAAGCCGGTCACTGGGCCATCTCCTCAAGCCGCACGGGTTTGAGGGCGGGACAGACGCTGTCTGCGCCGGGCTGGGAAATGTCGGGTCCGTGCGCCGAATGCGCCTGGCGGGCGGCGATTTTGGCGGACGGTTCGGCGCTCTTGAAATCGGTCACGCCGACGATCTTGCGCCGTCCGTCGCTCACGCTCGCCGCCAGGGCGGCGCGTTGAGCGGCAACCTTGTCCGCGATCATGCCGCTGGTCAGAGCGGAGATGACGCCCCCCGCCGCTTCGATGGCGGTAAAGGCGTCCCAGGCCGCGTGAGCGAGATCGGCGGTCAGGGTCTCGAAGCTCCACGCGCCGGCGGCCGGATCGATCACGGCGCCGACGTGCGCCTCCTCCATCAGGATCAATTGGGCGTTGCGGGCCATGCGCAGGGCCAGATCGCCCGGCTCGCCAGCGGCGTCGCTGATGCAGCCCAGCGCGACGGCGTCAGCACCGCCTACCGCGGCTGCAAATCCAGACGCGGTCAGCCGCACCAGATTTGACCAGGAATCGGCGCGCGTGAGCATGCGATTTGAAGATCGCGCTTCGATCCGCGCCGGCGTCTCGGCGTCGCAGGCCGAGGTGATGCGCCGCCACAAAACCCGCGCTGCGCGTAGCTTGGCGACGGTGGTCAGGGGTTCGTGGTCGACGCTGAGTCCCACGACAATGCGCGAAAAGGCGTCGCGCCGGTCCATTCCCGCGCCGACCAGCGCCTTGGCGTAGGCGACGACGGCGGCGGCGGCGAAGCCCAGCTCCAGGGCAGCCGAACCCCCCGCCTCATGCACGACCGCGCCGCTGGCCAGAAAAAGCGACGCCTTGGGATAGGTCTGCGCCAGTTGCGCCAGGACGTCGGCGCTGGCCAAGACATGCGCCGTGATCGGGCCAGGGCTCGCGCCCGCCGCCGCGAACGCGGAAATCGGATCGCTATGGAAGGCGAGCGGCGCGGCCGGCGAGGCCTTGGCCGCCGCGCCCAGCCAGGCCGCGCACGCCGATCCCAGAAACCCGGCGTCCAACGCGACCGGCGCAAGGTCGAGCATAACACCGCTCAGCGTCGCCGCCAGATCGTCCGCCGACCCCAGGGCGACGCCGCGCGCGCCGGTGGGATCGATAGCCAGCAAAACCGACGACGCGCCGCCCGCCAGAGCGGTCAAGGCCTGCCGATTGGCCTCGACTGGAGACGCGGCGCGCACCACCGCCCGCACATCCCAGGCGCGCTCGCCGCCGCGCGGCGCGGGGGTGAAGGCCGCCGGCGCGGCGGCGTCGTCAGCGGCATAGAGCGGCGCGATCGCCAGTCCGTCAGCGGTCCGGCTGATCAGGGTCGAAACGTCGGCGCCCTTGATCGTCTTTTCGACCAGGGCGAGCCAATCGGCGCGGACCGCGGGCGCGAAGCCCTCGGCGATGGGAATGATGGACGTTTGCAATGTCGTCATACCGTTCTTGTGAGTTGGCAGGGGTTGCACCGCAATGCGACGGCGAGGTCAAGTGACGGCGGGCGATCGTCGCGTTAAGGTGGCCAGATGATCCATCGCCAGTTCGTCGCCCGTCGCGGACAAATCGCCGCGTTCGGGGCGGTGTTGCGCGTTTGCTGCGTGCTCGTGGCGGGCGGCGCAGCGGCGCAGACGGCGCCACAGGCCAATTCCGGCGCATGGCCGCAGGCAACGAGCGACATTCCGGCGGACTCGGATATCCGCTTCGGCGCCCTTCCCAACGGCATGCGCTTCGCGATCATGCGCAATGCGACGCCACCGGGCGCGACATCCCTGCGATTGCGAATCGGCGCCGGCTCGCTGCAGGAGCGCGACGATCAGCGCGGTCTGGCGCATTTCCTGGAGCATATGGCCTTCAAGGGCAGCACCCATGTGCCGCCAGGTGAAATGCTGAAAATCCTCGAGCGCAAGGGCCTGGCTTTTGGACCGGACAGCAACGCCTTCACCCAGTTCGACCAGACGTTTTTCAAGCTTGACCTGCCGGGCTCGGATGACGACCGGGTGGATACCGGCCTGATGCTGCTGCGCGAAGTCGCCAGCGAACTGAGCCTGACGCAATCGGCGATGGACGGCGAGCGCGGCGTGGTCCTCTCCGAGGAGCGACTGCGGGACACCCCCGCCCGGGCGCTCGGCAAATGGCAGCGCGATTTCATCTTTGAAGGGCAAAGAGTGGCGACACGCGACCCGATCGGCGCAGTGGATGTCATACAGACCGCTCCTGTCTCTCTGATTCGTGAGTTCTATGACGCCTATTATCGACCGGAGAACGCGACCCTCATCGCCGTCGGTGATTTCGACCCGGCGGTCATGGAAGCGAAGATCAGGGCGCGGTTTTCCGACTGGCGCGGACGTGGGCCGCCGGGGCCTCGGCCGGATCTGGGCCAGCCGATCGCGCGCGGAGAAACTTTCCGCATGCTTATTAGGCCCCAGATTCCCGGCCTCTACGGGGTCACCTGGGCCCAGCCTTTCGACGCGGCGCCCGACACCCGCGCGACCGAGCGGCGCCGATTGATCGATGACATCGGCCTGGCGATCCTCAACCAGCGTCTGGCCCGCCTGGCCGAGGGCCCCGGGGCGCCGTTCCTGTCGGCGAGTTTTTCTCGGAGCAATCTCCTGCACACGGCGCGACTGACATCGCTGTCGATGATCTCGGCGCCGCACACCCTCGACCGCGCCGTCGCCGGCGCCATCGCCGAGCAGCGCCGGATCGTCGAATTCGGCGTGACCGATAGCGAGCTCACCGAGATTTTGGCCAATCTGCGCGCCGCCGGAGCCGCCGGGGCCGCCGCCGCCGCCACGCGCTCGACCCACGCCCTGGCCGATGGACTGCTGGCGAGCGCCAACGGCGACACCGTGTTCAAGTCGCCCCGGCAAAGCGCCGCCCTGATCGACGAGACGGCGAACACCCTCACCTCATCCGAAGTCAACGCGGCCCTCAAAGGCACATTCGCCGGCTCCGGCCCGCTGATCGCGGCGGCGTTTCCCTCGGTGCTGCCGGAAGGCGCGGCGGGGCTAAAGGCCGACTATGACAATGCGATCGCGGCGCCTTTGGCCAACGCCGCGTCGCCGACGGCCAAGATTTGGCCGTACGACGATTTTGGGCCGGCCGGACGACTGGTCTGGCGCAGCTACGTCGCCGATCTGGGCGTCACTCAGACGCGGTTCGCCAACGGTCTGCGCCTCAACGTCAAGACGACCACCTTCGCCAAAGACGAAATCCTCATCGCCGCCAAACTCGGCGACGGCGTGATCGGCCTGACGGCCAACAACCCCGCTCCCTTGTGGTTGGTGAACGCCCTGGCCCTGGGCGGCACGCAGGAGCTGACCACCGACGATATCCGCGTGAGCCTGGCCGGCGTGGTCGCCGGGGTGGCCTTTACCGTAAGCGACGCCGGTTTCGGGCTGGGCAGCGCCACCCGGCCGAAGGATTTCGTCCGGGATTTGCAGCTGATCACCGCCCTGATCGCCCGACCAGGCCTTCGGCCCGAGGCGGTCGAGCGGTTGAAAGCGTCGATTGGCGTCGAGCTGCCGAGCCTGGAGACGACGCCGGAAGGCGTCCTCGGCCGCACCTTGCCGCTCTTGCTGCATCGTGGCGACGCGCGCTGGCGCGCAACGCCCAACGGCGCCGAACTGGCCAAGACCACGCCGGGCGATCTGGCCGTCCTGATCGGCCCGGTGCTGAAATCGGGGGCGCTGGAGTTATCCATCGTCGGCGACATTTCGGCGGATCAGGCCATAGCCGCCGTCGCCCAAACCCTGGGGACCCTGCCGCCGCGCGACGACCCGCGTCCCGTTCCGGACGGCAACCGCACCGTGCTCCCGCCCGAGGGGACGCCGACGCCGACCGTCGTGACGCACACAGGCCGTGCCGATCAAGCCATCGCCTATGTCGAATGGCCCACCGCCGACTTCAACGCCGACCAGCACCGGGCGCGGATTCTGGAGCTCACCGCCAGGGTGCTGGAAAACCGCATCATTGAGCGCGTGCGCAATGACGAGGCGGCGACCTATACGCCCAACGCCACATCGGTCGCGTCATCGGACTTGCTGGGTTTTGGCTTTGTCGCCGCCTCGGTGGAAATCCCGCCGCAGAAGATCGACGCGTTTTTTGGCGACATCGACAATATCATAACCGACATGGGCGTCCGGCCGCCGACCGCCGACGAATTCGAGCGCGCCCGCGCGCCGGTGATCGAGACAGCCTTGAAGGCGCGCGAAACCAACGGGTTTTGGCTCGGACTGCTCAACGGCTCGCAAGCCGACCCCCGCCGCTTCGCCACCGCCCGCACCCGCATCGCCGATCTGCGCTCGGCGACGCCGGACGACGTGCGGCGCGTGGCGGCCCAGTTCCTGCAACCGGCGCGGGGCTGGAAGCTGATTGTCCGGGCCCGATCGGCCGCGACCCAACCGACGCCGCGCCCGCGCCCGCGCCCGCGCCTTGATAATCCGGCGCCCTGACGCGCGTCCGCACAAATGCGTATCATCGCTGGACAAGCGCCACGCCCCGATGTGACAAACTCACTGACGACCGGGGCCCGATCGATGCACTTTCCCAGGATGCCCATCGAGGCGGAATCTCCCGAGCAGCTCGGCTATGAGCGCCTGCGCTTCAACCTGACCGAGTCGTCGGTGCGCGATCGCACGCTCGGCGAGCTTGGACTTGATCTGAACGCCCTGACGCTGTGCTACACCGACCACCTTGGCGCTCCCGAGCTTAGGGCGTTGATCGCCGCGCGGGCCGGCGGCGGGCTGGTCGCCGACGACATCCTGGTGACCGCCGGCGCGTCGGCGGCCCTGTTCATTGTCGCCCTCACCCTCCTGGACAAAGCCGATCACATGATCGTCGAGCGGCCCAACTACGCCACCAATATCGAGACGCCCAAGGCGCTCGGTTGCGACATCGACTATGTGGATCTCGATTTCGACAAAGGGTTTGCCCTCGATGTCGACGACATCGCCCGCCGCCTTCGCCCGACCACGCGGCTGATCAGCCTGACGACGCCGCACAACCCCACCGGCGTTTCGATGACCGCCGATCATCTCGCCGGCGCGGTCACCCTTTGCGAACGCTCCGGCGCGCGCCTGCTCATCGACGAAACCTATCGCGACATGAGCTTCGGCGTGCCCCTGCCCGTCGCCGCCACGCTGAGCGAGCGGGCGATCAGCGTTTGTTCGCTGTCGAAAAGTTACGGCATACCCGGCATCCGCATCGGTTGGATCGCCTGTCGCGACAAGGATCTGATGAACCGGTTCCTGTGCGCCAAGGAGCAGATCGGCATCTGCGGGAGCGTGGTCGACGAGGCGATCGCGGCGCACGCCCTGCGCGGCGCCGACGACTGGTTCACCGGCAATGGGACGCGACTGGCGGGCGCCTTCGGCGTGGTCGAGCATTGGATCGCGGGCGAAGGCGCCCTGGAATGGGTCCGACCGGACGGCGGCGGCGTCTGTTTCCCGCGCATCCGCGCCGACGCGCGCGTCGATGTCGCCGCCTTTTACCGCGCCCTCAACGACGACCACGGCGCCTGGGTCGGCCCCGGTCACTGGTTCGAACAACCGGACCGGTATTTCCGGATCGGCTATGGCTGGCCAACGCCGGAGGAACTGGCCGGCGGCCTCGCGGCGATCTCGGCGGCGATGAAATCGGCGAGGCGGTGAGATGACCGGGGCGGCCCACAAATCGGTGCGCATTCATCTGCAGACTCCCGACCGGGCGATCTCGTCGGCTTTGTCGGTTCCGGGCGAACCCGCGCCGATCAAGGTCTGGCTGGCCTTTTTGCAGATACTCGCCAGCAAATCAGCTCAATCGGCCGAAGACGCCGCCGGGCGCACCGATTAGGATCATATCGTCCGAATACGCTACGCCTCCGCCAACTCCGCCGCCTGGCGCAGATCAACCGACACCAGTTGCGAGACGCCGCGTTCGCGCATGGTCACGCCGAACAATCGGTCCATGCGCGACATGGTCAGAGGGTTGTGGGTGATGGTGATGAAGCGCGTGGTGGCGCGGCTGCGCATGGCGGCGAGCAGATTGCAAAACCGCTCCACGTTGGCGTCGTCGAGCGGCGCGTCGACTTCGTCGAGGACACAGATCGGGGCGGGATTGGCGAGGAAGACGGCGAAGATCAAGGCAACGGCGGTCAGGGCCTGCTCGCCGCCGCTCATCAGGCTCATCACCGCCATGCGCTTGCCGGGCGGACAGGCGAAGATTTCCAGACCCGCTTCGAGCGGGTCTTCGGATTCAACCAGGCGAAGCTCGGCGGCGCCGCCCTGGAACAGGGTGGTGAACAAGTCGCGGAAATGGCCGTCGATGATCTCGAAGGCGGCGAGGAGGCGCTCGCGGCCCTCGGCGTTCAACTCGGCGATGGCGGTGCGCAGCTTGCCGAGCGCGCCGGTCAGATCCTCCCGCTCGGCGGCCATGGCGGCCAGACGCTCGGCCAGTTCCGTCGCCTCTTCCTCGGCGCGCAGATTGACCGCGCCGATGGCGTCGCGGTCGCGTTCGAGCGCCGCAAGGTGGCCCTCGGCGCCGTCGACCTCGCCGGGAATGGCGACCGCTTCGGTCTTAAGCTTTCGACCAAGCTCGTGCGGGGTGAGGCCGGTGGCCTCGGTAAGTGTGGCGGCGTGGTCGGCGAGGCGCTGGCGCGCGGCGTCCAGGCGGGCCTCGCAACCCGCGCGCGCCTCGCGCGTGTCGGCGGCGTGGGCGTCGGCGGCGCGCGCGCCCTGATCGGCGCCCACGCGCGCCGTTTCGGCCATGGCCAGCGCATCACCGGCCTTGGCCTTGCGGGTCTCGGCGACGGTGAGGTCGTCAATCAGGCGAAGGCGGCGCGCCTCGACTTCCTTGGGCGCACTTTGCGCCACGGCGTGGGCGGCGACGGCGCCGTCACGATCCCTGGCCAGGTGAACGACGCGTCCGCGTGCCCCTTCGGCGCGACGCGTCCAATCGGCGAGGTCGGCGCGCAGGCGCTGCAGCCGCCGGGTCCGATCATCGCGGCCGGCGGTCTCCATATCCAGCGTCGCCCGCGCCGCCGAGGCCGCTTCGCGCAGGGTGGCGGCGGCCTCGCGGGCTTGAGCCAACCGTCCGGCAAGGGCGTCGTCCTGGCCGTGAGCCTCCGCCTCTGCCCGCGATTTCTCCGCCGCGCGCGTCGCCTCGTCGCGCTCGGCGGTCAGGCGGGCGAGGGTTTCCCCAAGCGCACTGGCGCGGGCGTCGCGTTGGGCGGCCGCGCGTTGCAGACCGTCAAGGGCCTCGCGCGCCTGGGTCGCCGCGTTCTCGGCCTCCAGCGGCGCGGCGCGGCTCTGGCGGACGCGTTGTTCGGCGGTGGCGAGGGCGGCGGCAGCCTCGCCGTGCGCGGCCTTGGCGGCGGCGGCGGCGGGGGTCAGGGCGGCGATCTCCGCCTCCAGCACGGCGAGTCGGCTCTTTTGCTGCAGGCGAACCTGGGCCGGCGACGGCGCGTCGCGCTTGACGGTGAAGCCATCCCATCGCCAAAGATCGCCCTCGCGCGACACCAGGCGGGCTCCGGGCGGCAGATCGGCCTGCAGACGCGGTCCGTCGCCGCGGTCCGCCAGGCCGGTGAAGGCCAGACGCGCCGCCAAGGCGGGCGGGGCGGCGATCAGCGGCGCCAGGGCGGTCACGCCGGGCGGCCAGGCGGGCGCCTTGAGCGCCTCCCGGCCACCCCAATACGACGGCGCGCGGCTGTCGGCGGGGGCGGAGAGATCATCACCCAACGCCGCCGCCAGAGCCGCCTCCAATCCGGCCTGCGGCGACACTTGCTCCAGAACCGGCGGGTAGCCGCCGGAACCGGACGCCGGGCTTAGTCGCTGCAGAGCGCGGGTCTCGACCGTGCGACCTGCGAGGTCATCCTCGGCTTGGCGCATGGTCTGGCGGGCGTCGGCCTCGGCGCGGGCGGCGTCGCCCCGGGCCGTCTCGGCGGCCTCAAGGGCGGCGCGCGCCTGGGTTACGGCGGCCAACGCCGTCACCAGAGCCCGTTCGGCAACATCCATTCGCGGATCGCTCGCCGGTCCCACAGCTTCGCGCTCCCGCGTCGCCTGCGCGTGGGCCGCGGCGATCCGCGCCAGACGCGCGGCGTCGTCGGCCAGACGGCCTTGAGCGCCGCGCGCCTGCGCCTGGCTCGCGGCGACCTCGGTGGCCAGAGCTTCAACCGCCGCTTCGGCGCCGGCGCGGTCGGCTTCCGCCGCCGCCAGCGCGGCCTGCAGCTGCGGCAGGCGTTCGGGGGCGTGGGCGATCTCCGCCTCAACATCTTGCATCTCGGCGGTCAGCCGGGCCGTAGCCACGCGCGCGTCGAGCGCGACCTGATCTTCCCGCGCCGCGTCGGCGTCGATGCGGGCGATCTCGGCGGTCAGGCGCCCGACCTCGCGCGAGGCAGCGTCGAGGGCGGCGTCCAATCGGTCCTTTTCGATCGCCAACCGATGCAGGATCGCGCTGGCGGCGGCGTCTTCATCCCGCAGCGGCGCGATCGCGGCCTGAGCGGTGAGGGCGGCGGTTGAGGCTACGGCGGCGGCGCGGGCGGCCAGTTCGGTCTCGCCGCGCGCCTTGATCGCTTCGGCTTCGGCGAGCGCCAGCAGCCCGGCGGCCTGGGTCCAGCGCGCATGAAGAACCGCGCTTTGCAGGCTACGGATTTCAGCGGCGAGCTTCTTGTAGCGGCCCGCCGCGCGCGCCTCGCGGCGCAGGCGGTTCAGGTTGGTCTCCAACTCGCCGGCCAGATCGCCAAGGCGTTCGAGGTTGGCCTCGGCGGCGCGCACGCGCAGCTCCGCCTCATGCCGACGACCGTGCAGGCCCGACACTCCGGCGGCTTCCTCCAGAATGAGCCGCCGATTCTGCGGCTTGGCGGCGATCAGCTCGGAAATCTGGCCCTGACGCACCAGGGCCGGGGAATTGGCCCCAGTGGAGGCGTCGGCGAACAGGAGCTGGACGTCGCGGGCGCGAACTTCCGCACCGTTGATCCGGAAGGTCGAACCGGCCCCGCGATCGATGCGGCGGCTGATCTCCAGGACCGGATGGTCGTTGAACTTGGCCGGCGCGGTGCGGTCGGCGTTGTCGATGGTGAGGCGCACCTCGGCGTGATTGCGGGCGGGCCGCGCGCCCGATCCGGCGAAGATCACGTCGTCCATGCCCTCGCCGCGCATGGCCTTGGCCGAGGCGGCGCCCATGACCCAGCGGATCGCCTCCAGAAGATTTGACTTGCCGCAGCCGTTAGGCCCGACAACGCCGGTCAGGCCGGGCTCGATATGAAAGTCGGTCGGTTCGACGAAGGATTTGAACCCCGCCAGACGTAGCCTGGAGAACCGCACCCCCGTCCTCTAGCGTTTCGCGCCGGCGATGGCCGCGTCCAAGGCGGCAAGGCTCTGCTCGCCCTCCAGCTTTTTACCGCCGATAAAGAAGGTCGGGGTGCCGGTGACGCCGTGGTCGCGGGCGTCGCGCTGGGTGCGGTCATCCAGGGCGTTCAGCGCTCCCTCGTCCTTCAGGCAGGCGGTGAAGCGGTCCTGGCTGAGGCCGGCGTCCTTGGCGATGCCGGTCAGAATGCCAGGGCCGCGCGCCTTGATGATGTCGTCCTGGCGGGCAAACACCGCGTCGATCACCTGGAAATATCGTTTTGGGTCGGCGCAGCGGGCGGTCAGGAAGCCGGCGGCGGCCAGGGTCGGCTCGCCGGTCAGCATTTCGTGGAACTCGAACCGCACCTTGCCGGTGGCGATGTATTTGGCCTTGAACTTAGGGAAGACCTCGCGCGCCCACACCGCACAGTGCGAACAGCCGACCGAGGCGTATTCGATCACGGTCACCCGCGCTCCGGGATTGCCAAGAGCCATGTTCGGCGCGGCCGGCGCCGTCCCGGCCTGCGCGCCGCCGCCCACGAGCGCCAGAACGACGGCGCTCAAAGCCGAGAGGTTTTGGCGAGCGCCTCGGCTCACGAACCGGCCTTTTTGGCGCCCTCGGCCGCGGCGATGGCGGCGTCCAGCTGCGGCATCGGCATTTCGCCGCTGTCGTAGACCTTGCCGTTGATCACGAAGGTCGGCGTGGAGTTGATCTTGTCTTCATCGATATATTTCTGCCAGCGCGCATTGATCGCCGCGAGAGCCTTCTCGTCATTGATGCAGGCGTTGAACTGCGCCTCCGTCAGGCCGGCGGACTTGGCGATGTTGAGCAGGGTCGCCCGCGGATTGCCGGAACTCTCCATCTCCGCCTGGCCGTGATAGATCGCGTCGACGACCTGGAAATATTTGTCCTTCCCGGCGCAGCGGGCGGTCAGAAAGCCGGCGGCGGCGATCGCCGGGTCGTGAACCAGCGCCTCGCGGGCGATATAATGAACCCGGCCGGTGTCGATATATTTGGTCTTGAAGGCCTGAAAGACATTGATGTCCCAGTCGGCGCAGTGCGGACAGGCGACCGAGGCGTATTCGATCACGGTCACCTTGGCGTTTGGATTGCCGAGCGACATGTCGTCGGCGGTGACCGCCGAGGCGCCGGGTTTCTGACAGGCGCTCAGGGTGAGGGCGACGGCGAGGCCGGCGATGAGCGTGATGAACGAACGCATGGGTTGGGACCCCTGATCTGACGAGCCGTGACGGCTCCTAAATGGCGCGATTCTCTCAAATCACGCGGAGAAATCCTTTTGGCGCAGGCAAGGGCGCCGGCGCAAGTTTCGAAGACCTTATCGAGCGGGTCCGCCGCCGTCGTTGCGCAATACCTCCCGACCCAGCCGAGCGAGGGCCGCTTTGAGCGGGCCGTCGGGGAAGGCGGCCAAGCCGTCCGCCAGGGCCTTTTCGGCGGCGGCGTCGAGGGGCCCGGCCGCGCGACGGCGGACGGTCGCCTTGTCGGCCGAGCCCGTTCGTTTGGCGGCGCCCCGCAGCGGCCCCTGCACAATGCGCAGCCGTTCGACCGCGCCGCTCCCCAGAAACAGGTTCACCCGCGCCAGGATATCGGCGCCCTGGTGCTGGATCAGGGCGGCGGACGGCCCCTCGACGCGGATTTCCAGCGACGCGCCTTCGCCGGTTCGCGATTTGGTCAGCTTGCTGGGCTCGGTCCGCCGCGCCAGAGCCTCGCCGACGATTTCGGTCCAGCGGGCTTTCAGACCATCGGCGCCCTGGCCAAACCGCGTATCGAGCGCCTTGAGCGTCTTGGTCAACGCCCGTCCGGCGACCGGAATCGGCGCGCGCTGCGGCCGGGTGCGCTTGGCCTGCAGAATGCGCGCGGCTTCCTCGGTCGAGGGGAGCGGACGGGGCATGAAGCGATGTATAGCCGTATCGATGACCGCCGTCGCCCCCGCCAAAGCCGCGCTAAGAGCGCGCCTGCTCGACTGGTACGATCGCCATCGCCGCGACCTGCCGTGGCGGGCGAAGGGTGGCGAACGCGCCGACCCCTACCGCGTCTGGCTGTCGGAAATCATGCTTCAGCAGACCACCGTGCCGCACGCGACGCCGTATTTCCTCGCCTTCACGACGCGCTGGCCGACGGTGGGCGATCTGGCGCCGGCGGCGGACGGCGAGGTCATGGCCGCGTGGGCGGGGCTCGGTTACTACGCCCGTGCTCGCAATCTTCTGGCCTGCGCCCGCGTGGTGGCGAGGGACCACGGCGGCGTCTTTCCGGCCAACGAGGCGGCGCTGCGCACCCTGCCCGGCGTCGGCGACTATACCGCCGCGGCCATCGCCGCCATCGCCTTTGACCGGCCGGCCAATGTCGTCGACGGCAACGTCGAGCGGGTGATGGCCCGCCTGTTCGCCGTCGAGACGACGCTGCCCGGCGCGAAGCCGGCGCTGAAGCGCCTCGCCGCCGATCTTGTCACCGCCGACCGGCCGGGCGATTGGGCCCAGGCCCTGATGGATTTGGGCTCCGGCGTCTGTCGGCCCAGATCGCCGCTGTGCGAAATTTGCCCACTCACGTACGATTGCCACGCCCGGGCGGGCGGCGCGCCTGAGACGTATCCGCGTCGTTCCGCCAAAGCCGCCCGCCCTCACCGGCACGGCGTCGCCTATCGCATGGTTCGCGGCGGCGAGATCGCCCTCGTCCGGCGCCCGCCGCGCGGCCTGCTGGGCGGCATGCTCGCCCTGCCCACCACCGACTGGCGCGCAGCGCCATTCAGTCAGACCGAAGCCGTCGCCGTAGCGCCGGTTCGCGCCGACTGGATCGACAAGGGATCCGTCGAGCACGTGTTCACCCACTTTTCGTTGACATTGAGGGTGTTGGAGGCGGCCGTCGCGGCCGACGACGCCGCCTGGATGTGGACACCCACGTCCGAAGCCGTCGCAAGCGTCCCATCCGTTTTCGCCAAAGCGTTGAAATAGCGAAGTGTCTTTCCCTCCCCATGAAGGGGAGGGGAAATGATGTTCTACGCCCCCATCTCCGCCCGCACCTTCGCCCTCAGAACATCGATCGGCGCCAAACCCTTGTCCGTCCGGATGTGCCAATAGGTCCAGCCGTTGCAGGCAGGTTGGGATTGGGCGATGGCGCCCATTTTGTGGATCGAGCCGGTGATCTGGCCCATGGCGAGACTGCCGTCGGCGCGGACGCGGGCGGGGTGTTGGCCCTTGGGATCCCACAGGGTGTCGCCGGGGCATAAGAGGCCGGCTTCGACGATCTGGCCGAAGGGGATGCGCGGTTCGGACTTCTTTGAGCCGGTCACATCCAGGTCCGCCGTCGCCGTCGGGATGACCTGGTCGATGCGGGTCTGGGCCAGGGCGGCGTATTTCGCCTCGCGCTCGATGCCGATGAACCGCCGGCCCAGACGCCGGGCCACCGCGCCGGTGGTGCCGACGCCGAAGAAGGGGTCGAGGATGACGTCGCCGGGCGCCGTCGAGGCCATGATCACCCGGTGCAGCAGGGCCTCGGGCTTTTGCGTCGGATGGCCCTTGGCGCCGGTTTCGTCCTTGACCCGCTCTTCGCCGGTGCATAGCGGCAGGGTCCAGTCCGAGCGCATCTGCAACTCGTCATTGGCCATCTTCATGGCGTCATAATTGAAGGTGTAGCGTCGCGCGCCGCGCGACTTGGTCGCCCAGATCAGGGTTTCGTGGGCGTTGGTGAAGCGGGTGCCCTTAAAGTTGGGCATCGGATTGGCCTTGCGCCAGACCACATCGTTGAGGATCCAGAAGCCGGCATCCTGCAGGGCGCGGCCGACGCGGAAGATGTTGTGATACGACCCGATCACCCAGATCGCACCGTCGTCTTTCAGCACCCGCCGGGCCGCCGTCAACCAGGCGACGGTGAAGGCGTCGTACGCCTCGAAGCTGGCGAATTGGTCCCAATGATCGTCAACCGCATCGACCTTGGAATTGTCCGGCCGCGTCAGATCGCCGCCCAACTGCAGGTTGTAGGGCGGATCGGCGAAGACAAGATCGACGGATTTCTCCGGCAGCCGCGCCATCTCTTCGATGCAGTCGCCGATGATTATTCTATTGACTGCGGGGATTTTATCCAAAACCGGCGCCATCGGTCCTCCAAGCGTGACTCGACAAAATGGCGACGCGGCGTGAAGGCCGGGTTAACGGCCGCCGTGCCCGAGGCGCCCTCTAGCCTTCCGCATGGCCGACGGCCGGCGTCCGCCACCCATGCACCCGGCTCGTCGCTGTCAGCCAGGCGACGGTAAAGGAGTCTTCGGCCTCAAAACGGGCGAACTGGTCCCAGGGATCGGGGGCGGCGTCGAGGCTGGCGGCGTCCGGCGGACGCGCCGTCTCTTCGGCGCCGTCGCCGACGATGAATATATCTGAACCGCGCATCAGGGGTCCTCCAAGCGTGAACCCGCAACGTCATCGATAGTCCTGAAGGTGGGATTAACGGCGCCGAACGGCGGGGGTCGCGGTCAGAACCAGCCCTTGATCTTGAACCACACCACCGGGATGACGGCGCTGATCAGGATCGCGGCCAGTCCGTATTGATAGCCGAACGACCAGCTATATTCAGGCATGTTGTGGAAGTTCATCCCATAGACCCCGGCGATCAGGGTGGGCGGGATGCCGACGATGGAAACGATGGTCAGCACCTTGAACGTGTCGTTCTGGGCGATGCTGATCAGGCCCATCATAGCGTCGAGGATGAACTGAACCTTGTTGGCCAGATGCTCCTCATAGTCACCAAGGGCGGTTATATCCGCGCGCAGGCTGGCCAGACGGGCCTTGATCCCGTGGTTGACGTCCTCGGCCAAGGCCTGATCGACGAAGGCCACCACGCGGCCGAGGCCTAGCAGGCCGTCGCGCACTTCCGAGAGCCGGTTTCCCAGCGCCCCAACCTGGCGTAGTTGGATGCGCAGCAGGCGGTTGGTGCGAATGGAGCGGCGCCCTTTGGAATCATCGCTGCGGAAAGCGGTGGCCGACAGAGCGTTCAACTCTTCGGCTCGCCGCTCCAGGCCGTCGGCGACGCGACCGACGATCTGCTGACAGAGATCGGCGAACACCGCGCAGCCCGGATGGGCGCCGAGCGCGGCGGCGTCAAAACCGGCGGCCACGGCGTCGAACGCCGGCAGGGCGGTGAAACGCAGGGTGACCAGGCGCTCGTGACTCAGCACAAACCCGACCGGCGCCGTGGTCATGTCGTCGGCCGATCGGCGGATCGCGGTCGGCATGCTCATGTACAGGACCTCGCCCTGACGCCGTAGACGGCGCGACGGTTCGATCTCCCTGAGAGAGGCCAGGGTCGGCAGAGGCGCGCCGATCGCCGCCTCGACGCGCGCCAGCTCGTCCGCGGTCGGCTCCAGCAGATCGAACCAGACGATGTCCGATGAATCGGCGCCCGCGTTCGCGGCCGGATAGGTGTTCAACATGTCCGGCGCTGGGCTCCGTGGCGATGTCGCCGTTGTAGGAGAGCGCGGCGCGCGTGGAAAGCGGGGGCTTTACGCCGCCTCCATGCCGAACTGCAGCTTGGCCAGCTTGGCGTAGAGGCCGCCGCGCGCGGAGAGCTCGGCGTGGGTGCCGGTTTCGACGACAACGCCTTCGTCCATGACCACGATGCGATCGGCCTTGAGGACGGTGGCCAGACGGTGGGCGATGACCAGGGTGGTGCGCCCACTCATGGCGTCGTGCAGAGCGCGCTGAACCAGCCGCTCGTTTTCGGCGTCCAGCGCGCTGGTCGCCTCGTCGAGGAGCAGGATCGGGGCATTGCGGACCAGCGCGCGGGCGATGGCGACGCGTTGTCTCTGACCGCCGGACAGGGTTTTGGCCCGTTCGCCGAGCGCGGTGTCCAGCCCCTGCGGCAGGGCCGAAAGGAAGCCGTCCGCCTCGGCGGCGCGCAAGGCGGCGGCGATGTCGTCGGCGCCGGCGTCCTCGCGACCAAAGCGCAGATTGTCCAGCGCCGAGCCGGAGAACAGCGGCGCGTCCTGGGCCACCAGGGCGATGCGGGCGCGGATGTCGGCCGGATCGGCTTCGGTCAAGTTCACGCCGTCCAAACGCACGACCCCGCGGGTCGGGTCGTAAAAGCGCAACAGCAGGCGAAACACCGTGCTCTTGCCGGCGCCGGAGGGTCCGACCAGCGCGACCCGCTCGCCTGGACGAACGGACAGATCAAAGCCGTTGAGGGCGGGCAGTTCGGGGCGTCCGGGATAGCGGAACTCGACCTTGTCAAAGACGATGGCGCCCGTGGCCGGGGTCGGCAGGGCGCGCGGATGGGCCGGCGCGGCGATCGCCGGCGCGGCGTCGAGGAGTTCGGCGATGCGGGCCATGGCGCCGGACGTCTTCTGCACGTCCCCCCACGCTTCGCCGAGAGACCCTACCCCACCGGCCGCGAGGATCGACAGCAGCACAAATTGCAGCAGGGCGCCGGCGGTCATGGTGTGATCGACGAAGGTCGCCAGCGACGCGCGCCACAGAATAAGACCGATCCCGCCCATGACCAGGATCATCACCAGGCCGGTCATGCCCGCGCGGGCGGTGATGCGCGCCAGCGAGGTGCGGAAGGCCGCCTCCACCGCGCTCCGAAAACGTTCGGTCGCGCTGCGCTCGCGCCCGAAGGCCTGCACCGTATCGAGCGCGTCGAGGGTTTCGCCGGCGTAGCCGATGGCGTCGGCGAAACGCTCCTGCGCCCTGATCGACAGGCGCCGCACCTGACGACCCACGAGAAACAGCGGCGCCAGGATCAGCAGGGCCAGCAGAGCGACAAATCCGGTCAGGGCCGGGCTGACAAAAACCATGATGATCAAGGCGATGATCACCGACAGGAAATTGCGCAGGGCGATGGAAATGGTCGAGCCGACCATGCTCTCGACAATGGTCAAATCCGTCGTCATGCGCGACAGCACCTCGCCGGTGCGGATTTTCAGGAAATAGGCCTGATCGAGGGTGACGACATGGCCGTAGAGCGCCGCGCGCAAGTCGGCCACGACGCGCTCGCCCAGTTTGGTGATGAAGAAGAACCGCGCGGCGGTAAACAGCGACAGCGTCACCGCGACCACGGCGAGGACGCCGAAATACCGTCCGATCAGGGCCGGCGAGTGCGAGGCGATACCGCGATCGGCCATCCAGCGCAGGGCGAAGGTCAGCCCGGCCGTCGCCGACGTGGACAGGAGCAGAAAAACTCCCGCCAGCGTGGCATCGCCGGCATGGGCGCGCACGAACGGCAGGAGCCGGCCCAGCGGTCGCAGGTCCCGCTGTTTGGCCCGCCGCGCCGCCTCGACGTCCATGCCCGCCGCCAGGACCGCCCCCGCGCCCGGTCGACCGCTCGCCTGAGCGTCGTTCTCAAGACTCATCTTAAGCTACCCTTGCCTTAGCCGCGCTCAATCGTGTATATCGCGCGGCTCTTTTCGGACTCGCCCCTCGGCGGGCCGCCATTTGCCCTTCAAGCTTTAAGTCGGTTCGATCACGCCATGAAACAAGACACCCACCCCGAGTATCACTTCATCACCGTGACGATGACGGACGGCACGAGCTATCAGACCCGCTCGACCCTCGGCAAGGAGGGCGCGAAGCTTAATCTGGATATCGACCCCAAGACCCATCCGGCGTGGACCGGCGGCAACCAGCACCTGCTCGATCGCGGTGGTCGCGTCTCGCGCTTCACCGCCAAATACGGCGGCTTCATGAAGAAGTAGGCCTTAGGCCATCTAGGGCGCGGGCTTCGGGCCCGCCGCTTTTGCAATTGCGGGCCGACAAACCCCGGCGCACCACAGGACGGCCATGACCGTCGACGCTTCCTCATCGACATTGAGCGACCGGGCGGTCATCGCCCGGATCGCGCGCATCTATCTGGCGCCGCGCTGGCGGGGGCTGACGGTTTCGATGGTGAACGCGGCGGCGTCCGCGGCCTTGACCGGCGCGCTCCTCGCCCTGTTGCAGCCGGCCACCAACGGCTTGACGGCCACAATGGCCGGCAATTTTGCGATCCCCCTGATCATTGTCGCGGTCGCGCTGGGTCGGGGTCTGGCCCAGGTCGCTCAGGCCACGCTGGTCAATCGGATCGGCAACGGCATTGTCGGCGACGTGCAGGTCGAATTGTTCGGCAAGCTGGTGCGCGCCGATCTGGCGCGTCTGCGCGCAACCCATTCGGGCGGATTTGTTTCGTCGGTGCTCTACGACACCGGCCTGATCCGCGAGGCGGCCACCACCGGCGTGGTCAATTTCACCCAGCAGGTCCTGACCTTGATCGCCGCGGGCGTGGTGATGGCGCGCACGGATTGGAAGCTGGGTCTGTTCGTGCTGCTGGCCGCCCCGATCGTGACCCTGTTCCTGCGCCGCTTCATGCGCCGGGCGACGAAGGCCGTCAGCGGCGCGATGCAGGCGACCGGTCTGCTTGCGACGGCGATCATGGAGGGGCTCGACGGCGTCCGCGTGGTGAAGATGGAAAACCGCGAAGCCTATGAAGTGAGGCGCGTGGCGACCGTGGTGGCCGAACGCCAGCGCCATATCATCAGCGGCGACAACGCCCGGGCGATGGCCGCGCCCGTCTCGGAAACCCTGATGACCCTCGTGGTCGCCGCGGTCCTGGCCTATGAGAGCTGGAAGGCCGCGACCGGCCATGCGGACGTCGGCGCATTTGTCGCCTTCTTCGCCGCCCTGCTGACAGCCGGACAGTCGCTGCGCCAAGTGTCCAATCTGCTGACCGTGCTCAGCCAGGGGGTCGTGGCCGGCCGGCGGCTGTTCGACGCCCTGGACGTCGAGCCGGAGGTGCGCGATGCGCCCGACGCCCCTGCCCTGGTCGTGCAGGACGGAACTCTGAGGCTCGTGGACGTCAGCTTCGCCTATGCGCCCGCCGCGCCGGTTCTGGCCGGCGTCAATCTGGAAGCGCGACGCGGCGAGATCGTCGCTCTGGTTGGGCCGTCGGGCGCCGGCAAGTCCACGATTCTCAATCTCATTCCCCGGTTTTACGACATCACCGCCGGATCATTGACCATCGACGGCCAGGATGTCGACGGCGTCTCCCTGGCCTCCCTGCGTCGGAGCATAGCCCTGGTGACCCAGGAGCCGTTTCTGTTCGACGACACCAACGGCGCCAACATCGCCTACGCCCTGGACGGCGCGACGGGCGCCCAGATCGAAGCGGCCGCGCGCGCGGCGGCGGCGCATGAGTTCATCATCACCCTGCCCAACGGCTACGACACCCTGGTCGGAGAGGCGGGCGCGCGGCTCTCGGGCGGCCAGCGTCAGCGGGTCGCCATCGCCCGCGCGTTTCTGAAGGACGCCCCGATCCTGCTGCTGGACGAGGCGACCAGCGCGCTGGATACCGAGAGCGAGGCGCAGATTCAGGCCGCCCTGACGCGCCTGATGGTCGGACGCACGACCCTGCTTATCGCCCATCGCCTGTCGACGGTGCGGCACGCCAACCGAATCTACGCGCTGGACGCCGGCCGGGTGGTCGAAGTCGGCGCGCACGAGGACCTGATCGCAAAGGGCGGCCTTTATGCGCGGCTGGCGGGGGGCCAAAGTCTCAATGGACCGCCGGAGCCGGCGCCGTGAAGGGCCTGCTGCGCGCGCGCGTCGTGCAGAACCTGCTGGCGGGCCTGGTGTTTCTCTATGTGGAAATGATCATCGCCACCCTGCGCTGGCGGATCGAGAATCGCGCGGGCGCGGACGCCGCCGTCGCTTCGAGCAACGGGCTGATCGGGCTGTTCTGGCACGGTCGCATCGCCCACGCCATGGCCTGCCGCCCGCTCCTGCGCGACAAACCCCGGCGGGTGATGATTTCCTTGTCGCGCGATGGCGACTTCATCGCCAGGGCGGCGCAGTGGCTGCGCATTCCGACCTTGCGCGGATCGACCGGCAAGGGCGACGCGCAGGCGTCGAAAGGCGGCTCTGCGGCGTTCCGGACGGCGTTGAAGGCCCTGCGCGATGGCGAGGTCATGATCATGACCCCCGACGGGCCGCGCGGGCCGCATCAGGCGATGCAGGTCGGCGCTGTACAGTTGGCGCGCGCGGCGGACGCGCCGGTGTTTCTGATGGGCCTGGCGGCAGGGGCGTCGATCCGTCTGGGCAGCTGGGACGAGGGACGTCTGCCGCTGCCCTTCGCACGCGCTGTCCTCGTCCTTGAGGGCCCGCTGCGTGTCGCGCCGGACGCCGACGTCGACGCGATGGAGGCGGCGCGGTCCGATTGGGAGATGCGAATGCGCTCGGCGCAGACTCGCGCCGAAACCCTGCTGGCGGGAGCGAGGGCTTGAGCCGGCCCATCGCCCTGCGACTCTACGCCCTGGCAACCGGCGCGCTGGCGCCGCTGATTCCCGGCCTTCTGCGCGCCCGCGCGCGGCGCGGCAAGGAGGAAGCGGCGCGTCTGAGCGAACGACTCGGCCGCGCCAGCCTGCCCCGGCCGACAGGGCCGCTGGTCTGGCTGCACGCCGTCAGCGTCGGTGAGTCTCTCTCCCTTCTGGCCCTGATCGAGCGATTCACCGCCGAGCGGCCGGACCGTTCGATCCTGGTGACCACCGCCACGCGCGCGGCGGCCGAAGTTCTGGCCGCTCGTCTGCCGCCCGGTGTCCTCCACCAATACGCGCCGGTGGACACGCCGGGCGCCGCAGCGCGCTTCCTGAACCATTGGCGTCCGGGCCTGGCCGTGTTCGTCGAAAGCGAACTTTGGCCCAACCTCATCCTTCGCGCCAAGGCGCGGGGCGTGCGTCTGGCGCTGGTTTCGGCGGGACTGTCGGCGAAGAGTTTCGCGGGCTGGCGGCGGGTTCCGGCGGCGGCGCGGACGTTGCTTCGCGCTTTCGATCTCGTTCTGGCGCGCGATGACGGCGCCGCGAGGCGCCTGCGGGCCCTAGGCGCGCGGGTCGATGGCCTGGCGGATCTGAAGTTCGGGGCGACGGCTTTGCCCGTGGACGACTACGACATGGCGGCGTTCAGAGGCGCGCTCGATGGCCGCCCGGTCATCTTGGCGGCCAGCACGCATGAGGGCGAAGATGCGCTGGTCATGGATGGGTTCGCGACTCTGGCGCCGGGGCCACTCCTCGTCATCGTTCCGCGGCATCCCGCGCGGGGTGGCGGTATCGCGGCCCTGGCGATGGCGCGGGGTCTGCGCGCCGGGCGCCGAAGCCAGGGCGACGGGCCGGTGAACCTCGACGTCTGCGTCGCCGATACGCTTGGAGAACTTGGGCTGTGGTACGCTTTGGCGCGCGTCGCGGTAATCGGCGGCAGCCTGGTCCCGCGCGTCGGCGGTCACAATCCCCTCGAGGCCGCGCGCCTCGGTTGTCCGTTCGTCGTCGGGCCGCACGTCGAGAAATGGCCGATGTATGAAGACCTGCTGGCCGCCCAGGCGACGCGGCGGATAGCGCCGGACGATCTGGGCGCGATGTTCGCCGGAGCGATGCGCGATGACGCCGAACTGGCCGCCATGGCCGTCCGGGCGAGTCAGTTCGTGGTCGAGGGCGACGTCGCGGCGCGGGACGCCATGACCCGCGTCCTGGCCCTGGCGCCGCGATGATGCTGCGCACTCCCCGCTGGTGGTATATGCGCGGCCGTCGCGCGGCGCCGGTGACGCGCGCCCTGCTGACGCCGGTCGCCTGGATCTGGACCCGGGCGACCGCGCGGCGTCTCGCGCGCGGACGACCGATCGATCCTGGCGTTCCGGTGATCTGCGTCGGCAATCTGACCGTCGGCGGCTCGGGCAAGACGCCGCTCGCGCTGGCGCTGGCCACCCTGCTCGATGAAGTCGGTCGGCGCCCCCACATCCTCAGTCGCGGGCACGGCGGGCGCCTGGCCGGACCGGTCCGGGTCGATCCGGCCAGCCACAACGCCGCCGATGTCGGGGATGAAGCCGTGATGACGGCGCGCTCCTTCCCGGTGTGGATCGCCAAGGACCGCGCCGCCGGGGCGCTCGCCGCGGCGGCGGCGGGGGCCATCATCATCATCATGGACGACGGCCATCAAAACCCGGCGGTGACCACGGCTCTGTCGCTGGTGGTCGTGGACGGCGAAACGCGGGACGACGAATGGCCGTTTGGCGACGGCGCGGTGTTCCCGGCCGGCCCGATGCGCGAACCCTTGGCCGTCGGGCTCGCGCGGGCCGACGCGGCCATCCTTCTGCTGCCAGCCGATGTCGTCGAGCCCGATCCCGGTCTCATGGCGGTGCTGGGCGACACGCCGGTGTTGATCGCCAGGCTCGAACCGGTCGCCCCTCCGCCGTCCGGGCCTCTGGTCGGCTTCGCCGGCATCGCCAAGCCGTGGAAGATGGAACGCGCGCTCAAGGCCGCCGGCGC
Source organism: Caulobacteraceae bacterium (assembly GCA_025352085.1). Taxonomy (GTDB): domain Bacteria; phylum Pseudomonadota; class Alphaproteobacteria; order Caulobacterales; family Caulobacteraceae; genus Acaudatibacter. Next base: position 17,887 of record JANXUA010000108.1, on the reverse strand, counting down.
CGACCTCGTCGATTTCGCGCCCCTCCCCGATCACGCGGCGATCAGCGAGGCGACGCTGAACTTTTTGGCCGAGCGCGCCGGGGCCCTTGGCGCCGGATTGATCACCAGCGAAAAGGACTGGGCGAGATTGCCGCCCGCCTGGCGGGATCGCGTGACCGCGTGGCCGGTTCGGGCGCGGTTCGAGGATGAAGCGGCGGTGCTGGCGTTGATTAACGGGTGTGCGCCCGGCGTTTGAATCGCATCTCTAAACCAGCGTGGAGGCTTAGCCGGCGTAGTAGAGAGCGAACATGGCGCGCTGAACGCGGTGTCCTTCGCTCACACCCAAAACGATCAGGACGAATCTACAAAAGCCGTTGAGGCTTTCGGCGGCGCTGGCGAGGATCTTGGTCATCGGATATCTCCAGGTGGCAAATTGGTTTGCGGCGGCAGGGCCGTCGTTGGCGGACTTGTGCCATCGCGTCGGGTAGCCGTGGAGATGTATTGGCGGGCTTTGCGTTGCCGCGACGCGCAAAGGGTTGCAAATCGTTGCAAGATTGCATTTAGTTGACCTGGATATTCGCAATCGAAGGCCCGTGCCCGATCCCATGCCGGACCCCTCTCCCGAATTCGGCGTCCGGCTGAGCCTGGCGATGAAACTTCTCAATATAAGTCGCGGCGCTCTGGCGTCCGAGGCTCGGGCGGACAAATCCCTGGTCAGCCGCTGGATCAGAGGGATTACCGCGCCGCGCGGGCACAACGTCGCGACGCTCACTGCCATCGTCCGCGCCAGGGCGCCCGGGTTCACCCAGCTCAGCTGGGATCTGCCGCTGGACGCGTTTGCGGCCGCTCTCGGCGGAGACGGTCGGGTTGCGCTCGCCAAGCCCGACGCGCCCGCATTGCCGCTGCGCGCGCCCACGATCGACGCCGAGGGCCCCTCGCCCCACCCACCGACCGGTCTCCAACGCTCCCGTGTTCAAAGCGAGATCGAGGTCGGGCGCGAGGGCCAAGCCTACCCGGGAGTCTATGCGGGATTTCGGGTGGCGTTCCGCAACTCCGGCGAACTGGTCCCAGATTTAATCATCGTCTGGCGTCTGGGCGAACGTCTGTTCTTTCGCGTATTCGATCCATCGTTCTCCCACACCGGCGAGGTGTTCATCCTAAGGCACCAACTCTTCGTCGTCGGGGAAGACGACCAGCGGATTGACGGTCTGATTTCCTACATCCTTAACGGCGTTACCGGTCGACGCGCGTACAGGCTCGACGGCGTCGCCATGACCGTCGCCAACGACCGTCACCGGACGCCCGCGGCGGGGCCGGTCGTCTGGCAACGAATCGCCGATCTGGTCGATGCAAGCACGCCGCCCGCCACGGCCGACCTCACGGCGATTTCGGCGTTGATGAAGGCGGCCCATCTCGCCGACCGGATCGCCGCCATCGCCGGTCCGCGGATCGCGGCGGCCGTGCGCCCGCGCATCGGCGTGACGCTCGCTGATGGGTCCATCGAACACTTGGTTCGCCGCCCGCTCGACCAATCCCTGGCCGCGTCCGAAATGGAATACACCCCCGGCCTAGCCGCGGAGCTCGCGCGCGTCCAGGCGGCGTTCGTGCCGGAGTCGCTCGCCGCGAGTCTTCGACTGGAGCTAAGACCCCATGACGACTGACCGGGGGCCCGTTTGCGCGCGCGGAACAGGCCGACGCGCCGTCGCCTCACGCCCCCGCGCGCTGGGCAAACTCCCACGCTGAATTGGCCAACAGCGGCACGCGCTCCTCCATCGCCGAGGCCTGGGCGCTCTTGGCGGTGCCGTCGCGGACGCGGCCGATGATGCCCTGGCAGATGCCGGCGAGGCGAAAGGCGTTGTAGGCGAAGAACCAGTTCAGATCGGCAATGCCGGCGCGCCCGGTCAATTGGCAGTATTCTGTTATGTACTCTTGCATGGTCGGGATGCCGTGCGCCTTGAGATCGGGAATCGTCGACAGGGTCCCGTTGACCCATTGCATCAGCACATAGGTGAAATCGGCCAGGGGGTTTCCCAGCGTCGCCAGCTCCCAGTCGAGCACGGCAACCACGCGCGGCTCGGTGGGATGCATGACCATGTTGTCCAGCCGATAGTCGGCATGAACGATGGTGGTTTCCTCATCGGCGGGCGCCGACCCCGGCAGCCAGTCGATCAGCCGCTCCATGGCCTCCAGATGCTGGGTCTCCGAGGCCTTGTATTGTTTGGTCCAGCGGCTGATCTGGCGCATCATATAATTGCCGGGCCGTCCGAAGTCCTCCAGACCGACGGCGCGATAGTCGGTATTGTGCAAGGCCGCCAGGGTCCTAACCGCCGCCATATGCAGGGCGTGACGCTCCGCCGGCGCGTAGCCCGGCAGTGACTGGTCCCACAGCACCCGGCCCTCGACCATGTCCATGATGTAGAAGGCCGTGCCGAGAACCGCCTCGTCCTCGCAAAGGCCGTAAGGCTTGGGAACGGGAAAGCCGGTCGGATAGAGCGCCGAAATGACCTTGAACTCGCGATCGACCGCATGCGCCGAGGGCAGGAGCTTGCCCGGCGGCTTGCGGCGCAAGACGTAGTTGCGGCCTGGCGTGACCAGTTGATAGGTCGGGTTGGACTGTCCACCCTTGAACTGACGCACCTCCACCGGCCCGGCGTAGCCCTCCACGTTCTTCGCCATCCAGCCGGCCAGGGCCGCCTCATCAAACCGGTGCGCCTCGGCGACGGCCATAACGCCGGTGTTGTCGGCCTCGCGTGTTTGCTCTGGGGTGGGCTCGTCCGCCGCCATGTTCGCTCCCTGGATTGTATAATCGACGTTAACTCTAGCGTCGCGGCGGCGCGCGCGCAAAGGGCGTTTGCGCCTCAGTCCGCCGCGGCCGCCAACCCCCGCCAGCCGATATCCCGGCGGCAGAACCCGCCGGGGAAATCGATCCTGTCGATGACGGCGTAGGCCCGATCGCGGGCTTGCGCGAGCGTGGCGCCGCGCGCGCAGATGTTGAGGACCCGGCCGCCGGACGACAGCAGCGCGCCGTCGTCGCCCCGCGTCGTACCCGCGTGGAAAACGACCACATCCGTGCCAAAGTCGGCCCCGGCGCCGGCGATCGCCACGCCGGTCTTCGGCGTTCCCGGATAGCCCTCGGCGGCGAGGACGACGCAGATCACCGCCTCGTCGCGCCATACCGGCGCCGGCAGGGTGTGCAAGGTTCCCGTGGCGGCGGCCAACAGATAGGGAACCAGATCGCTTTCCAGCCGCAGCATCAGCACCTGGCATTCGGGATCGCCGAAGCGGACGTTGAACTCCACCAGCTTGGGGCCCTCCGCGGTAACCATCATTTCGCAGAAGAGCACGCCGCGATACGGCGCGCCCTCGGCGGCTATGCCGGCGAAGGCGGGCGCGATCAGTTCGGCCTCCGCCCGCGCCACGGTTGCGTCCGAGAGGACCGGCGCCGGGGCGTAGGCGCCCATGCCGCCCGTGTTGGGACCCTCATCGCCGTCGAAAGCGCGCTTGTGATCCTGCGCGCCGCCGAACAACAGGCTGGTCTTGCCGTCGCAAAGGGCGAACTGCGAGGCGATCTCGCCGACCAGAAACTCCTCGACCACCACCCGCGCGCCGGCCGCGCCGAAGCGACCGCCGAGCATGTCGTCGATGGCGGCGTCGGCCGTGGCGCGGTCGGGGGCGATGACCACGCCCTTGCCGGCGGCCAGGCCATCGGCCTTGATCACGAACGGGGCGGCGAGCGTATCCAGATACGCCCTGGCCGGGTCGGCCGCTTCGAACACGGCAAAGCGGCCTGTCGGCAGACCGTGGCGCTCCGCGAAGACCTTGGTGAAGGCCTTCGAGGATTCCAGTCGGCCCGCCGACGCGGTCGGGCCAAAACAGGGGACGCCAGCCTGAGTCAACCGGTCGGCCAAGCCCGCTTCGATCGCGATTTCGGGGCCAATGACCACCAGATCCGCCTTGATTTCCCGCGCCAGGGCGACCTGGCCCTCGACATCCTTGGCTGATACATTGCGCGTCTCGCCTAGCGCCGCCATGCCCGGATTGCCCGGCGCGCACACCAGACGTGTGATGAGGGGCGAGGCGACGATCTTCCACGCCAGGGCGTGCTCGCGTCCGCCCGAACCGATGACGAGAATGTTCATAAGGCGAGGCTTTGGCGCGAAGCGGCCAGAAGCGTCAAGGTGTCGGCGTCAAGGCGCCGGCGCGACGGCGCCGTCGGCCGCGGTCTGGACCTGCGGGACATAGGCGGTGAACACCGATCCGACGCCCTCGGCGCTCTCGACGGTTAAGCCGCCGCGATGGCGGTTGACGATGTGTTTGACAATAGCCAGGCCGAGGCCCGTTCCGGGCTTGTCCAGCACCCTTTGACCTTCGACCCGATAGAAGCGTTCGGTGAGACGGGGCAGGTTCGCCCGCGCTATGCCCGGGCCGACATCGCGCACGCGTAGGGCCACATACCGCTTGCCGGCGGCGTGTTCGGGCGTGAGTAGGGAAAGGTGCGCGCCGCTCGGCGCCGTCGCGGTGGTCGCGGTAGTGAAATCGAAATCGCCGAGCACTTCAATCGTCACGACCTTGCCCGTGGGCGTATATTTGAGGGCGTTCTCGACCAGGTTCTGCGTCACCTGCAGGATCTGGTCGCGATCGCCCAAGGCGACAGCGCTGTCGGACGGCGGCAGCACCGGGCTCAGGGTCACCCCCCGCTCCGCGGCGAGCGGACCCAGAGCGTCGACGACATCGATCACCGCAGCCCGCATGTCGACGCGCCCAGACGGCGGGATATGCTCACCCAGTTCGATGCGCGACAGGCTGGTCAGGTCGTCGATGAGGCGGCGCATGCGCTCGGCTTGGGCGTGCATAATGCTCAAGAACCGTTCGCGCGCATCGACGTCGTCGCGCGCGTGTCCGCGCAGGGTCTCGACGAAGCCGGCGAGCGAAGCGAGCGGCGTGCGCAGTTCATGGCTGGCGTTGGCGAGAAAGTTGGCGCGTGTCCGTTCGCTGCGCCGGACCTCGGTTTCGTCGCGCAGGGTCAGGAGAGCGAGACGGTCGCCGCCCGAACCCCATTCGGCGCCGGTAAGGGGCGTGACGCGCACGCGCCAGAACCGCTCCTGCACGCCGCGCGTCTCATAGAGCGTCTCGCGGCTCTCCTGCGCGAACAAGGCGCCCTCGACGGCCGCCAGGATCTCCGGCGCCCGCACGGCGGTGGTCAGGGGCCCGTCGGGCCTTTGGATGCGCAACAAGTCGCGCGCGGCGGCATTGGCGAAAACGAAGCGCCGATCGCCGATATCGGCTTCGTCCATCCCGGCGACCAGAATGATCGGATCGACAATATGTTCGAGCATAATTGCGAACGGTGGCTCGCGGCCGGCGAAGGCCGTTCGCGCCGGTGGCGGACCCGTGATCGGCGCCCCTGCGCCGGCTCCACGTGCTTTTGCCACCAGAACCACGACGCCGGCGACGATCAGAGCGGCCGAAACGCCCGCCGCCGGCCAGATCGACGCCTCGCCGACGATCGCCAGACCGACCGGGGCGCCCACGGCGGCGAACCCTAGCCCAAGAACGGGCCAGGGCAGCCTTGCGCGCGGCGCGGAGTTGACGAGCGGATCGGACATGAACCCTTGATTTTAACGGCGGCGCCAAGCCCGCGCTCTATCGCACGTCCGAGGTGTCTTGCGAATGACAGCACATACATTTGCAGACCCGCCTTGAAAGGCGCCCCATTGAGGTCGTATTAACCGGTTGAATCAGATTTCCGATCCATCCGCTTAATTGACGCACCGCGAGTGAGAGTCCCCGTTTTATGAAACGTACGTTCCGCGCGGTCGCCGTTTCGGCTGCACCCTTTCTTGCGCTGTTTGCCGGCCACGCCGCCGCCCAGGTCTCGATAAGCACGGCCACGACTACCCCGGTTGCGACCGCGACGGCATCGTCTGGGGCCCCGGCCAATATCGACATAACCTCAAGCGGTTCGATCGGGATCACCAATGCCGCCGGCGGCGCGGCGGTGACGATCAACAGCAGCAATACCGTCTCGAACGAGGGTTCGATCGGTTTTACGGACATCGACAACGCCATCGGCGTGCTGATTGAGGGTGGAAACACCGGTCAGTTCACCAACACCGGCACTATCAATATCACCGAGACCTACGTCGCCACGGCCGACACCAACAATGACGGCCTGCTGACCGGCGCCTTCGCGAAAGGCACCAATCGGTTCGGCGTCTCGGTCATTGGCCCTGGCGTGTTTACGGGTGGCATCACCGAGACCGGCGCGATCACCGTGCACGGCAATAATTCGTTCGGCGTTCAGATCGCCGCGCCAATCACCGGCGACTTCCAGATGCTGACGGTGACCCCCGCGACGTCGACCGTGGCCGCGTCGGTGGCGTCCGGTTCGATCAGTCTTGTGGGCGACAACACCGTCGGCCTGAACATCACCCCAACCGGCGGCGTCGGCGGCAATATGCGGCTCACCAGCATAAACGCGACGGGCGTCGGCGCTCGCGCGGTGGTGATCGGCGGTGCGGTCGGCGGTAAGATCGACATATCCGGCGTGGAGACCGCGACCGGCTATCGCACCACGACGCGAGCCTCAAACCCGGCCGTCTCGGCCCTCTACACCGCTCAGGAGATGCAGCAGGGCGGCGCGGCGGTGACAATCGGCGCCAACGTGGGCGGTGGCGTCATCATCAGCGCGCCACCCCTGACCTTGTCGACGACCAACCTTGATCTCGACGGTAACGGCGTTCCCGATCTTAACCAGCATGCGGGTGAGATTGTGTCGTATGGCTCCGCGCCCGCCCTGCTGATCGGCGCCGCCGGATCGCCGGTGACCTTCGGCAATGTCGCCACCAATGCGGCGGGAATTGCGACCGGAACCTACGGTCTGGTCAACCAGGGCGCCATTTTCAGCTCCGGCGTTTTTGACCAGTTCACCTCTCCCAATCTGCCCGCGCCCGCGGCGGCGACGGCCATCCAGATCGGCGGACAGAGCGGCGGAACGGTTTCGCTAGGCGGCGGAATCTTCAACGGCGGCGCCATCAACGCCCAGTCATACCAGGCTGACGCGACGGGGATTCATATCGGGGCCGGCGCGACAGTTCCCCTGATCCGCAACGATGGCTCCATCAGCGCCTCCGCGTCTCAGATCAATACCGCTACAAGCAGCGTCACGCCGCTCAACGTCAATGCAATCCTTATTGACGCGGGCGCGAACGTCTCAAGCATCGTCAACAATGCGGGGATTGTCGCCAACATCACCGGCACCGGGGGCGTTGGCGGAAACACCGGCGCGATCATCGACAAATCCGGCAGCCTGACCAGCGTCATCAACACCGGCACGATCAGCGCCCAGTTAACGCAAACCCTCGACACCGCGCCAATGCCCGGAACGGTGACCGCCATCGATATGTCGCACGCCACGACCGCGCAGACTCTCACCCAGCAGCTATCCGCCAATCAGGCAGCCTCAACCCCCTACAATTCGACGCTGAGCTATACGATCGGCCAGATCGTCAGCGAAAACGGCGTCTTGTTTCAGGCGACCGCCGCGGCGGGGGTCGCCGTCGATCCGGCGACGACACCGTCTGTGTGGCGCGAGATCGGCGCCCTAAAGCCGTTCATCAATGGATCGATCCTGTTCGGATCGGGCGGCGCGACCGTAAATGTAACCGCCGGCGTGATCACCGCGCCGATCATCAATCTGGGTTCGGGTGTCAACACGCTGACGGTCAATGGCGCCGGCGTCGCGGTTTCGGGTGCGATCAGGGACGGCGGGGCCAATACCCTGACCTTGAATGTCACCAACGGGACGCTGAGCGACACCAATTCCAGCGTGATCCAGGCCAAAAGCGTCAATGTGGGCGCGAGCGGCGTGCTGCTGGTGGCGGCCGATCCGGCGGCCGGAACCAACACCAAGTTCTTCACCACCGGCGCATCGACCTTCGCGACGGGCGCGACCATCGGGCTTACCCTGCAAAGCATCCAGTCGGCCCAGACGAGCGACTACATCATCCTGCAGACCTCTGGCGCGGGCACCCTGACAGCCGGGACCTTCGCCGCCGGCGTCCTCAATAATGCGCCGTACCTGTACACAGCGACGCCGGGCGTGGAAGGGGGCACGGCAAATTGCGCGACCAATTGCATCGTTCTGACCGTCACGCAGAAAACCACCGCGCAACTGGGCATCAATGCCGCCGAGGCGAGCGCGCTCAACGCCGTTCTCAAGGCCTTGCCCAACGACACGCACGGCATCGAAGCGGCCTTGTTGGCGCAGACGACCCAGGCCGGATTCAAGGGGGTGTACGACCAACTCCTGCCCAGCCAGGGACAAGGTCTCTTCGAAGCCCTGGAGTCGGCGACCCAGTCGGTGGCGAACATGACCTCGACAACGCCGGACGCCGGTACGCGTGTGGCCGGCTCAAGCCTTTGGCTGCAGGAAGTCAACGAGCGCGTTAATCGGACGGGAATCCAAACCCTCGGCTCCAATTCAAAACTGTTTGGCGTGGTCGCGGGCTATGAGCACATGGGCCAGCGCGGCGGCGCGGTCGGCGGCACGCTCAGCTATATGGACGCCGAAGAGGCGGACTCGGGCGCACAGGTGGGCACCCATGTCATAGCTTCGATTGTCGAGGGCAGCCTCTACTACCGCCGCGCGATCGGCGGACTGCGCTTCGCGGTGCGCGGCGGCGGCGGCTACGCGTTCTTCTCCAGCGACCGCAAATTCCTGGCCCCCAACGCCAGCGATTCGGCCAGCGCAAGCTGGGGCGGCTATTTCTTCGATGGCCACGCGGTCCTGGCCTATGAACAAAAGTTCGGGCGTTTCTATGCGCGTCCCGAGGTGTCGGCTGACTATCTGCGCCTCAATGAGCAGGCGCACAACGAAAGCGGCGGCGGGGCGGGCTTCGATCTGAACATCGCGTCGCGCAGCAGTTCCCGATTGAGCAGCCAGGCGATCCTGGTCCTCGGCCATCAATGGGGAACCACCAGCTGGCTGCGGGCGGAGATCTACGGCGGATATCGCGAGATCCTGTCCGGCGCAGTGGGCGACACGACCGCCTTTTTCACCGGCGGAAACCCGTTCACCATGGCGGCGGACCAGAACAAAGGCGGGTGGGCGACCTTTGGCGTCTCTCTCAAGACCGGCTCGCCATACTCCTATCTCGCCCTGGAAGGCGACGCGGAGTTCCGTTCCGGCGAGCGGCAATACAATGTTCGGGTCGCCGGACGCTCCATGTTCTGATCGGGCAAGCTTGGCGCCGGTTGCAAGAAACAGAGGGGCCGTTGATGTCGTTTGAAGACGCGCTGAAGGACTATCATCGGTTCGACTTTACAGATCCGGCCGGTCGTTGGACGCGGCCCGTCTGGCGCCGCGGCTTAGGCCCGGCGGTGATCGTGATCCACGAAATGCCCGGATTGCACCCTCTGGTCATTCGCTTCGCCGACCGGGTAGCGGCGGCGGGAATGACGGTGTTTTGCCCAAGCCTGTTTGGGGAACCCGGAAGAGAGGTTTCCCGTGGCTACGCCTTGGGAACCATCGCCAAGACCATCTGCATCAGTCGGGAGTTTAATGTTTGGGCGACCGACAAATCCAGCCCCATCGTCGATTGGCTGCGCGCCTTGGCGGCATCGGCGCACGTCGAGTGCGGCGGCAACGGCGTGGGCGCCGTGGGCATGTGCTTCACCGGTAATTTTGCCCTGGCGATGATGACCGAACCTTCCGTAGTGGCGCCGGTGCTCAGCCAACCCTCCCTACCCCTCCCGGGCGGATCAAAGCGGCGCGGGGCGGGCATTGGTGTCTCGGCTGCGGAGATCGCCTGCGCCAAACAACGATTCGCCGATGAGGATCTGTCGATGATTGGCTTACGCTTCCACGGCGATTCTTTCGTGCCTGACGCGCGGTTCGATTCGCTGAAAGCCGCCTTTGGCGATCGATTCGAGGCGATTGAACTTGATCCCAAGGATGCTTTGCAAGGGACGCCGATGGCTCCACATTCGGTATTGACTATCCATCTGAACGACAGCGACGCCGACGGACCGACCAGGGCGGCCGAGGCGCGCGTGATCGCGTTCTTCAAACAACGCACCGGCGCCTAAGAAACCAAAACGGAGGACCGCATGTCCAAGATCGCCAAATCTCTGATCGCCCTCGCCATCGTCGGCCTGCTGACCGCCTGCGCGGCCACCGATCGCTATGGCGCGGCCGGCGACGTTCACAATCTGATGATTGCCATCCGCAATGACGACCACGCCACCTTCGACGCCCTCGTGGACCGCCGGGCGCTGGAGGGGCGGCTCCAGGCCGAGATGCTCAGCCGCGACCGAGCGGCGCACATGTCCACCGGCCTGACGCTGCTGGGAGCGTGGTTGTCCGGCCCCGCCTCGCGCTTGGCTGGCGATGTCCTGGTTCAGCCGGCGGTCTTCCGCGATGTGGCGGCCTTTTATGGTTACAGCGCCAACACGCCCATACCCAATCGCTTGTCCCTGGCCGCGGCGCTGAGCACCTTGCCCGATGGCCGCGTCTGCGCGACCTCTCGTCGGCAAGGCCCCTGCCTGCTGACGTTCGCCAACGAGGACGGCGTGTGGCGCATGGTCGATTTCAACGCCGACGCCAGCCTGTCAGGGCTGCGACATCGCTGATGCCGCGCCGGTTCCTCCTCGCCGCCGGACTGGCGCTGTTGGCGCCGCCGGCGTGGGCGGACGCGGTGCGGATGTATTCCTATGACCCGGCCAACGCCGAAACCAAGGCGACGGCCGGCCCCCTTACCTTTGAGTTCAGGCAAGGCCTGTTCCACACCACCATGATCAGCGTGCGCGCCACCGAGGCGCAGGCCACGGCCGATCTGAAATCGGCGACTGAGCGAGACCTCGGCCCAGCGGGATTGACGCCGCTGATCGGCGCCCGCGCGACGGGGCGGGACCTTTATGAGGTCAAAGCCGATCAGGACGGGGGCGCGCTTATCGCCGCCTTCTGCCCTGGCGCGACGCGGGCGTGGATGGCGTTCGGCAAGCCCCGCCCCTATGGCGACCTGCGGGTCTACGTTTTTGGGCCGGCCGCCGACGGCGGGCCCGTCAGGCTATGTCGCACGTTCGATTTCAGTTTTCACGGCGCTTGGCGAATGCCCGCCGGCCGGGGCGTCACACCGGACCTCACCCCACAATCGCCCCTGCCGCGCTACTGAAACGCCGCCAACGGGCGATTTTTACCCTCCTCACGTCATGGTGATTCGAACATGGCCGGACGCGGGGGCAGTATCAAACGCGAAGTATGAGGCTTCATGGTCCCCCTTGGCGCCCGTCGTCGACCGGTTTGGTCGCGGCGGGCGCCTTTTTATTCGAGCAGGCGTTTATTCGAGCAGACGGGCTGCAATGGCCTGTCGCTGCGCGGCATCGACGCCCAGGGCCTGGCCCAGATAACCATCCAGCCCGCCAAAGCGGCTTTTGATCTCGCCGAACGCGGTGTCCAGATAGTGCGGTTCGACCGCCATCGCCACGCGCACCGCCCCTTCCGAGGGCGCTCTGCCTGCGAAACCGGCGATAGTTTCGGTGACGACCTGCAACCGCCGTTCGATCCGGTCTGGATCATTGGTGAGAAGGTAGTCGGCCAGGGCGTCGTCGGGGTGCACGCCGAGCAAATGGTGGGTCAAGGCCGCAAGGATGCCAGTGCGGTCCTTTCCGGCGGCGCAGTGGATCAGAACCGGACCATCCGCCTCCGCCAATGCTTTGAAATAGCGGGCGAAAAGATCAATGTGCCGAGGATCGAACGGCGCGTCGCGGTAGTAGGTGACCATATATTTGCGAAAGGCGTCCGCAGAGAGATCCGAGCCCTGGATATGGTTGATCCAGCCGTCTTCGACCGTCATCGCCGTTGGACTGGTGATCACCGCGCCGGCAAACCCCGCAGGGCGACGTGACGGATCGCGCGCTTGTTCGGTGGCGCGGCGCAAGTCGACGATGACGGCGATGTCGAGGGCGGCGATCTTGGCCAGATCGGCGTCGGTCGCCCGGCCGTGGGTCGCCGATCGATACAGCCGACGGCCCCGAAGCCGGCCACCCGACGCCGTCGCATAGTCGCCAAAGTCCCGGAAATTATCCACGCCCTCGAGGGCCACGCGTCTGGTCATCGCCCGCGTGTTAGCGGGAACCGATGACAAAGGCGAGACGCCGTTGACGCCTTTTGAGCTTAGTGCGTCAGCGTCGACGTTTCGCGCTTGGCCATCATCTCGTCGAAGGCCGACCAGACGCCGGTGTCGCCGTGCCAGGCGCCGCGCGTGGCGGCCTTGGAATATTCCGTTGAGCGCGCTTCGAAGAAATTGGCGTGTTCGACCCCGGAAATCAGGCTCTGCAGCCAGGGCAAGGGGTTTTCCTTGGCGCCATAGACGGTCGGCAGGCCCAACTGGCGCAGACGCCAGTCGGCGATGAAACGGATATAGCCCTTAATATCGTCAGGGGTCATACCCTGCACTTCGCCGGCCTCGAAGGCCAAGTCGATGAAGCGATCCTCCAGACTCACGACGGTCTTGCAGCAATCGACAATGTCGGCGGCCACCGATTTCGTCACCGCGCCGGTCTCGGCGTTGAAGGCGTGATAGAGCTTGACGATACCCTCGCAGTGCAGGCTTTCGTCGCGCACGCTCCACGAGACGATCTGACCCATGCCCTTCATCTTGTTGAAGCGCGGGAAGTTCATCAGCATGGCGAAGCTGGCGAACAGCTGCAGCCCTTCGGTGAATCCGCCGAACATGGCCAGGGTGCGGGCGATATCGGCGTTCGAGCCCATGCCGAACTGCTGCATGTAGTCGTGCTTGGCCTTCAGGGCCTCCAATTCGAGAAAGGCGGAGAACTCCGATTCCGGCATACCGATGGTTTCGAGCAGCAAGGCGTAGGCGGCGATATGGATGGTTTCCATATTCGAGAACGCCGCCAGCATCATCTTGACCTCAGTCGGTTTGAAGACGGTGGCGTAGCGTTCCATATAGTTGTCGTTCACCTCGACGTCGGACTGGGTGAAGAAGCGGAAAATCTGGGTGAGCAGATTGCGCTCGCGATCGTTGAGCTTGGCCGCCCAGTCCTTGCAGTCTTCGCCGAGCGGCACTTCCTCGGGCATCCAGTGCACCTGCTGTTGGCGCTTCCAGAAGTCGTAGGCCCACGGGTAGCGGAACGGCTTATAGGCGTAAGAAGCGGTCAACAGACCGGGTTTGGCGGCGGGAACGATCAAAGCGGGCGTGACGAGGGTCATCGGCGGCGGTATCCAAAAGACGGGGCCCGATTCGCATGCGTTCGCGAACCTTACGAACCCCTGACACTATCAGTGTGCGGGACAACATCTAGAAGGAAGTTAACGATAGCCTACAAGATGGTGTGGGCGAAACTGGGGACAAGTCGATGGCAACGCCGTTCGTCGTGATTGGCGGAAAGGGAACCGGTTCAGTGGCCGTCGAAGCGGCTCTCGCCCTGATCGGAGCGCCCTACCGCGTCCAGGAAGGGGCGAAACGCGCCATCAACCCCATGCGTCAGGTTCCCGCCCTGATCCTGCCGACCGGCGAGCTGATGACCGAAAGCGCGGCGATCCTGATCTGGCTGGCGGACGAATTTCCCGACGCCGGGCTTGCCCCGCGCATTAGCGAGCCGGCGCGAGCCGCCTATCTGCGCTGGATGGCCTTTGTGTCCGCCGCGATCTATTCGCTCTATTGGATTCGCGACAAACCCTCTCGCCTTGCGGCCGACAAGGCCCAGGAAGGCGTGTTGCTCGACCGGACCGCCGAGCGGATCGCGGCGTGTTGGGCGGTTATGGAAAATCAACTGTCGCCCGGACGGTATCTGCTCGGGGATTCGCTGACGGTTCTCGACCTCTATGTGACCGTCACCTCGCGCTGGAAGCCGCGTCGGCGGGCCTTCTATAAGGTCGCGCCGTGCATGGGCGAGGTTGTTCGTCGCGTCGACGCCGATCCGAGACTGGCCGCCTTGTGGGCGGAACGACTTGCGTTTTCGAAAGGGTGGGAAGGATGACGGCGATCAACGAGAAACGCCTCGCATGTTAGTGCGTGGCCAACCGATGCGGACGATCTGGCCCGCCGCCGATGGCGCCGTCGAGATCATCGATCAGACGCTCCTGCCGCATCGCATCGAGATCGTTCGCCTGGACGGGCTGGATGACGCGGTCCGCGCGATCGGCGACATGCAGGTGCGCGGCGCGCCGCTGATCGGGGTGACGGCGGCGTGGGGGCTGGCGCTCGCCCTACGCACGGATCCTTCGGACGCCGGCCTCGCCCATGCCTGCAAGAGCCTGGCGGCCACCCGTCCGACGGCGGTGAATTTGGCGTGGGCGTTAGCCCGGGTGGAGTCGGCGGTAATCGCCCTCCCGCCTTCGGCCCGCGCGGAAGTCGCTGCGGCGGAGGCGGCGGCGATCGCCGAAGAGGATGTGGCGGCGTGCCGCAAGATCGGCGAATTCGGCGCCGACATGATCGGCGCGTTCGCCGCGCGCAAGTCCGGCGAGACCGTCAACATCCTCACCCATTGCAATGCCGGCTGGCTGGCGGCGGTGGACTGGGGGACGGCGCTGGCGCCCATCTATGTCGCCAAGGAACGGGGAATTTCGCTGCATGTCTGGGTCGACGAGACGCGACCGCGCAATCAGGGCGCAGCGCTGACCGCGTTCGAACTGGGCCAGCAGGGCGTCGCGCACACAGTCATCGCCGACAACGCCGGCGGCCATCTAATGCAGCACGGACGGGTGGATCTGGTCATTGTCGGCGCCGATCGCATAACCCGCAGCGGCGACGCGGCCAACAAGATCGGCACCTATCTGAAGGCGCTGGCGGCGGCCGATAACCGCGTGCCGTTCCATGTCGCCGCTCCGTCTTCGACCGTGGACTGGCGCCTGACCGACGGCGTGGCGCAGATTCCTATCGAGGAGCGCGACCCGAGCGAAGTCACCCATATAAGCGGCGCTCTGGCGGACGGAACGATCGGCATGGTGCGCGTCGCCGCGCCGGGCAGTCCGGCCGCCAATTTCGGCTTCGACGTCACGCCCGCGCGCCTGATCACCGGACTGATTACCGAACGCGGCGCCTGCGACGCAAGCGAGGCGGGACTGCTGAGCCTATTTCCGGAAGAGCCTGATGCGTTTGCACGGAACAGCCGCAAGCGTTGAATCAGGCTCTACACTTTTGAATTTAGAGCAAATTACCCCCGTTCAGACGATCTGAACAAGGTTTGCTCTAGCCGCCTATTGACAGGCGAGGCATTCCTCATAGTCGGTGCGCGCTTCGCTCGCCCGCGCGGCGCTGTCGATCGCCATGTCGGCGCCGGCGTGGGCGGCGCGCTGCACCGATTTTGAGCGCAGATAGTACAGACTTTTGACGCCCCGCTCCCAAGCCTGCCAATGCAGCATGTGCAGGTCCCATTTATCGACGTCGCCGGCCAGGAACACATTGACCGACTGCGACTGACAGATCTGCGGCGTGCGGTCGGCGGCCAGGTCGATGACCCAGCGCTGATCGATTTCGAACGCCGTCTTGAACACGTCCTTCTCGTCCTGGCTAAGACAGTCGAGGTGCTGCACCGACCCCTCGTTTTCCAGAATGGTGTCCCAGATGGCGGGCGTGTTTTCGCCCTTCGCCTCAAGCACCTGTTCGAGATACGGATTGCGCACGGCGAAGGAGCCCGACAGGGTCTTGTGGGTGTAGATATTGGCCGGGATGGGCTCAATGCCGGCGCTGGTTCCTCCGCAGATGATCGAGATCGACGCCGTCGGGGCGATGGCCAGCTTGTGCGAAAAACGCTCCATCACGCCGCGTTCGGCCGCATCCGGACAGGGTCCGCGCTCCTCGGCGAGAACCTGACTGGCGGCGTCGCATTGCCGACGCAGATGTTTGAACAGGCGATTGTTCCAGGACTTGGCCAGAGCACTTTCGAAGGGCACGTTCTGCGCCTGCAGGAAGGAGTGGAACCCCATCAGACCCAGACCGACCGAGCGTTCCCGCATCGCGGCGTAGGACGCGGCGGCCATTTCCGACGGGGCCCGGTCGATGAAATCCTGCAGCACATTGTCCAGAAAGCGCATGACGTCCTCGACAAACGTCGGGTGGTCGCGCCATTCCATGAACATTTCGGCGTTGACCGACGAGAGGCAGCATACCGCCGTGCGCTCCACGCCAAGGTGATCGACGCCTGAATGCAACATGATTTCCGAACACAGATTCGATTGACGAACCTTCAGCCCCAATTCGCGCTGGTGGCGCGGCATGGCGCGGTTCACCGTGTCGGCGAAGATCAGATAGGGTTCGCCCGTCTGCAGGCGTAGCTCGAGAACCTTTTGCCACAGCTGGCGCGCATCAACTTCGCGCAGGGGCTCCTGGGTCTTGGGCGAACGCAGGGCGAAGGGCTTGCCGTCGCGCACCGCGTGCATGAATTCGTCGGTGATCGAAATGCCATGATGCAAGTTCAACGCTTTGCGGTTGAAATCCCCCGACGGTTTGCGAATTTCGAGGAACTCCTCGATTTCCGGATGGTGGATGTCGACATAGACCGCCGCGGAGCCCCGGCGCAGAGAGCCTTGGCTGATCGCCAGGGTGAGGCTGTCCATCACCCTGATGAAGGGGATGATGCCGCTGGTCTGGCCCGAACCCTTCACCTTTTCGCCGATGGAGCGCACGCCGCCCCAATAGGTGCCGATGCCCCCGCCATTGGCCGCCAGCCACACATTCTGGTTCCAGGTGCCGACGATGCTCTCCAACGAATCGCCGACGGCGTTGAGGAAGCAGGAAATCGGCAGGCCCCGCGCCGCGCCGCCGTTGGACAGAACCGGCGTCGCCGGCATGAACCATAGCCTGGAGATGTAGTCGTAGATCCGTTGGGCGTGATCGGAATCATCGGCGAACGCGGTCGCCACGCGGGCGAACATATCCTGATAGGATTCGCCGGGCAGAAGGTAGCGATCCTCCAGGGTGGTCTTGCCAAAATCGGTGAGCAGGGCGTCGCGGTCGCGGTCGATCTCGACCTTTTGCACAAGGGCCAGCCTGGGCTTCTCGACCTGACGCGCGCTCTGCGTCGTCGCCGTCTCGAAGATTTCCCGCTTTACCTGACCGTTCATATCCGCCTCTTTACCCATCTATGCGAGGGACTCGTTTAAGAGCGGTGGCGCCCCTTGGTCCCTAAATGTTGTGGGCAATCGCTCCCCCAACCCCACTATATGGGGTCACATGGATGATCTGGCGTCAACGGGGAGAGCCATCGGCGCCCGGACTTTTTTTGTAAACGAGACGTTAAAGATCGGCGACGAGGCCAAGCGATTCAAGATGTTGGCGGCGGCGCGCGGTCTCGCGTTCACGCGACTGTGATCGCGGACAAGGCCCCGTCAAATCTCACCAGCCCAAACGGAAAGAGCCCGGTCTTTCGACCGGGCTCCGCCGTATCCTTGGAGTGCGCTGATGCGCGTTTAGAAGTCGACGTGGATGGTCGCGCGACGGTTGAGCGGTTCCTTCACCCCGTCGCCGGTAGCGACCGCGGGTTCGGACTTGCCCTTCCAGCTGACATCCAAGTTGGACTGGGGAACGCCCAGAGCCACCATGCCATCGGCGGTCGCCTTGGCGCGACGTTCCGACAGGCGCTGGTTGTAGGCCACCGAACCGGAGGTGTCGGTGTGACCCACGATGATGTCCTTCGAAGCGTGGCCATCGACCGAGTACTTGGCCGCATCCTGGAGCACCGCCTGGGCTTCCGGCGTGATCACGAACTGATCAAACGGGAAGTAGATGATGTAGTCGCGCGGCGTGAAGGCCGGCGGCGGCGGCGGCGGGGGAGGCGGCGGCGGCGGGGGAGGCGGCGGCGGCGGCGGGGGAGGCGGCGGCGGCGCTGCGAAGGAATACCGGAGGCCCAAGGTCACCGACGAGTCGACGTACTTGCCTTGGAACGT
>JANXUA010000033.1 GCA_025352085.1 Caulobacteraceae bacterium | reverse complement strand
AGGCTTGACCTGCCCTGGCGGCACACGCGGAATTTATCTACACACACAAGGAAACGCCGATGACCCCCGACGACCTGATGTTCAAGCCCGGCCTGATGAAGGGGGAACGCATTCTGATCACCGGCGGCGGCACGGGCCTGGGCAAGGAAATGGCCGAGGCCTGCCTTATCCTGGGCGCGGAGGTCTATATCTGCGGGCGGCGCGGCGGGGTGCTCGACGAAACCGCGCGCAAGCTGATGGACGCCCACGGCGGCAAGGTGGTCGGCGTCGCCTGCGACATCCGCGTGCCCGAAGCGATCCACGACATGCTCGATCTGGTATGGGCCGACGGCGGGGCCCTGACCGGGCTGATCAACAATGCGGCGGGCAATTTCATCAGCCGCACCGAAGATCTCAGTCCCCGCGCCTTCGACGCCATCGCCAACATCGTCTTTCGCGGCTCGTTCTTCGTCACCCTCGATTGCGGCAAGCGCTGGATCGCCGAGGGCAAGAAAGCGTCGGTGATCTCCATCCTGACCACCTGGGTGTGGAGCGGCGGGCCGTTCACCGTGCCCTCGGCCATGTCCAAGGCGGGTCTCAATGTCATGACCCAGTCCCTGGCGGTGGAATGGGCCCCCAAGGGCATCCGCTTCAACGCCATCGCGCCGGGACCCTTCCCCACCGAAGGCGCCTGGGCCAGGCTTAGCCCGGGGCAAGACGCCGAATCCACCCGCGACATGGGCTCCAATCCAATGGGCCGGGTGGGAAAAATGCCGGAGCTGGCCAATCTGGCCGTCTACCTGCTCCATCCCATGAGCGAATACGTCAACGGCCAGACCATCGCCATCGACGGCGGGGCCTGGAACGCCGGCGGCGGCGGCTTTGCGGCCCTGCGTAGCTGGGACGATCAACAATGGGCCGACGCCCGCGCCATGATCCAGGGCGCCAACCAGCAGGACCGAGCCAAGCGGACGGTCTAGGCCTGAGCCGTCCCCGGCCTATCCGGGCGGCCGATGGCCGGGTCGCTGAAGCTCGGCGAGCCGGTCTCGACATGGCCGGCCAGCCGGCGAAGAAAGTCGGGCTGGCCGGGCAGGGTGACGGCGATATCGTACCAATGCGCGCTGGCGCGCACCCCGAAGGCCGCGCTCACCGACTTTCCGGCCGCCACGGTCGCCAGCCGCGGGCGTTCGCGGGCATAGGCGTTGGCCGCGATGGCGACGGCGAGCGGTTCGCCCCCGCGATTGCGCACCGTGACCACCATGCGCTCGGCGGTGGCGTCATAGCGCGCCTCCACCTGCGGCGTGGCCGGGCCGTGACGACCGCGAAAGGCGCGCAGAAAACCATTCGGTCCATGGGCGACAAGATCGTAGGTCGGCGTGTCGGCGCTGGCCGCCCAGACACCCGCCAGGGTCTTTCCGGCCTCGACCGTATAAAACCATGGTCCCGCTCCCCCGCCGCCCTGGTAGACATTGAACACCGCGCCGGCCGCGCCGGTGTTGACGAAATTCAGGGTCAATCCGGCCTCTCCGCTCCGGGCGGCGATCTCCAGAGCGTAAGGCAGCGCGCGCGCGGGACGCAGGCCCGTTTCCTGGCGGGCCGTTGTCGGCGCGGCCGGGACCACGGGCTTGGCGAGCTTGCAAGCGGCGGCGACTTGCGCGGCGCGCCCGCTCGTGTCGGGCAGGGTCGGCCTCTTCGCGTCGGACCGCGAAAAGTCGAACGCCGAAATCAGGTCGCCGGTGATCGCGCGACGCCAGGAGCTGATGTTCGGCTCCTTCACCCCAAACCGCGCCTCCAGAAAGCGCAGGACCGAGGTGTGGTCGAACACCTGCGAATTGACCCAGCCGCCGGTGCTGAACGGCGAGACCACGATCATCGGCACCCGCGGCCCCAGACCGACCGGCTGGCCCTGGTAAACTTCACCTTCGACCGTGACCGTGCTCGCGCCCATCGACGCGCCGACGGCGGGCAAAGGCGGCGGCGCGTGGTCGAAAAAGCCGTCGTTCTCGTCGTAGTTGATGAAAAGCACGGTCTTGGACCAGACGCGCGGATTGGCGGCGAGGGCGGCGACGATCTCGGCCGTGAAGGCTTCGCCAAGGCCGGGCGATGCGTCCGGGTGTTCGCACACCCCGTACGGCGCGACGATCCACGACACCGCCGGCAGGGTTCCGGCATCAATATCCTTAGCGAAGGCCTCGATCAGATGTTGGCCGGTGGACCCCTTGGCATTCTGGGTCGTCGAGCCGGCGCAGATCCCGCGCCCCTTGGCGTGGAGGGACGCATCGGCGTCCGGCCCACGAAAGGCCTTGAAGAAGGCCAGGCTGTTGTCGCCGAAATTGTCGTACTCCTGATAGAGCTTCCAGCTCACGCCCGCCGTCTCAAGCCGCTGGGCGTAGGTGGTCCAGTCGAGACCGGGGACATTGGCCTTGTCCTTGGCCGGATCGGCCGTCCAGTTGCCGTCGTCGGCGTTGGTGACGTTGTACGGCCCGTTCTGCCCGACGGTCAGGCCGCTGGTCCCGCTGAACAGGAACAGGCGGTTGGGATTGGTCGGGCCGAAAATCGACGCATGGTAACCGTCGCAGATGGTGAAGGCGTCGGCCAGGGCGTAGTAGAACGGGATATCTTCGCGGGTGAAATAGCCCATGGTCAGCGGACCTTTGACCGGGACCCAGGCGTCGTGGTTCTTCCACAGGTCGTGTCGGCCCTTCCAGCTGTGATCGAGGCTGTACATGCACTCGGCGCTGGTGGTCGCCGAGTTCAGACGGAACGGCGAGACGGTCTCCGGCGAGCCGTGAACGCGCGGTTGATTCCACACGCTGTGGCCAGATGGCAGGGTGAGCGGACGCGGATCGTCAAAGCCGCGCACCCCGCGCAGGGCGCCGAAGTAGTGATCGAAGGCGCGGTTCTCCTGCATCAGTATGACCACATGCTCGACGTCGCGGAGGGTGCCGGTGCGGCGATCGGCGGGGGTGGCCAGCGCACTTGCAATGACTGGCGAGGCCAGGCCGCCGCCGGCCGCGACGGCGGCGGCGCTGGTCAGAAAACCGCGTCTGCTGCTGGCGCTCATTGAACCGTTCCCCTTGCCACCAATCTATTCCGCCGATTCGGCCGCGATCGCCGTGATCACTGCCTCGCGCTGCGCGATGCGGCGGCGGTGTTCGATCACCCGTGGAAGCCGGCTAAGATCGACGCCATCGGCCTCCAGCCATTGGGCCAGGGTGAAGAGATAGGCGTCGCACACGCTGAACCGATCGCCCAGCACAAACGGCCCCTCAAGCATGCCGTCCTCAATCAATTGAAACGCCGCGCCGACGGTTTGCGGAACCTTGCGCTTCATCTCTGCGATCGCCGCCGGATCGTCTGCCCAGCGGTGACCGCGCATGCGGTGGGCGTGGGCGACGTGGACGGTGGCGCACAGATAGCTGGTGAAGGCTTGCGCCCGCGCCAGATCGAAGGCGTCGTCCAGCGGCGCGAGGCCCTCGTTCGAATAGCGCTCGGCGACATAGATGAGCAGGGCCGGCGTCTCGGTCAGCACGCCATGCTCGGTGACGAGGGCGGGCACCCGGCCCTTGGGATTGATCTTCAGATAGTCGGCGCCGCGCTGTTCGGTCCTGGAAAAATCCACGCGCACCGTGTCGTATTCCGCGCCCGCCTCCTCCAGCGCGATGTGCGTGGCCAGGGCGCAGGTGCCCGGCGCGTAGTACAAGGTCAGCATGGTCGGCCTCCCTCAAACGCCGGTGGGGATGCGGCGCGTGAGGTTTCGACTATACAACCGGGTCGACGCCGACCTCCAGAGCCCAGCCATGACCACGATCACCACCCTCGCCGATCTCGAGGCCCTGTATCAGCCGGCCCCCGCGCCGGCCTCGATCGTCAAGCAGACAGGCCGCATCACCCCGCACTATCGCGCCCTGATCGAGGCCTCGCCGTTCGCGGTGCTGGCGACCAGCGGCCCCGAAGGCCTCGATTGCAGCCCGCGCGGCGACAAGCCGGGCTTCGTGCGCGTCGAGGGCGACCGCACCCTGATCCTGCCCGACAGGCGCGGCAACAACCGCATCGATTCCCTGCGCAACATCGTGCGCGATCCGCGCGTGGCCCTGCTGTTTCTCATTCCAGGCTCGGGAACCACCTTTCGGGTCAACGGCCGCGCGGTCATGTCCGCCGACGGCGCCCTGCTCGATTCGTTCGCCGTCGAGGGCAAACGGCCGCGCACGGCGATCATCATCACCGTCGAGGCCGCCTATTTCCAATGCGCCCGCGCGATCGTCCGCTCGCAGTTATGGGACGCCGCCCGCCACATCGATCCGGCGGCGATCCCGACACCCGGCCAAATCCTCGCGGCGCTGTCATCCGGGGAAGTGGGCGGCGACGACTACGACCGGCAATGGCAGGCGCGCGCCGCCACCTCCATGTGGTGACTGGACTTCGCACGATCTCTGGCCGATTCTGAACAACCCACCGCGAAAGTCCCCGCCCATCCCCATGATGCACGTGCTCGAACTCAACCCCGGCAAGCGCGAGCAATCCAAGGCGGCCAATCGCCTGGCCATTCTCGACGCCGCGCGGGCGGTTTTCGGCGAGATGGGCTTCGAGGCGGCGACGGTGCGCGACATCATCCGCCGCACCGGCCTGTCGGTCGGGGCCTTCTACAACTACTACCGTTCCAAGGAAGAAGTGTTCGACGCCCTGGCCGACGACGGGGCGCGGCGGTTTCGGCCGATTTTGCACGCCCAGTCCGCCCAGGCGACGGATTTCGAATCCTATTTGCGGGCCGCAGTGCGCGCCTATTTCGATTTTCTCGCCGGCGAGAACGAGACCTGGCTGGCCAACCGGCCGGGCGAACCGGCTCCACGCGCGCGCAACACGCCCGAAATCCTCGCCGTGTTCGAGGAGGTGCGCGACGTCTTCGCCGCCATCATGGACCGCGATCTCGCGGCCAAGGTCGATCTCGATTACCTCGCCGCCAGTTGCATCGCCGTGGCGCGCGAGATCGGCGACAAGATGATGGAGCGCCGTCCGGTGGATGTGGAGGGCGCGACCGACTTCGTGGTGCGTCTGATCATCGGCGGCATCCCGGCCCTGCCGCGCCATGCGCCGGGCGCTTAAGGGGTATGCGCGCCCTCGTCGTCGATCGTCTCGCGCCGGATTACGCCGGCTGCGCGGTGCGGGAGATCGATACACCGACGCCGGGGCCGGGCGAAGTGCGCGTCAGGGTGAAGGCGGCGGCGGTGAATTTCCCCGATTTGTTGATGACGCGGGGCGAATATCAGCACAAACCCACCCTGCCGTTCGTCGGCGGGATGGAAATGGCCGGCGAGATCGACGCCTTGGGCGAAGGCGTAACCGGATGGAAAGTTGGCGACGCGGTTGTGAGCGGGACGCGGGCCGGCGGGTTTTGCGAATATGCCGCCGTTCCGGCCGCGGGTCTGCGACACAAACCGGCGCGATTGAGCTTCGCCGAGGCGGCATCCTATGGCGCGGCGTATCTCACCGCCTATGTGTCGCTGGTGCGGCGCGCGCGGGTTCAGCCCGGAGAATGGGTGCTGGTGCATGGCGCGGCCGGCGGCGTCGGCCTGGCGTGCGTGGATCTGGCCAAGACCCTCGGCTGCCGGGTGATCGCCGCCTCGGCGTCCGACGCCAAGCTGAAGATCATCGCCGAGACTTACGCTCCCGACGCGACCATCAACGTCTCCGGCGGCTTTCGCGAGGCGGTCAAGGCGATCACCGGCGGGCGTGGCGCGGACGTGATCTACGATCCGGTCGGCGGCGACGTCTTCGACGAGAGCGTCCGCTGCATCGCCTTTGACGGGCGTCTGCTGGTGGTCGGCTTCACCTCCGGACGGATACCGGCGATCTCGGTCAACATGCCGCTGATCAAGGGCTTTTCGGTCATGGGTGTGCGCGCCGGCGAGTACGGACGCCAGTTTCCGCACAAAGGCGTGGAAAACGCCGCCGCCATCTGGACCCTGGCCAACGAGGGCAGGATCAAACCCCGCGTGCACGCCGAATTCGCCCTGGACGACTGGCGCTCGGCGTTCGACCTGCTGGCGAACCGGCAGGTGATCGGAAAAGCGATCATAAGACTGGATTTGTGATTGGAGCGCGGGCGCCTCGCCCGCGAGATCGCTGGACGCGGGCGGGGCGCCCGCGCTCCAAAGGACGACTCGCGGATTGACACCGGCGCCTCATTCCCCTAAGTCCGCCCGCTCATTCGCGCCCACCAACGTGGGCCGCGCAACCCTTCGACCCGGAGCTTCGACGTGAAGCGGACTTTTCAACCGTCCCGTCTGGTGCGCAAGCGCCGTCACGGCTTTCGCTCGCGCATGGCCACCAAGAACGGTCAGAAAATCGTCGCACGGCGCCGCGCCCGCGGTCGCAAGCGTCTGACCGCCTAGTCGATCTTCGTCTCCGGCCAGGAGACGCGTTT
The DNA here is from genome assembly GCA_025352085.1 of Caulobacteraceae bacterium. Taxonomy (GTDB): domain Bacteria; phylum Pseudomonadota; class Alphaproteobacteria; order Caulobacterales; family Caulobacteraceae; genus Acaudatibacter. The sequence continues at coordinate 14,355 of JANXUA010000033.1, read as the reverse complement.
GCCTGATTTCCCCATCGAACGCCTGAGGAAGCGCCCTGATTTTCTTCAGGCGGCCAAGGGTCTCGCCTGCGCGCGCGGCGCGCTGGTGGCGCAGGCGCGCGACCGCCAGGACGGTTCGAGCGACATACGCATCGGCTTTACGGCCACCCGGCGGATCGGCGGCGCGGTGGTGCGCAACCGGGCCAAACGCCGCCTGCGCGAAGCGGCGCGGCAATTGGCGCCCCTTCACGCGCGGGCCGGCTGTGACTATGTGTTCATCGCGCGCGGCGGCGCCCCGACCCGGGCGTGGCCGCGTTTGCTTGACGATATGAAAAGCGCCCTGATAAGGCTCGCCGCCGATCTTGGCGCGTCCTGAACAAGACTAGCCTGGGCGAGCCCCCGCCTTTCCAAGACCCCCGCACCCGGCCCGACCGCACCCATGCAAAATGACAACCGAAATATGATCGCTTTCGCGGTCCTGTCGATGATCCTGGTGCTCGGCTACCAGTTCCTGTTTCCCCCGCCGCATCCCAAGCCGGCCGCGCAGGGCGCCCAGGCCGTCGCGGCCGCTTCGGCGACGCCGTCCGGCGCCCTCCAGCCCAATCTCACGCGCCCCGCCGCCCTGGCGCTCAGCCCGCGCATCACCGTCGACACGCCGGCGCTGACCGGCTCGATCGCGCTCAAGGGCGCGCGCCTCGATGACCTGTTCCTCAAGGGTTATCACGTCGCGGTGGCCAAGACCTCGCCGCTGGTCGAATTGCTGCGCCCCGAAGGCATGGCCGACGCCTATTTCGCGCAGCAGGGCTGGGCGGGCGCCAATCTCGCCGGCCTGCCCGGTTCGCAAACCCTGTGGACGCAGGCCTCGGGCGGAGCGCTCACGCCCGGCCACCCGGTGACGCTGACCTACGCCGCGCCCGGCGGGCTGGTCTTCACCCGCAAGATCGACGTCGACGCCCAGGCGATGTTCACCGTCACCGACACCGTCGCCAATCAGGGCGCCGCGCCGGTGACCCTGGCGCCCTACGTCTCGGTGCAAAGGCAGGGCATACCCACGGACCTCGGCAAGTCCAGTATCGTCCACGAAGGTGCGATCGGCATTCTCGGTCTCGACAAGCCCGACCTCCAGCAAATCGCCTACAAGAAATGGAAAAAGAAGGGCGAGCAGGACTGGCAGTCCAAGGGCGGCTGGCTCGGCATTACCGACAAATATTGGATGACCGCCTTCATCCCGGACCAGAATGAACACATCGACGCCAAGGCGCGTGTGACGACCGACGCGGCCACCAATATCGATATTTACGAGGCGACCTACAACGCCGCCGGGCGCGCCGTCGCGCCGGGCGCCCAGATCAGCGAAGTCACCCATCTGTTCGCCGGCGCCAAGACCGTGCCGGTGCTGAACGGCTACAAGACATCCCTCGGCGCGCCCCGATTCGACGACGCCGTGGACTGGGGAATGCTCTGGTTCCTGACCAAGCCGATCTTCTGGATGCTGGAGAAGTTCTATTCGAAGGTCGGCAATTTCGGCATCGCCATTCTGATGCTCACCGTGGTCATCCGCCTCATCACCTTCCCTCTGGCCAATAAGGGCTTCGAGATGGGCGTGAAGATGAAGAAGATCCAGCCGGAACTGAAGGCCCTGCAGGCCAAGCACAAGGACGATCCGGCCGCCCAGCAGAAGGACATGATGGCCCTTTATGCGCGGGAAAAGGTCAATCCGATCACCGGCTGTCTGCCGGTTCTGCTGCAAATCCCGGTGTTCTATTCCCTGACCAAGCTGTTCACCGTCACCATCGAAATGTACCACGCGCCGTTCTTCGGCTGGATTCAGGATCTGTCGGCCCGCGATCCGACCACCATCATCAATCTGTTCGGCCTGATCCCGTGGGATCCGAGCATTACGCCGGTGATCGGCGGCATTCTCGGCGGCTTCCTGCACGTCGGCGTTTGGCCGATGCTCTACGGCGCCAGCATGATGCTCTCGACCTCGATGAGCCCAACGACCGGCATGGATCCGACCCAGCAGGCGATGATGAAATTCATGCCGCTGATGTTCGTGTTCATCCTGGCCCAGTATTCGGTTGGACTGCTGATCTACTGGACGTGGAGCAGTTTGATCACCGTCATCCAGCAATATCTGATGATGCGCCGCTTCAAGGTCGAAAACCCCATCGACGACTTCTTCGCCCGCTTCCACGCCAAGCCCGGGACGGCCTAGTGGAACCGCGCGCCCTTCCCTCCCCTTTATGGGGAGGGCGAGTCGCGTCAGCGACCGGGGTGGAGCCCTGCGGCGCCGAGGCCAAGACCCTACCCGGCTCGCTCCGCGAGTCGCCCTCCCCAGAAGGGGAGGGAGAGAAGCCCGCGTTCGGCTTAGGCACATGACTGCCCCCCCCATCTTCACCGCTGACGAACTTGAGGCCGCGCGCGTCCTGTTCGCCCGGCAGGCCGACTTTTCCATGGGCGCGGTGGCGATGGACGGCTTGCCGCCGGCCGATCTGCCGGAGGTCTGCTTCGCCGGGCGCTCGAATGTCGGCAAGTCGTCGCTGATCAACGCCCTGGTCAGCCGCCATCGCCTGGCGCGGGCGTCCACGGAACCGGGCCGCACGCGCGAGATCAACTTCTTCCTGCTCGACGAACGTCTGCGCCTCGTCGATCTGCCCGGTTACGGCTTCGCCAAGGTGTCGCGCGCCTCGGCCCGCAAGTTCCAGGATCTCGGCCGCGCCTATCTGCGCGGGCGGCCCAATCTCAAGCGGGTGTATCTCCTGATCGACGCGCGCCACGGTCTGAAAGCCCCGGACGGCGAGGCGCTGGACGCGCTCGACAAGGCGGCGGTGTCCTATCAGATCATCCTGACCAAGGCCGACAAGATCAAAAGCGCCGAAGCCGAAGCCACGGTGGCCGCCACCCTGGCCGCCATCGCCAAGCGCCCGGCTGCCTTCCCGCGCGTTCTGGCGACGTCTTCCGAGAAGGGCGACGGCCTGGCCGAACTGCGGGCGGAGATCGCGGCGGCGGCTTTTGCCTAGGACGGCTTTTACATGACAAGCGCTCGCCCAGTCGCTATGGCGCGGGCATGACCGATAACCCCGAAGAATCCGGCTGGGCGACCGCCAAGACCCTGGCCGAAGCCCTGCCGTACATTCAGCACCACGACAACGCGACCGTGGTGATCAAATACGGCGGCCACGCCATGGGCGAGGAGGCCGTGGCCAAGCTGTTCGCCGCCGACGCGGTCCTGCTGCGCCTGTTAGGCGTGCGGCCGGTGGTGGTGCACGGCGGCGGACCGCAGATCTCGCGCATGCTCGACCGCGCCGGGGTCAAATCGACCTTCGTCGACGGCCTGAGGGTCACCGACGCGGCGACCATGGAGGTGGCCGAAATGGTCCTCTCCGGCGCGATCAACAAGGAAATCGCCAACTGGATCACCAAGGCCGGGGCCACCGCCGACGTGCGCGGCGTGGGCCTGTCAGGCAAGGACGCCGGCCTGATCACCGTCAAGAAGGCCACCCGCACCCGCGCCGCCGTCGGCTCGGCCATCGAGGAGGTGGTGGATCTGGGCTTCGTCGGCGATCCGACCCGTGTCGATCCCAAGCTGATTCGCAGCCTGATCGACGGCGAGGACGACTATATCCCGGTGATCGCGCCGATCGGCGTCTCCGAGGACGGCCAGACCTATAACATCAACGCCGACACCGTCGCCGGCGCCCTGGCCGGGGCGCTGAAGGCCAAGCGCATGCTCCTCTTGACCGACGTGGCCGGCGTTCTGGACGCCAAGGGCGCACTGATCCGCCAACTGACCGTCGCCGAGGCACGCGCGGCGATCGCCGGCGGCGTCGCCACCGGCGGCATGATCCCCAAGCTGGAGACCGCCATCGCCGCGGTCGAGGCGGGGGTCGAAGCGGTGGTCATCCTCGATGGGCGCCGCCCGCACGCCATGCTGGTCGAACTGTTCACCGAGCACGGCGCGGGAACCCTGGTGCGGGCGTGAACGGCGCCGACCTGACCCACGTCGACACCTGGCTGTTCGACCTGGACAACACCCTCTATCCGCTGGAATCCGGCATCGCCGCCCAGATGGACGAGAAGATCACCGACTATATGGTCAGGCTCACCGGGCTGGAGCGGGCCCCGGCGCGGGCGCTGCAGAAACAATACCTGGCCGACCACGGCACGACGCTCAACGGCCTGCTGCACCATCATCGGGTCGATCCGGCGCACTATCACGCCTATGTGCATGATCTGATCCTGGACGGCATCGCGCCGACCGAGGACCTGCGCGCGGCGGTGGAACGCCTGCCGGGCCGGCGGCTGATCTTCACCAACGCCGACGACCGCCACGCCCTGCGGGTGCTCGAACACCTCGATCTGGCCGATCTGTTCGACGAGGTGTTCCACATCGGCTCGGCCGACTATAGCGCCAAGCCGCAGGGCGCCGCCTACGACGCCATCGTCGCGGCCCACGCCGTGACGCCGCGTTCGACCGCCTTCTTCGAAGATTCCGAACGCAACCTTGAACCGGCGGCTTTGATGGGTATGACGACGGTTCTGGTCGGCGCCCACGCGGCGGCGTCCGTCGCCCCCTTCGTTGACTATCGAACCCCCCACCTGGCGCCGTTCCTGGCCGCCGCCCACGTCAAGGACCGCTAATCCACATGACCGACCTCGCCCTGGCCGATCTGAAAGCCGAAATCAAAGCCGGCTGGGAAGCCCGCGACACCATCGGCGTCGACACGCGCGGGCCTTTGCGCACGGCGGTGGAGGAAACCATATTGCGCCTCGACGCCGGAGCGGCGCGGGTGGCCGAAAAGATCGGCGGCGTTTGGGTCGTCCACACCTGGCTGAAGCAGGCGATCCTGCTGTCGTTCCGCCTCAACCCCAATCAGATGATGCGCGCCGGGGCGCTGGGCGGTGGGATCGGTCCGTGGTGGGACAAGGTTCCGGGCAAGTTCGACGGCTGGGAGGCGCCGCAGTTCGAAGCCGCCCGCTTCCGCGCCGTACCGGGCGCCATCGTGCGTCGCGGCGCATTCATCGACAGGAACGTCGTGCTCATGCCGTCGTTCGTCAACATCGGCGCGCATGTCGGCGAAGGAACCATGGTCGACACCTGGGTGACGGTCGGCTCCTGCGCCCAGATCGGGAAGGGCGTGCACCTGTCCGGCGGCGTGGGCATCGGCGGAGTGCTCGAACCCCTGCAGGCGGCGCCAACCATCATTGAGGACGACTGCTTCATCGGCGCCCGCTCCGAAGTGGTTGAGGGCGTCGTCGTTGGCCAGGGCGCGGTCCTTTCCATGGGCGTGTTCATCAGCGCCTCGACGAAGATCGTCGACCGCAAGACCGGCGAGGTTCACCGCGGCCGCGTGCCGCCGTATTCGGTGGTCGTCCCCGGAACCCTCCCCGACCCCCACGGCGCAGGCCCCAGCCTCGCCTGCGCTGTGATCGTCAAGACGGTGGATGCGCAAACGCGGTCGAAGACGAGCATCAACGAGTTGTTGCGGGATTAGGGGAGGGTAAGCGACCCATTGCGGGCTCCCCGTTGCGATGGCACCATCGCTGGATGGTTTGGTCGTTCTTACAATCTGGTTTGGGTTTTCTTGTTGCCTGGATCGGCGTGATGGTCGCCCCATTTGCTCTTGCCTTGGGAACTTGGAGGCTTGCACATAGCTTCAGCCCCAGCTGGTTGATCCACCTTATGTTCTTACCTGCGGTGCTCGCTACTGGATGGCTGGGTGCTCGCCTGTTGTTCTTTGCTGCTGGGGATACTGGAGATGGCGACGATTTCGCCGGATTGGGGGTCCCCCTCGGCCTCGCGATTGTCAGCTTTATAGCCGCCATTAGCTGCTACTATGGAGCCCTTGGCGTGCGCCGCGCCCGGATATCATCGGGCGGCGACGGCCAAAGCTAGAACGATCAATGTCCTGCGGATCATGAATACCCCCTCTGAATCTCATTACCCCATCTTCGCGTACGCCGTCCCGTCCCGGTGGCGATAGAAATCCTCGCCCGGCCGCGCGATCATGTCGATGTCGGGATAGTCGCAGGCGTCGCGGGCCACATCGCGACCGCCGACCTCCAGCACGATGGCGTCCGCGCCGGAGCGGTTGACCAGGTAGTGGCCGTCGGGATCACCGGCCTTGAACGCCGCGCAGTCGCCCTCCCGTAAAATCTCCTCGCCGGCGTCGGTGACCAGCACCACCTCGCCTTCGATCACCCACACGAACTCGTCTTCATGCGTGTGCCAGTGCCGCTGGCTCGACCAGGCGCCCGGCGGCAAGGTCAGCCGGTTGACTCCAAATTGGGTCAGGCCGGCCGCCTCGCCGAGGCGCCGGCGCATGCGGTTCCGGCAGGGTTCGTCGTGCGGCGTGGGATAGCCCGTGCCGGTCACGGCCGGTAGGGCGGACACATCGATCTTCTTCATCGCGGGGTTCCCGGAGCGGTTTGCGGGGCGTCGGCCCGCAGACTAAGGGATAACCCATGAACAGCGCCACCGCCGCCATCGACCCCGTCGCCTTTACGCGCGAGCTGATCCGCTGCCCATCGGTGACACCGGCGGACGGCGGGGCGATGGATCTGGTCGAACGGGCGCTGACCAATCTTGGCTTCACCTGCCGCCGCATGCGCTTTGGCGAGATCGAAAACCTCTACGCCCGGCTGGGAACCGCGCAGCCGAATTTGTGCTTCGCCGGCCATACCGACGTCGTACCGGTGGGCGATCTTGCCGCCTGGTCGAGCGCGCCGTTCGAGGCGGCCCTCACCGATGGGGTGGTGATCGGTCGCGGCGCGGTCGATATGAAAAGCGCCATCGCCGCCTTCATCGCCGCCGCCGGGCGGGTGCTGGCGCGCGGCGCGCCGGCCGGATCGATCTCACTGCTGATCACCGGCGATGAAGAGGGCGTCGCCGAACATGGCACCAAGGCGGTGGTCGCGGCGCTGGCCGCCGAGGGCGAGATCATCGATCATTGCGTGGTTGGCGAACCGACCTCAAGCGCCGCCATCGGCGACATGATCAAGATCGGCCGGCGCGGCAGCATCGGCGCGACGATCACCGTCGAGGGCAAGCAGGGCCACGTCGCCTATCCCGACCGCGCCGCCAATCCGGTTCCGGTTTTGGTGCGCCTGCTCGCGCGGTTGCTAGCCCGCCGATTGGATGAGGGCTTCGAGGGCTTTCAGCCGTCCAACCTCGAGGTTACCACCATCGACGTCGGCAACGCCGCGACCAATGTCATCCCAGCGCGCGCGTCCGCCTATCTCAACATCCGCTTCAACCCGACCCACTCCGGCGCGGCCCTCGCCGCCTGGCTGACGGAGGAGGCGCGCATAGCGGGCGAAGGCTTCGCGGGCGCCGTGACCCTCACGCCCAAGATCAGCGGCGAAGCCTTCCTCACCGCGCCGGGCGGGTTCACGCGCGTGGTCGCCGGCGCGGTGCGCGCTGTCAGCGGCGTCGAGCCGCAGCTTTCCACCACCGGCGGCACGTCGGACGCCCGCTTCATCCGCGCCCTTTGCCCGGTGGTCGAGTTCGGCCTCGTCGGCGCGACCATGCACGCCATCGACGAACGCGCGCCGACGACCGAGATCGTCGCCCTGTCGGCGATCTACGAGCGCCTGATCGACGATTATTTCAAAGCGTTCTCATCATAGTCCACGCCGACGAGGCAGAGCCCCGTCGCCGGGGCCACCGGGCCACAGGCGGTGCGGTCGGCGGCGGCGAGGGCGGCGGCGAAATCGGCTTCGCTCCAGCGGCCCTTTCCCACCTCGACCAGCGAGCCGACCATCGATCGCACCTGGCGATGGAGGAAAGATCGGGCGGAGAAGGCGATGTGGATTTCCTCGGCGACACCCACAACGCCCGCCATATCAAGGGTCTTTACCGGCGACTTGGCCTGGCAGGCGGCGTCGCGGAAGGTGGTGAAGTCGTGCCGACCGACGAGTTCCTGCGAGGCCGCGTGCATGGCGCCCGCGTCAAGCGGCGTCTTCACATGCCACACCCGCCCGCGCTCCAGCGCCGCCGGACCAGGGCGGTTGAGGATACGGTAGAGATAGTGACGCCCGGTCGCCGAAAACCGGGCGTGAAAATCGTCGGGCGCGACAGCCGCGGCCCGGACCGCCACCGGCTGGCGGACGAGATGGGCATTGAGGGCGTTCATCACCACCGCGGCGGGCCAGTCCTTGGCGAGATCGACATGGATCACTTGCCCGCTCGCGTGGACGCCGGTGTCGGTGCGCCCGGCGGCGTGGATGCGCACGCGCTCGCCACAGAAGGCCGTCAGCGCGGTTTCGATCGCGCCTTGAACCGTGGGCAGGTCGGCTTGGGCCTGGAAGCCGCAATACGGGCCGCCGTCATACTCCACGGTCAGGCGATAGCGCGGCATCAGGCGAGCCGCGTTCCGACCGCGACCGGAAAGCCGCGCAGGAAATCGCCGGCGTCCTGAACGCCGCGCCCCTCGCGCTGCGCCCGCAGGATGCGCACGGCGCCCGTCCCGCACGCGATCAGCAGGCCGTCGTCGAGCACCTCGCCTGGCTCGCCGCCCGCGCCCTCAACCAAAGACAACAAGGCCTTTACCCGCACCGACCCGCGCTCCGACGGGGCCTCGAACCAGGCGCCCGGAAATGGCGAAAGACCGCGAATGCGCCGGTCGACGTCCGCGGCGGGCAAATCCCAGCGCAGGCGCGCCTCCTTCGGCTTGATCTTCTTGGCGTAGGTGGCGCCGTCCTCGATCTGCGGCGTCTCCACCGCCGCACCGCGCGCAACGTCCGCCATCATCCGCGCCATCAGGATCGCGCCGGCCGGGGCGAGGCGGTCATGCAGGGTTCCGGCGGTGTCCAGGGCGTCGATGCGCAGGGTCACGCCGCCCAGTACCGGCCCTTCGTCCAGGCCGGTCGTCATACGCATGACCTGCGCCCCGGTGATGGCGTCACCGGCCATGATCGCCCGCTGGATCGGCGCCGCGCCGCGCCAACGCGGCAGCAGCGAGGCGTGCAGGTTGAAACAGCCGAGCCGCGGCGCATTCAGGATCGCCTGCTCAAGGATCTGACCATAGGCGACGACCACCGCGGCATCGAGGTCCAGCGCCGTGAACGCCGCGATTTCCTCGGGCGCCCGCATGGAGGCTGGCGTGCGCACGAAAATCCCCCGCGCGGCGGCAAACGCCTCGACCGGTGAGGCCCGCACCGCCTGCCCCCGTCCGCGCGGCGCGGCGGGTTGAGCATAGACACACACCACCTCATGCCCGGCCTCGATCAGGGCGGCCAGGGTCGAAACGGCGAAATCGGGGGTGCCGAGAAAAGCGAGACGCATGGGGAGGGGGTTAGACTTTCCTGGCGCGCGCGCCAAGCGAGCGGCAGGCCTACGCGTCCATCTCCGCCTTCGCCGCCTTCTTCACCTTGGCCACTGCGCGGTTGCGTTTTAGGCGCGAGAGATGGTCGATGAAGAGGACGCCGTTGAGGTGGTCGATCTCGTGCTGGATGCAGACGGCGAACAGGCCCTCGGCGTCCTCTTCGCGTTTTTTGCCGTGATAATCGAGATAGCGCAGGCGCACCCGCGCCGGACGTTCGACCTCGTCGAAGATCTCCGGCACCGACAGGCAGCCTTCTTCGTAAACGAACATTTCGTCCGACGCCGACAGGATTTCCGGATTGACGAAATAGCGCGGCTCGGCCGGCGTTTCGTTGCCCTTGGCAATGTCCATGACGATCACCCGCACCGGCACGCCGACCTGGATCGCCGCCAAGCCGATGCCGGGGGCGTCATACATGGTCTCTAGCATGTCATCCATCAGGGCGCGCAAGGCGTCGTCCACCGCCGCGACCGGGGTGGATTTCTGCTTCAAGGCGGCCATGTCGGCGTCGACGGTGAGAATGTCGCGAATCGTCATGGCGCGGAGGTAGGGTCGGACGGCTCCATCGTCAAGGCGGGCGCGAGTTTGGTTACGGGGCGGACGGCAACCTCAATGGGCGCGATCTCGGGGATTTTGCTGCCCTCGTGGTCGACTTTCAGGTCCTCGAACCGGCGCGCCTGGGTGTGGACCTGGGTTTCCAGCGAGCCGACGAACTGGTTGTAGCGCCCGACCGCCGCCTCCAGCCCCTTGCCCATGGCCTGGGCGTGCGCGGCCATGGCGGCGATGCGCTTGTAGAGCTCGCGGCCGAGACCCACGATCTCGCGGGCGTTGAGGTTCTGTTGCTCGACCCGCCAGCCGTACACCACCGCCTTGCACAGGGCGAACAGGCTGGACGGCGTGACCATGATCACCCGGCGATCCATACCCACGGTGTAGAGATCGGGCATGCGTTCGACGGCGGCGGCGAGGAAGGCGTCGCCGGGCACGAACATGACCACGAAATCGGGCGAGGCGTCGAACTGGTCCCAATAGGCCTTAGCCGCCAGGGACTGCATGTGCGCGCGCACGCTTTGGGCGTGGCGGGCGTAGCCGGCCTCGCGCGCCGCCTCGTTCGCCGCGTCCTGCGCCTCCAGAAAGGCGTTGAGCGAGCATTTGGCGTCGATCACGAACACCCCGCCGCCCGGCAGGCGCACGGTCACGTCCGGCCTCAGCGCGCCGGAATCGACCGAAACCTGCTCATCGAAATCGAGCTTGGCCTTGAGGCCGGCCATTTCCAGCACATTGCGCAGCATCTGCTCGCCCCAGCGGCCCTGCACGCCGGCGCCGCGACGCAGGGCGGCCGAAAGCTTGCGCGCCTCGTCCTGCGTCGCCGTCGAGGCGAGCAGCAATTGCTCGATCTGGGCTTTCAGGCCGCCGGCCTCCTCGGCGCGGGCCTTTTCGGCGGCGGCGGTCTGGGCCTCGAACTTGGCCAGCGTCTCGGCCACGGGTTTGAGCTGCGCCTCCAGCTTGGCCTGGGCGAGACGATCCTGGTTGGCGAAGGTTTCGCCGGCGCGCTTGACCAGCTCGTCGGCCACCGATCCCGCCGTCGCGGCCGCCTGGGCCTTGAGGAGATCGGCGCCGGACGCCGCCTGGGCCTCCAGCATGGACGCCTTCAGTTCGGCCCGGGCCGCCCGCCCCCGCTCGGCCATCGCCCACACCGCCAACGCCCCGGCCAGGAGGCCGAGCAGGAGGGTGACGACGAGAGACAGCGTGTTCATGCCGCGCTCGTATCAGGAGTCGCACGACCCGGCCAACGCGGTCGCCGGGCGCTAGCCCGCGCGGTCGCCGGTCCGCAGCCACGCCGCGCACTCCGGCGAGAGGTTTTTCGCCGCCACCTCGTCGCACAGGGCGATTTCCTCGGGGGTCAGGACATCGCGCCAGCGGCCGTTGACCCCCTTGTTCACGAAGGTCCGCCCGCCGCCGTCGAAGATCTGTTCGATGAACTCCGTGTGCGAGGCGCGTTCCTTCATGTGCTCAAGGCCGCAATGTTCGAGCATCTTCGGAAATTTCGCTCCATCGATGGGAATATCCAGAAACGCGGCGATGCGCCGAACCTCGCCCGGCAAGTCGGCCTTCAGGCGGGCGTAGTGAACCAGGAGGACGTTGGGCAGGGCCCTGGCGTCCCACCAACCCTGCACATTGGCCCAGAAAGACGTTTCGGCCAGGGCGTCGGTCTCCAGCCACACATGATAGAAGGCTCGAACGTCCGCCGGCGGCGGCGGCGGTGGGGCGAGACCCGTGCGGCGACTGACTTCGCCAAATTTTTCAAAAGCGGTCGGCGAAAAATGGGTCAGATGGTGGTGCAGGCTCCAGACCACGTCGCGGGCATCGCGCCCGATGTAGATGTATTTCGCGCGCGGCGAGAAAACGAGGGCGTCGAGCGGCAGATGCGTTTTCAGGAAACGCCGATGGCGCTGGGCGTCGGCGACCTCCACGGCCTCGGGCGTGATCTGGAAGTCGATCCACGGCGACTCGGCCGATCCGAACACCGTCGCCGATCCGTCAAGAACCAGTTGGCTGACGATCTGTTGGGTCCAGGTCGTGCCGGTCTTCGACCAGGTCGCCACGACGATGTCGTCATCGCGGAACTCGAATTCGTTCCAGCGCGTCGAATCCATCAAGGTGGTCTGGATTTCCCGCGTCTTCTTCGGCCAGGACAATCCCTGGCCGGTTCCGCTTTCACTCATCGATCACCTCCCCCATCGTCGCCTCGACGGCGGCCAGCCTGAGATGAGCGAGCGCCGCGAGGGCAAGGCTTGAAATTATCCCTTTGCCGACCGAACGGCAACGGATCACGCGTGACGACATCGCCGAACCGGCGTCAGGCCGGCCGCCGCGCCCGCATGGCCTGGGCGATGGTGCCGTCGTCGAGCCAGTCGAGGTCGCCGCCGACCGGGACGCCGCGCGCCAGCATGCTGATCTTGACCCCCGCGCCAGCCAGGCGGTCGGCGAGATAGTGGGCGGTGGTCTGGCCGTCGACGGTGGCCGGCAGGGCAAGGATCACTTCGGCGACCGTCTCGTCGGCGGCGCGCTGCGTGAGGGCGGTGATGCGCAGGGATTCGGGGCCAATCCCGTCCAGGGCCGACAGCAGGCCCCCCAGCACATGGTAACGCCCGCGAAACGCGCTCGCCCGCTCCATGGCCCAGATCGAGCCGACCTCCTCGACCACGCAGATCAGGGTCCGGTCGCGCGAAGCGTCGGCGCAGATGGCGCAGGGCTCGGTCGTGTCGAGCGCGCCGCAGGACGAGCAGGTGCGCACCCGCGCCGCGGCGTCGGCCAGGGCCTGGCTGAGCGGCGTGAGCAATTGATCGCGCCTCTTCAGCAACATCAATGTCGCGCGTCGGGCTGAGCGAGGGCCGAGGCCCGGCAACTTGGCCAGAAGAGCGATCAGACGCTCGATTTCAGGTCCGGCGGAAGAGGCCATGACGCACGCTTAAGGCGAATCGCGCGCCGGCGCGACTCGCTTGCGATATTTCCATATTGGCCGTTTTGATAGATATTTTCTATACGAACACATCATAAAATCGATTTGATTTATATATCTTAAGGCGTTAACTCACCGAGGTAGGGAAAACATCGACTGCGATCGGAGAAAATATGGACGGCGAAAACAAATGCCCGGTGATGGGCCCCGGTGACAAAGACGCGGTCGTTTTGGAAATGTCGAACCGACTCTGGTGGCCGAACCAGCTGAACCTGAAAATTCTCCACCAGAACCCCCCCATGTGCGATCCCATGGGGGAGGATTTTGACTATGCCGAGGCGTTCAAGAGCCTCGACCTGGATGCCGTGAAGTCCGACCTCTTTGCCTTGATGACGACGTCGCAGGACTGGTGGCCGGCGGACTACGGTCACTATGGGCCGCTTTTCATTCGGATGGCGTGGCATAGCGCCGGGACGTACCGCATCGGCGACGGCCGCGGCGGCGCGGCCTCCGGCACTCAACGCTTCGCGCCGCTCAATAGCTGGCCCGACAATGCGAACCTCGACAAGGCGCGCCGACTGCTCTGGCCGATCAAGCAGAAGCATGGCCGAAAACTCTCGTGGGCCGACCTGATGATCCTCGCCGGCAACTGCGCGCTGGAATCGATGGGATTCAAGACCTTCGGCTTCGCCGGCGGGCGCGCGGACGTCTGGGAGCCCGAAGAAGACATTTACTGGGGGCCGGAGAACACCTGGCTTGGAGACAAGCGCTACAGCGGCGAGCGAGACCTTGAGAACCCTCTCGGCGCCGTCCAGATGGGCCTAATCTATGTGAATCCGGAGGGACCGAACGGCAACGCCGACCCGCTCTCCGCGGCCCGGGACATTCGAGAAACGTTCGCGCGCATGGCGATGAATGACGAGGAGACCGTCGCGCTCATTGCCGGTGGACACACCTTCGGCAAATGTCACGGCGCCGCGGACCCGCAGCAATATGTCGGTCCCGAACCCGAGGGCGCCAGCCTCGAGGAACAAGGCTTCGGCTGGAAGAACAGCTTTGGCGGCGGCAATGCCGGCGATACGATCTCCAGCGGCCTGGAGGGCGCCTGGACCACGACGCCGACAAAGTGGGACAACAACTATTTCGACAACCTGTTCAACTATGAGTGGGAGCTGGTGAAAAGTCCCGCCGGCGCGTCGCAGTGGACTCCCAAAGACGCTGCGGCGGGCAGGGCGCCCGATGCGCACGATTCCACGAAGACGCACGCCCCCATGATGCTGACGACGGACCTAGCGTTGAAGGTGGACCCGAACTATGCGCCGATTTCGAAGCGCTTCCACGAAAATCCCCAGGCCTTCGCGGACGCCTTCGCCAAAGCGTGGTTCAAACTGACCCACCGCGACATGGGACCCTACAGCCGGGGGCTCGGCCCGTTGGTTCCTGCTGAACCGCAGTTATGGCAAGACCCCGTCCCTGACGTCACTCATCGATTGATCGAGGAGCAAGACATCGCGGCCCTCAAGGGCGTGATCCTCACGGCGGGACTGTCCATTTCGCAACTGGTCTCGACCGCCTGGGCGTCGG
>JANXUA010000093.1 GCA_025352085.1 Caulobacteraceae bacterium | reverse complement strand
AATCGGCTTGGGCGCGACGGCGGCGACGGTGGCCCCGGCGATCGCGGACGAAACGGCGCACGTCACCATCTTGCAACGCTCGCCGACCTATTATCTCCCGGCCGCAAACGTGAATGAACTGTATGACACTTTGAGCGAACTGAAGGTCGACCCGGCCTGGATTCACGAAATCGTCCGGCGCAAGATTGTGTTCGACCAGGACGTGTTCGCCCGTCGCTGCGTCTCTGAAACCGACGTGGTTACCAAGGAACTGCTCGACGGGATCGGCGCCTTTCTGCCGCCCGAGGAAGTGGCGAAGAATTTCACGCCCTCTTATCGACCCTGGCGCCAACGGGTGGCATTCCTGCCCGATGGGGACATGCTGGCCAGCATACGCGACGGCAAGGCTTCAGTGGTCACCGGCGAAATCGACCGGTTCACGCCGGAGGGCATCCTTCTGAAATCCGGCCAGACCCTCGAGGCCGACATCATCGTCACGGCGACCGGCTTTAATCTTAATGTGCTCGGCGACATCGATATCGCGATCGATGGCGAGCCGCTGGTTTTCTCCGAAACAGTGACTTATCGCGGCATGATGTTCACCGGCATCCCCAACATGGCGTGGGTGTTCGGCTATTTCCGCGCCAGCTGGACCCTGCGCACCGAACTGATCGCCGATTTCGTTTGCAGGCTGATCAACCACATGAAGGCGAAAGGCGTGAAAAAGGTCGAGGTCGCCCTGCGTCCGGAAGACCATAACATGCCGCTGGGAACGTGGATCGATCCGGAGAACTTCAATCCCGGCTATCTGATGCGCGGGATGAGCCTGCTGCCACGGCGCGGCGACAAACGCGAGTGGCAGCACACCCAGGACTATTGGCACGAGAAGGACGAGTTCCCGACCATCGATCTCGACGGCTCGGCATTCGTCTATAGCTGACAATTGACGGTGAGCGAACCGACCGCGGCGATTGGCAAGCGCGCCAACGCCGCCTAGACACGGCCCATGCCGACATCTTTTCCCCGCAGCAGGGGCCAGTTCATCGCCCTGATCGCGTCGATCATGATGATCGTCGCCTTCGCCATTGACGCCATGTTGCCGGCCCTACCGGCGATCGGCGAGGCGCTCGGCGTGACGATGGAGAACCGGCGCTCGCTGGTGATCACCGTGTTCATGGCCGGGTTTGGCGTCTCACAATTCTTTGTGGGGACGCTTTCCGACCGCTATGGCCGGCGCGGTCTAATGCTGGCGTCCCTCATCGGTTACGCCTTGTGCAGCCTCGCCGCAGCGACGGCGCCCAGTTTCACGCTTCTGTTGTCGGCCAGAGCCGCCCAAGGCGCGGCGGCGGCGGGCGCGCGGGTGCTGGTGACCTCGGTCGTGCGCGACCGCTTCGAAGGCCGAGACATGGCCCAGGTAATGAGCCTGGCGACGATGGTGTTCATGGCCGCGCCGATCCTGGCCCCAACCATGGGGACTCTGGTGCTGATGGTCGCGCCGTGGCGATGGATTTTCGTTGTCCTGGCCTTACTGGGCGCGACCATTTGGCTTTGGGTGCTCCTGCGTTTGCCCGAATCCCTTGCCTGCGAAGACCGACGCGATATCACGCCGACGAAAATCATCACCGGGGCGCGGATCGTCCTCTCCGACCGGGCTTCGGTCGGCTACACCGTGGGTATCACTTGCATGAGCTGCGTGGTCATGGGTTTCCTGACCTCGGTGCAACCGATTTTCGCCGATATCTTCCACCACCCTGAATGGCTGCCGGGCGGATTTGCCGTAATGGCCGGGACAATGGCGACCGCTTCGCTGGTCAATTCGCGGATCGTCATGCGCTGGGGCATGCGCCGGATCGGCCATGCGGCCTTGTTCGGCCTGACCGCGATCGCCGCGATGCATGCCGCGGTCGCGCTGACCGGTCACGAAAGCATCATCACCTTCGTCGCCCTGCAATCGGTGATGATGGCTTGTTTTTCGCTGACGACGGCCAATTTCAGCGCCATGGCGATGGAGAATGTCGGCGCGGTCGCCGGAACCGCCAGCTCGCTGCAGGGGTCATTCTCCACCATCGTCGGCGCCTTGGTCGGCGGTCTGATCGGCCAGAGCTTCAACGGCACGACGGCTCCGCTCTATGTCGGCGTAACCCTGGCCGGCCTGACCGCGCTGGTAGTGGTTTTCATCGCCGAGCGCGGGCGGTTCTTTGTCGCCCGGCACGAGTCGGTGGTCAGCGCCGCTTAGACTAATGCGCGGACGGCGCGTCGTGCTCCGCCGCAGCCCCGACCACCTTGTCGGCGCGGCCCCACGGCGCCCGCGCCCAGATGCGCTCATGGAAATAATACAGCACCACCTTGGTCACCGTCTCGATCGAGGCGATGGAGCCGGCGATGGACGCCGCATTGGCCGTGCCGTGGTGAAACAGGCTGGCGACGATAAAGCTGATGATGAAGGTGTCGATGCTGCCCAGCATCCGCCATGTGACGGCTTTGACAAGCGAACGGGAGCGGGCGGTCGGGGCGTGCACGAACATGGCGGAATTCCGTCCTAGAAAAACTGCGTCCTCATCCCATTCAAAGATCACAAACGCCATGCAGATGAAATGATGGCGAGGCCTCGTTTTCTCACAACCGGCCGGCGTCGGCCAAGCGATCAATGAGCCACAATCGCGCCGGCGGCAGCGGGCGATTGAGGGGCCCGAACACGAAATCCTGCAAAAACCGCCCGGTCAGGGCGAGGCCGGCGGCGATGTCGCCCGGCGCCAGACGCCCCTGCGCCGACAGCAGAAATGGCGGCAGAGCGAGCAACCGGTCGCGATAGGGTTCGCCCGCCGCCGCGCTGACCGCGCGGCCGGTGCGCGGGCTGACCCAGATCAGATCGTCCACCGCGCCGGTCACCGTGCAGCGCGACAGATCAAAGCCAAAACCCATATCCTCCAGCAAGCCTGCCTCGAACCGCACCATCACCGCCGGCCAGACAGCCGACACCGCCAAGGCGCCCATCAGCGATTCCATGGCGAAGAACACGCCCACGTGCGGCTCGCGCTCCGGCAGGGCGCCGCCGACCACCGCCGCCGCCGACGCCAGACCCGCGAGAGCCAACGGATCGTCAAACAGGGCCGATGGCCCCTCTCCCTCAGGTTCCAGGCTGGCGGCGCCGAGCTGATCGGCCACGCGCGCGCGATAGCGCACCCGCACCCGCGCGCCGGCCTGCAAAAACGGCTTCATCCGGCGTGACGCGCCGCCGGCGACGTGAGCGGCCCATTTGCCGCGGGTCGCGGTCAGCAGTTCAACGATTGCGCCGCTTTCGCCATGCACGCGGGCGCTGAGCACAAAGGCGTCGTCTTCGAATTCCATCTACCTTGAGTGACCGAGTTAAACCTCGAAATCCAGGCCCATTTCGGCAAACAGGTCGCGGTCCTCAGCCCAGGTTTCTTTGACCTTCACGTGCAAGAAGAGATGCACCGGCCGGTCAAACAATTCGGCCAATTCCTTGCGCGAGGCCTCGCCGATCCATTTAAGGGTCTGGCCGTTTTTGCCAAGCAGAATACCCCGCTGGCCTTCGCGTTCGACATAGATGGTCTGTTCCAACCGGGCCGAGCCGTCGCGGCGCTCCTCGAAGGCGGTCGTCTGCACGCTGGCGGCATAGGGTAACTCCTCATGCACCCGCAGATAGACCTTCTCGCGGGTGATCTCGGCGGCCAACAGCCGGGCCGGGATGTCGGCGCTCTGGTCGGCAGGGTAGAACCACGGCCCCTCCGGTACGAGGGCGGCCAGGCGTGCCTTTAGATCATCGACGCCGGCCCCGTTGGCGGCGCTGACCATGAACACCTCGTCGTAGACTCCGGCGTCGAACAGCGATTTGGTCAGCGCCAAAAGCGTATCGCGCCGCAACAGATCGATTTTGTTCAAAGCCAGGATCGCCTTACGCGAGGCGGTCTTCAAGCCCCCGACGATGGACTCGACATCGACCACGGCCTTGCGATCGGCGGGCGTTCCGGCCCCTTGCGCGACGGCGATCTGGGCGTTGGCGTCCACCAGGTGAACGACGGCGTCGGCGTCCTCCGCCCTGCCCCAGGCCGCCCGCACCATGGCCCGGTCAAGCCGGCGGCGCGGTTTGAAGATGCCGGGGGTGTCGATCAGAACCATCTGGCTTTCGCCGTCCATGGCCACACCGCGTACGGGAAAGCGGGTGGTCTGCACTTTCTGGGTGACGATGGAGACCTTGGTCCCGACCAGCCGGTTGACCAGGGTCGACTTGCCCGCATTGGGCGCGCCGATGACGGCGATGAATCCGGCGCGGGTCATGCGTCTTTCCGATCCCGTCTGAGCAGGGCGAGGGCCGCCGCTTTTTCCGCGGCGCGCACCGAACCGCCGATGGCGGTCATCGGCGCGGCCCCGTCGATGGCCACCTCAATGGTGAAGGCGGGTTGATGGTCGGGGCCCTCGCGCGCCAGGACGCGATAGGCCGGCGGCGATTTCCCAAGCGCCGCGGCCCATTCCTGAAGCTCGGATTTGGGATTGGCGGCGGCGAGGTCGACCGGTTCATCCAGCAAGGGCGCCCAGAGGTCGAGGACCAGCTGCGCCGTCTCCATCAGGCCGCGCTCAAGGTAGAGGGCGGCGATCAGAGCCTCGCAACCATCCGCGAGGATGGTCTCGTGGTCGCGCGCGCCGCGCCGGCTCTCGCCGCCCTGCAGTCGCAGGGCCTCGCCCAAACCCAAAGTGCGGGCCACCCGGGCGCAGGCGTGGCCGCTAACCAGCACATGAAACCGTTTGGAGAGATCGCCGGGGTCGGCGGCTTCGCTGTCGCCCATCAGATACTCGGCCATGATCAGGCCCAGCACCCGGTCTCCCAGAAACTCCAGGCGATCATTATTGAGCAGCTTGCCGGTTCCGTCGCCGGCGCTGGCGTGGGTGAGCGCCCGTTCCAGCAGCGCGCGATCGGTGAAGGCGTAGCCCAGCCGCTCTTCCAGCGCCGAGATGGCGGCAAGGCGTTTATTCACGTCGACCGACCGATCATTTCAGCCCGTGCAGGAAGCGGTTCCAGCGCAGGTCGAGCCAGGTCCACGGCTTGAACAGCGACGCGCCCTCGTTCCACGACAACATGATGATCTGCGCCTTGCCGACCAGATTTTCTTCCGGGACAAAACCGACGCCCCCCGGATCGCTGTACGCGAGCGTCGCGTCCACGCGACTATCCCAACCGCAGCCGCCCAGCTTGGGGTCTTCCGGCGCCAAACCCGGGTCGAACCGGCTGTCGAGAGAATTGCCGCGATTGTCGCCCATCATGAAATAGCAGTGATCGGGGACGGTATAGACGGCGGTGTTGGCCGCCGGCTCGTCGGGACCGTGAACCTGAGTGAGATATTGACGACCCTCGGGGTTGGTCTCGGTCTGAATGATCGCGGTCTCCTCAACCACGCCCCCGCCGCGATCATGGGTAAGGATGGTGTGATCAACATGCTCGGCGAGAGGTCGGTCGTTGATGTAGAGGACGCCCTTCTTCACCTGAACTCTGTCGCCGGGCAGGCCGACGAGTCGTTTGATGTAGTCGGTCGTTCCGTCGCGCGGCAGTTTGAATACGATGATGTCGCCGCGTTTCGGCGGGGTGAAAAACAATCGGCCGCTGAACAGGGGCGGACTGAACAGAATCGAGTGCCGGCTGTAGCCGTACGTCCATTTGCTGACGATTATATAGTCGCCCTGATACAGGTTAGGCTCCTCGGACGCCGAGGGTATGGTGTAGGGTTGGAACAACACCGTGCGGATCATCAGGGCGATCAGCAAGGCGTAGACCACGGTCTTGACGGTTTCGATCACTTCCTGCCGCGCGGTCATGGTCTTGGCCGGCTTGGCGCGGGCGGTCTTGGCCCCGGAGGCCTTAAATTGGGTCATGGTCGATGTTTGCTCTGGCGGCTCAAGCGGTTCATTTGGGTGGGCGTGGTGCTAGACGCTCAAAGCGCCGCCGACAAGCGCGCCTGGCGCGAATTAGCCGTCATCTTCTACCGTTTCGATAACCACGAATTCTACCGTTTCGATAACCACGAAGGCTTGAGCGTAGGGGTGATCGTCGGTCAGGGAGAGGTGGATGACGCCGCGCCATCCAGCGGGAACCATAGCCGCGAGGCGCGCCGCCGCGCCCCCGGTCAAGGCCATGGTCGGCTGACCGGAGCGGGCGTTGACCACCCCCATATCCTTCCAGAACACGCCCCGCCGCATGCCGGTCCCGAGCGCCTTGGCGCAGGCTTCCTTAGCCGCAAAGCGCTTGGCGTAGCTGGACGCCCGGTCGGGCTTGCGCTCCGAGCGGGTCCGCTCAATTTCGGTGAAGACGCGGTGCGTAAACCGCTCGCCGAACCGCTCCAGGGTCGCGGCGACACGGCGAATGTCGCTGAGGTCCGAGCCGATGCCGAGGATCATGCCGCCGACCCGCCTCGCGCGGTGTCCATCAACGCGCGCATACGACGGATGGCCGGATCCAGGCCGGCGAAGATCGCCTCGCCGATCAGAAAATGGCCGATGTTGAGCTCGGCGATCTGCGGGATCGCCGCCACCGCGCCGACGGTCTCATAGTCGATTCCATGACCGGCGTGGACCTCCAGGCCCAGGGCGTCGGCCTGAGCGGCGCCATCGCGGAGGGCCGCCAGCAGGCGCGGCGCGGTGGCGCGGCGCTCGCGCACCGCCAGGCAATAGGCGCCCGTGTGCAATTCGATCACCTGCGCGCCGACGCCGTGCGCGGCGATGATCTGCGCCGGATCGGCCTCGATGAAGAGGGAGACCCGCACGCCCGCGCCCTTGAGCGACGCGACCACCGGCGCCACGCGATTGTGCTGCCCCACCACGTCCAGCCCGCCCTCGGTGGTGATTTCCAGGCGGTGTTCGGGCACCAGACAGGCGGCGTGCGGACGGTGCGCCAGCGCGATGGCCTCCATCTCCGTGGTGACCGCCATTTCGAAATTGAGTGGCCGGCCGCGGCGGCGGGTGAGGTCGGCGAGAGCCTCGATATCGGCGTCGGAGATATGACGGCGGTCTTCACGCAGATGGGCGGTGATGCCGTCCGCCCCGGCCATCAAGGCGACCTCCGCCGCCCGCGCCGGATCGGGATAGCCTTCGCCGCGCGCGTTGCGGATGGTTGCGACGTGATCGATGTTGACCCCAAGGCGCAGACGGCGCGGTGCGGCGGTTTGAGCAGCTTGGGCGGTCATTTGTTATCGATAGCGCAAGCTCGAAGGTGGGGGAACGCGTTTCCAATTCGGACGTTGCCGGCGGCACAACAGCAGATAGGCGGCGGGCACGACAAGCATGGAGAGCAAGGGCGCGGTCAGCATGCCGCCAATCATCGGCGCCGCGATGCGGCTCATGACTTCCGACCCGGTCCCGTGACCGAACAGGATCGGTGCAAGGCCGGCCAGGATTACGGCGACGGTCATCGCCTTTGGCCGCACCCGCAAGACAGCGCCGTCGCGCACGGCCGCCTCCATCTCGCTCGCGGTCGGGTTCGGCCCATATTGGCTAAGCGCCTGCTTGAGGTAGATCAGCATCACCACGCCGAACTCGGCGGAGATCCCCGCCAGGGCGATGAAACCGACACCGGTGGCGACCGACTGATTAAAGCCGAGGAGGTATAGAGCCCAAATGCCCCCCGTCAGAGCGAAAGGCAAGGTGGCCATTATCAAAACCGCTTCGTCGAGGCGACCGAAGGTGATGTAAAGCAGCACGAAAATGATCAGCAATGTCGCCGGCACGACCAGTTTCAACCGCTCGACCGCGTGCTGGAGAAATTCGAACTGGCCCGTGTAGGCGACACTGACACCTGGCGAAAGCTTGACGTCTTTTTCCACCGCGCGTTGCAGGTCACCGACTACCGAGGTCAAATCGCGTCCGTGGGTGTCAATATAGACCCAGGTTGTAGGCCGCCCGTTCTCGCTGCGCAGGGTGGAGGGGCCGTCCTCGATGCGCAGGCTCGCCACCGAACCCAAGGTGATCTGCTGACCACCCGGCGTCAGGATCGGCAGGGCCCGCAGCGCCTCCAGACTGCCGCGCACGTCGCGCGGATAGCGCACGGAGATCGGATAGCGCGCCAACCCCTCGACGGTCTGGCCCACGGTTTCGCCGCCGACCGCCCCCGAGACGATCGACTGCACATCGGCGATGTTCAATCCAAAGCGCGCGGCGGCGGCGCGGTCGATATCGACGGTGATGTAGCGCCCTCCGATCAGGCGCTCCGACAAGGCGGAGGTCACACCCGGCACGGTCTTGGCGACCATTTCGATCCGCGCGCCGATGCGATCCAGTTCGGCCAGGTTGTCGCCGGACACCTTCACCCCGATCGGACTCTTAATGCCGGTAGCGAGCATGTCGATTCGATTGCGGATCGGTTGAACCCAGATCGCGCTCAGGCCGGGAACCTTGATCGCGCGGTCGAGCGCCTCGACCAACTTGTCGGTCGTCATGCCGGGGCGCCATTGGTCGCGCGGCTTGAACTGGATTACGGTTTCGAACATCTCGGTCGGCGCCGGGTCGGTGGCCGTGTCCGCCCGACCGGCCTTGCCGAACACGCTTTGCACCTCGGGTACTGTCTTTATCAGCCTGTCAGTCTGCTGAAGCAGCTCCGACGCTTTGGCGATCGACAGGCCAGGAAGCGCCGAGGGCATATAAAGCAGATCGCCTTCGTTCATTGGCGGCATGAACTCGCCGCCGAGACGGGTGAGCGGCCAGGCCGTAGTCGCGAAGATCAACGCCGCGACCGCCAACGTGGCGCGCGGTCGGCGCAGGACGAGATCGATGGCCGGCCTGTAAAGGGCGATCAAGACGCGATTGAGCGGGTTGGCCCTCTCCGATGGGATGCGACCGCGGACAAGATAGCCCATCAGCACGGGGGTGAGCGTCACCGACAGGATCGCGGCGGCGGCCATCGCGTAGGTCTTGGTGAACGCCAATGGGGCGAACAGGCGCCCTTCCTGACCTTGCAGAGTGAAGACTGGGATAAACGAAAAGGTGATGATCAGAAGGCTTAGAAAAAGCGCCGGACCGACCTCGGCCGCGGCTTCGATGATAACGGCCCAACGTGCCGGACCGATCAAGGCCTCACCGGGTCGATCATGTTCCCATCTCTCCAGATGTTTGTGGGCGTTCTCAGTCATCACGATGGCTGCGTCGACCATGGCGCCGATGGCGATGGCGATGCCGCCAAGGGACATGATGTTGGCGTCAACGCCCTGCACCCGCATGACGATAAGCGCGGCGAGCACGCCCAGCGGCAGGGTCATGATCGCCACCAGGGCCGAGCGGGCGTGCCATAGGAATATTCCGCACACCAAGGCGACAACGATGAACTCCTCGATGAGCTTGCTGTTTAGATTGTCGATCGCCCGATCGATC
Source organism: Caulobacteraceae bacterium (assembly GCA_025352085.1). Classification (GTDB taxonomy): domain Bacteria; phylum Pseudomonadota; class Alphaproteobacteria; order Caulobacterales; family Caulobacteraceae; genus Acaudatibacter. The sequence goes on along the minus strand of JANXUA010000093.1, from coordinate 4,528 downwards.
AGGCTTGAGCGATCATAGGTCGGCACGATCTCGACGCCGGGGGGCAGACTGCGCTTCAACTGCGCGAGCTTGGTCTTGACCGCGGCGAGCGCCGCGCGGGCGTTTTCGCCGGACCGCAGGATCACCACGCCGCCGGCCACCTCGCCCTGCCCGTTCAGTTCGGCCGCCGACAGACGCAGCGCCGGCCCGACCTGAACCGTGGCCACATCTCCTAATCGCACAGGAACGCCGCCGCCAACGGTTTTCAGCGGCACGGCGCGAAAATCGTCGAGGGATTTCAGATAACCCGTGGCGCGCACCAGGTATTCGGCCTCCGCCATGTCGACCACCGAGCCGCCGGCTTCCTGGTTGGCGCGCTTGAGCGCTTCGGTCACGGTCTGTTGGGTGACGCCAAAAGCGGCAAGCTTCCGGGCGTCGAGCACCACCTGGTACTCGCGGACCATGCCGCCGATACTGGCGACTTCAGCGACGCCGGGGGCCGTCTTGAGTTCGAAGCGCAGGAACCAGTCCTGAATGCCGCGGAGTTGCGAAAGATCATGGCGCCCGGTGCGGTCGACCAAGGCGTATTCATATATCCAGCCGACTCCGGTTGCGTCTGGACCGAGCGCGGGCCTTACCCCTTCGGGCAACCGGCTCTGGACCTGGCTGAGGTATTCCAGGACCCGCGAGCGCGCCCAATAGAGGTCGGTCCCGTCCTTGAAGAGCACATAGACGAAGCTGTCACCGAAGAAGGAATAACCGCGCACGACCTTGGCGCCCGGCACCGAAAGCATGGCCGAGGCCAGGGGATAGGTGACCTGATCCTCCACTAGGCGCGGCGCCTGACCCGGATCGGAGGTGCGGATAATGACCTGCACGTCGGAGAGGTCCGGCAGGGCATCGACGGGCGTCGAGCGCATGGCGACCACGCCGGCAGCCAGCAGAGCGACGGCGCCGATGATCACGAAGACGCGGTTGTTCACCGACCAGCGAATAATCGCGGCGATCATCGTCTTGACTCCGCCGGCGTCATCGGTTCGGCGGCGAGGGGCGTGGCCTTGACGCCGTTGAGACTGGCCTCGGAATCGAGCAGGAACTGGCCCGACGCCACGACTTTCTGACCTTCCTCCAGACCGGCCAGGATTTCGGTGCGATCGCTGCCCTCGCGCCCGATCCGCACCTCGATCGGTTGGAAGCGCCCGCCCTGACCGGCTACCATGACCAGGGCCCGCGTCCCGGTGCGGATCACCGCCTCCGGTGGTACGAATAAGACCGTGCGCGCCTCGCCGGAGACGTGAACCGTGGCGAACATGCCGGGACGAAGCCGCCCCCTGCTGCTCGGTAGTTCAATCCGGACGGTCAATGTGTGACTGTCTGCCTGGGTGGTTGGCAGGATCGCCGTCACCTTGCCGGCGAAGCTTTCCCCCGGAAAGGCCGCAAGCTCGGCGCGGGCGGATTGGCCCACCCGAACCTCACTGGCCATGGCTTCCGGGACGGCGGCGTTTAGCCAAACGCTTGAAAGGCCGGACACCTGCGCCAGGGTTTGGCCGAGGCTCACGGTCATGCCCTGGCGTACGTCCAAGGTTTGCAACGCGCCGCCGATGGGCGTGGAGATCGTGACCACGCCATCGGTGCGCCCGGTCCGCGTCACCTGATCGATCAGGCCATCGGACATGCCCAGCAACCTTAGTCTCTGGCGCGCAGCCGCCGCCAGCGACGGATCGCCAACGGCATGCCCCGCCAGATATTCCGCCTGTGCGCCCGCCCACGAAGGAACGAGTAGGTCGGCGATCGGCGCGCCGGCGGCGATCGTATCTCCGGGCGCGCGGGCATACACCCGTTGGACGAAACCTCCCGCGCGGGCCTGTATGACGGCGACGTCGCGCTGGTTGAAATCGATCACGCCGGTTGCGTCGATCCTCTGGGCAAAATCGCCGCGTTGCACGCTGGCCAGCCTGACGCCCAGGCTTTGCACAACCGCGGGATCGACCTTCACCCCAGCCCCGTCGCCGCTCGCCGCACTGGAATCCGCATAGCGTGGCACAAGCTGCATATCCATGAAGGGTGACTTGCCCGGCTTGTCGAAGTGCTGCGCCGGAACCATCGGATCGAAATAATAGAGCGGCTTTTTCAATTCGATGGGCGGCGAAGGAGCCGGCAGCGCGGCGGGGCCCATCAGGCTTGCAAGCTCGAAGCCGGCGGCACCCGCGACCATGGCGATGGCGGCGGCGACGAGCGCGAGACGCGCGCGCGGTAAGATGGGGGCGGTCATTGGGCGTCGACTCCATAGGTGAGGACGATGCGGGCGCCGTCGCGCGCGACATCGGCTTCGCGGTCGAGAGCGTCGGAAACGGTTTCGGCGAGCGCCACCGCGGCGCTCAGTACGTCCGAAAGGCCGGCGGTTCCGGCCGCGTAGCTTGCGGTTTCCAGTTCGACGCGGCGTTTGGCCAACGGGACGAGCGTCTCGCGCGCCCGGCTAAGGCGATCATGGTGCATGGCATGATCGGCGAGGCTCGTCTCCAGGGCGGCCAGCAATTCGCGCCGCGCTGCCTCGCGCTCTATGCGCACGCCGCCGGCGGTCTCGATTCGGGCGGCGATGACTGGATCTTGCCGGGTGGAGGCGAACAGCGGCAGGCTGACGGTCGCCTGCAGCATGACCATGTCGCCGAACCTCGGCGCTCGGCGCTGATACGCCAGCTCCCAGGTCCAATCGGATTGTTTGTCCGCTTTGGCCGCGCCGACGTCGGCGTCGGCCTGTCGCGCCCTGGCGTCATAGGCGGCGAGAGTCGGCAACCGGTCAACACCCGCGCGCAGCGCGCCTGCTTCGACGACGAATTCGGGCGGATTTCCCGCCACGTCGGCTTCAGCCTCGCCCGTCCAGCGCACCAGTTCCGCCCGCGCGCCGGCCAAGACCGCAACCATTTCGGCGCGACGGTCCGCGAGGACCGCCTTCAGGCGTTCCGACTCTAGGGTTTGAGCGGGCCGCATCGCGCCAGACACGATCTGCGATGGCACGCTCTCTCGCAGGCGGGTCAATTCCTGGTCGATCGTCGCCAGCGCGGCGAGACGACGTTCGGCATAATAAAGATCGATCCACGCCAGCGCCGTTTCCAGGCGAACCTGACGAGCCTCGGCCGTTCGACCGACCTCGGCGGCGCCCACGTCGGCGGCGGCGCGCTCCCGGGCCGCCCGGCGCTTGGCGAAACTTGGAAAGTCCTGCATCACGCCGAGGCGGACGTCGCTGAAATCGTCGACGCCTGGACGCCCAGCGAACGGCCCGGAAACCGGAAATCCCTCGACGCCAAGCGCGAGTTTGGGATCCGGAAGACGACCCGCCGCAATCGCGCCGGACCGGGCGGCGCGCACATCGGCGCTCTTAGCCTGAAGGCTAGGGGCGCTGTCGTCGGCCAGCTTCAGGGCCGCCTCATAGGTTAAGGGTGCGGCGTGGACAGTCCCAGCGATTATCGCCAGCGCGGCAAAGAGGCAAATCGAGCGCATCATACACTCCCTCCAGACAAGCAGGGTCCGGGATGTTTGAAGTTGAAAGCGGGAAGCATCCTCGCGACCCCGAACGGTGGGACCGCGAGGACAACACCTATCAGCCAGCGTTCGAATCGTTGGTCTGGCGATCGCCCATCATGGACAAGCAATGAGCCCGCATCGCGGAATCGTTCTGGATGGCGGGATCGCACTTGGCTGCGCGCAGACGAGCCAAACCCTCCGGTTTGCGCGTGTCGCAGACCGTGACGACATGATGAGGGTTGGCGGGGGCGTGGGCCAACAGACACAGGAACCGTTCGCCTAAAGAGGCGGAAGGAGTGGCGGCAAGAGCGCCGCCAGCGAGTAACACGATCAGCGATCCAGCAACGCCAGCGGTAAGATGGCAACGAGTCATTATGAGTTGTCCTTCAATTCGATGGGAGACCTTTGGCGTCGCGCCGAAGGCGAAAGGCATCGCGCGGAGCCGACGATATGGTCTTGGCGTCGGGCCAAGCCGCTCGAAGGAAACGCGCTCAAAAACCGTGGCCACGAAGACCGGCGGCTTTTAGCCCATCGATTTTGGAGGTCGTTTGAGCCCTTGCGGCTCAAAGGCGTGCGGGTGCGCAACGCGGAACGCCGGGACTTCAGCTTGCACGGACATGAATTCGGCCATTTTGAGTGATTGAGCCAAGGCCACGGCGACGGCGCAACCGGCCGCGCAGGCTTGAGCACAACCAGAGTTGGTCATCTTGTTGTGTTTGGCGGAATGATCGCAGCAGGGATCGTCGCCGGATGCCTTGATGACGCCACTGCTTGCGCCGGGCGCCGACGTCATATCCATGCTGTGCATCGAACTGGCCGCCCCATGGCCACACCTCGCCTGAGCGATCGCGGCATTAACGGGGCTCACGAGCAGAGCCATCACAGCCAAAAGAGCGAAAACCAAGCGCATCAACGCCGGTTGTATCGCATTGCCGGACGCCGTCAAACAGCGGAGCCCACGCCGCCCCTCAACCCTGCGCCCGCTCCACGGTTTCGACGCTTGGGCAGGCGCGCAGGGCGGCGGCGA
>JANXUA010000091.1 GCA_025352085.1 Caulobacteraceae bacterium | reverse complement strand
TACAGCGGCTGAGGGGACGACGATTCGCCGTCTCCCTCTACGCCGCGTCGTGGAAGATCACCCTCAGGGTGTGGCGCTCGCCGGACCTGAGGCGGCTGACTCCGTGACGCAGGTTGACGCGGTAAACACCGCGCGCGCCGCTGATCGGGCGATGGCGCACGGCGAAGATCGTCGGGCCGCGGATAGAGGTCCGCGGTCGCGGCGCGTTCCGAAGGCGTCAGCAGGCCGCGCAAAACCGCCAGGCCATGGGCGTCGAGGTCGCCCTCAACGCCCACCCAGTCGAGGGCCGCGACGCGATCCCCGACGTCGCCGGTCTCCATGCTCACGCGGCGGCTTCCTGGGCCAGGAGGGCGCGCTTGCGCTCGACGCCCCAGGCGTAACCCGACAGGGCGCCATCGCTGCGCACCACCCGGTGGCAGGGAATGGCTACGGCCAGATGATTGGCCGCGCAGGCGCTGGCGACCGCGCGCACCGACTTCGGCGATCCGATCGCCCCGGCGACGTCGGCATAGCTGACCCGCTCGCCGGCGCTCGTCCGACGCAACGCCGCCCACACCCGCTGTTGAAACGCCGTTCCCTGGATATCCAGCGTGAGATCGAAGCCGAGTGTCGGCCGCTCAACCAGGCCGACAGCCTTGGCGACGACCGCCTCAAACGCCGCGTCGGCGCCGATCAGATCGGCGCGCGGGAAACGATCCTGCAGGCTTCGAGCCAGGGCGTCGGGGTCCTCGCCAAGCAGGATGGCGCACACGCCCTTGTCTGTCGCCGCGACCAGAACCGCGCCCAGCGAGGATTGCCCGACCGCGAAGCGGATGGTGGTGCGCTCGCCGCCCCGGCGAAACCGGGTCGGGGTCATGCCCAGGACCTGGTCGGACTGGGCGTAAAAGCGTCCGCCGGAATTGAAACCGGCGTCATAGATCGCCTCGGTAACCGTCTCGGCCCGCCTGAGATCTTCACGCACGCGCCGACCGCGATGCGCGTCGGCATAGGCTTTGGGCGTCACGCCGGCGACCGCCTTGAACACGTGGTGAAAATGATGCGGGCTGAGACCGGCCAGCCGGGCGAGGGCGTCCAGAGACGGCGGGGTCTCTGACGCCTCAATGGTCCGGCACGCCCGCGCGACGGCTTCGGCGTGACGCTCACTCAACGGCGGCTCGGTCGGCTTGCAGCGCTTGCACGGGCGAAAGCCGGCGGCCCGTGCGTCATCCGGCGTCACATGAAAGGCGGCGTTGTCGCGCAGCGGCAGGCGCGCGGCGCACGACGGGCGGCAAAATTCGCCGGTGGTGCGAAACGCGAAATAGAACAGGCCGTCGGCCCGGCGGTCGCGATGGGCCACGGCCTGCCAGCGGTCGTCGTCGAGGGTGGTTTGGGTCAACATTTTCGTCTCCATCAAATAGGTTGATCCCATGCCTAAGCCTAGCGCGCGGCCCTTAAACCCCGTCTCTTGCGATCAAATTCCATGGGGCGTTCCATAGCGACAGGCCGCGCGGGTTCTGGTAGCCGGGTGGCGCATGCAGTCAGGCGACTCGATCTTGGTGACCGGCGGGTCCGGCTTTGTCGGATCGGCGGTGCTGCGCGCGCTCGGCGGGCGCGGTCTCAAGCTGCGCGCGCTCGTCCGCGCCTCCAGTTCGCGGGTCAATTTCGAAGGCGTCGATTGCGAGATCGTGGAGGGCGACATGGCCGACGCCGCCGCCATGCGCCGCGCAATGGCCGGCGTGCGCTGGCTCTTTCATGTCGCCGCCGACTACCGCCTGTGGGCGCGCGATCCCGCCGACATCATGCGCGCCAATGTCGATGGAACGACCGCCGTCATGAACGCGGCTCTGGCCGGCGGGATCGAGAAGATCGTCTACACCAGCAGCGTGGCGACCCTGCGCGCCGGCGACGCCTCGGCGCCCGTCGATGAAACCGCCCCGCTCAATGAGGGCGAAGGCGTCGGGGTCTACAAGAACAGCAAGGTCGCCGCCGAACGGCTGGTGGAGCGGATGATCGAGGGCGCCGGACTGCCGGCGGTGATCGTCATGCCATCCACGCCGATCGGTCCGCGCGACGTCAAGCCCACGCCGACGGGCCGGATCCTCGTCGAAGCGGCGATGGGCAAGATCCCGGCCTTTGTCGACACCGGCCTCAACCTCGTCCACGTCGACGACGTGGCGACCGGACACGTCGCGGCGATGGACATGGGCGTGATCGGCGAGCGCTATATTCTGGGTGGTGAGGACGTGTCCTTGCGCCAGATGCTCGCCGACATCGCCGCCTTGACCGGGCGCAAGGCGCCGACGGTGAACCTGCCGCGCGTGCCGCTCTATCCTTTGGCCTGGGCGGCCGAGGCCGTCGCCCAAATCACAGGGAAGGAACCCTTTGTCACCCGCGACGCCCTCGACATGGCCGCGCATCACATGTTCTTCACCTCCGCGAAGGCGCAGCGCGATCTGGGCTATCAAGCGCGGCCCTATGGCGAGGCGCTCGCCGACGCCCTGGCCTGGTTCCGCGCGGCGGGCTATCTGAAATGAGCGGGACCCTCGTCATCGGCGCCGCGGCCTTGAGCGCGTGGCTCTACCTCCTGATCGGGCGGGGGTTGTTCTGGCTCGCGCGCGAACGCGATGACCGCGGCCTCCCCGCCGCGCTTCCGGCCGTTTGGCCGAGCGTCGTCGCGGTGGTTCCCGCCCGCAACGAGGCCGACGTCGCGGCCCGGTCGATCGGCAGTTTGCTGGCCCAGGACTATCCCGGCGACCTGCGCATCATTCTTATCGACGACAACAGCGACGACGGCACGGACGAGGTCGCCCGCGGTCTAGATGGCGGCGGACGACTGACGGTGCTCACCGGCGCGCTGCTCCCCGTCGGCTGGACGGGCAAGCTGTGGGCGCAGAGCCAGGGGATCGCCGCCGCCGGGGCGCCCGACTATCTATGGCTCACCGACGCCGATATCGCCCATGCGCCGGATAATCTGAGCGCCCTCGTCGCCCGCGCCGAGGCGGGTGGATTGGCGCTGACGTCGCTGATGGCCAAACTGACGGTGCAGACCTGGCCCGAGCGGCTGCTGATCCCCGCCTTCGTGTTCTTTTTCGACATGCTCTATCCGTTCGCCTGGGTGAATGACCCCAATCGCGGGACGGCGGCGGCGGCCGGCGGGTGTATGCTGGTAAAGCGCCAGGCTCTGGAATTCGCGGGCGGCGTCGCGGCGATTCGCGGCGCGATCATCGACGATTGCGCGTTGGGCGCGCTGATGAAACGCCAGGGTCCGATCTGGCTGGGACTGACCGAGCGAGCGCACAGCCTGCGTCCCTATGCCGGAATGAGCGAAATCGCCCGCATGGTGTCGCGATCGGCCTATGCACAACTGGGCTATTCGCCGTGGCTGTTGCTCGGAACGCTGGCGGGCATGACCCTGGTCTATCTGGCCGCCCCCGTTTTGGCGGTAGTCGCCGACGGCCCGGCGCGCTGGATGGGCGCGGCCGCGTGGCTGGCCATGGCGATTTTGTTTCAGCCGATGCTGCGGCTTTACCGCCGCTCGCCGTTGTGGGGTCTGGCCCTGCCGGCGATCGGGGCGCTCTACACCGTCTTCACGGTCCAATCGGCCGTCGACGTGTGGGCCGGACGCGGCGGCATGTGGAAGGGCCGGGCGCAGGCGGTGAGGGTGATATGACCACTCCCTCCCTCGCTTCGGGCAAAGGCCACCGCGACGAGAACTTCCCGGTCGCCTCGGCCCTCATCGCCAAACGGCACCGGCCGGTGGTGATGGCGTTCTATCGCGTCGCGCGGATGAGCGACGATATCGCCGATCACGCGACCGCGCCGCCGCAAACGAAGCTCGACCAGCTGGCCGCGATCGAGCGCGGCCTGACCGGCGCGGCGATGACGGTTCCCGAGGCTGTGGCCCTGCGCAACGTCCTGTCCGAGCGCGGGATTTCGCCGCAGCATGCGCTGGATCTGCTGACCGCCTTTCGGCGCGACGTGACCCAGTCGCGCTATGCCGACTGGGCGGACTTGATGGACTATTGCCGCTATTCCGCCGCGCCGGTCGGCCGGTTCATGCTGGATGTGCACGGCGAAGCGACGACGACCTGGCCGGCGTCTGACGCCCTCTGCGCGGCCTTGCAGGTGATCAATCACCTGCAGGATTGCGGCAAGGATTATCGCCAGATCGACCGCGTCTACCTGCCCGCCGACGCGCTTGAGGCGGCGGATGTCGAGGTTTCGGCGCTCGGCGAAGGCGCCGCCTCGCCCGCCCTGCGCGGGGTGATCGGCGATCTGGCGCGGCGGACGGCAGTCCTGCTTCATGAGGCGAGGCCGCTGGCCGGTCAGGTGCGCGACCGGCGGCTTTCGCTGGAGATCGGCGTGATTCACCGCCTGGCGGTCAGCCTCAACGCCCGCCTTACGACCCGCGACCCCCTGTCCGAACCAGTGCGCCACCGGCCGTGGGAGGCGATGGGCGGCGTGCTGCTGGGCGTCGGCGACGCCATCGCCGCGCGCCTTAGGGCTCGGCAAAACTGCCGGGCTGCGGCATAGAAACGCGATGAGCGCCGCCCCCTCCCCCACGCTCGAGACCCAGGCCTCGGGCAGTTCGTTCTACGCCGCCATGCGCCTGCTGCCGGCGCGCGAGCGGACGGCCATGTTCGCCATCTATGATTTCTGTCGCAGGGTCGACGACATCGCCGACGATCCGGGCCCCTCGAGAACTGAGCGGACGGCGGCTCTCGACGACTGGCGCGCCGATCTGGCGGCGCTCTTCGGCGGCGAGACACGGCCTCGCACTCAGGGTCTGGTTACGTCGATGCGGGATTTTGATCTGCAGCAAGATGATTTCCTGGCGGTCATTGACGGCATGCAGATGGACGTTGACGCTGATATCCGCGCGCCAAGTTTCGCGATCCTCGATCTCTATTGCGACCGGGTCGCCAGCGCCGTCGGGCGGCTGTCGGTGCGGGTGTTCGGCATGGACGAGCGGCCCGGCCGCAACCTCGCCCATCACTTGGGCCGCGCCCTGCAATTCACCAATATCCTGCGCGACCTGGACGAGGACGCCGCGATTGGCCGGCTGTATCTGCCGTCGGAGGCCTTGGCGGCAGAGGGGATCGACGGCGACGAGCCGACAAAAGTAGTGAACCATCCGGCGATCGACCACGCCTGCCGGTGGCTGGCGCTGAAGGCCAATAACCACTACGCCGCCGCCGACGCAATCATGGCCGCCCGGCCCGTCGGTCGCTTGCGGACGCCGCGCTTGATGAGCGCCGTATACGGAACAATTCTGCGGCGAATGGAGATCGAAGGCTGGGCGCCGCCGAGGGCGCGCGTGAGTTTGAGCAAGGGCCGCCTAGCGTGGATCATGCTGACGCGGGGTCTGACTTGACCGTCTACATCGTCGGCGCCGGCGTTGCCGGCCTTTC
>JANXUA010000067.1 GCA_025352085.1 Caulobacteraceae bacterium | reverse complement strand
CGGCTTCGGCATAGGCGACGCGGGCGATGCCGTCGCGGGCGTCATCGCCGGTGACCAAAGCTGCCACCCGCTGCGCATCGAAGCCCACGTCCCTGCTCGCCGGCGGCGTAACAGCGCTGACGACGGCCGACTTCGGCGCGGCGCAATTGACCCCCTGGACCTCGGGCTGATGGCTACCGCCGTGCGCCAGCAGTGCGCACAGGCCGGCGAGAGCGGCGACGTCCATCACACGCCTCCCACGGGGCTGGGCGCGACGATCAGCGGCCGGAAGACCCCGACGATCGCGCTTTGATCGACCGGTCCATAATATCGGCTGTCGAAGCTGTTGGTGACGCGGTCGGAGAAGACGAAAAATTCACCTCGGGCCAGGGCGCGGCAGCCCTGCCAGGCGGGCAGTTTCGCGCCGCGACTGTCAAATTTCAGGACGGGCGCACGGCGGCGACCGTTGATCGTCAACATCCGCCCTGCCGTGCAAACCCTGTCCCCCTCCCCCGCCGCGACCGCTTTGAGAATGGGGACACGGCGCAGATAGCTCATGCGCGCATCGGCGTAAGGAAAGGCCCGCGCCGGTGTCCTAAATGCGATGATCGCGCCAGGGCCTGGTTTGGCCGCGCTTCGCACATAGAGTCCCACCGGTTCGCTCGGCGTGGCATTCCAAAGGACAACCGGTTGCGGGATCGTCACGCTCAAGACGGCGACGCCGGCGACGGGAAGGACGGCCAATGCCAGCACGGCAAGGGTCCGACCCTTACGTGAATGGCGGTTCAGTGTGTCCATGGCGGCGCTGCCTCGTCCTGCAGTTCAGATATCGAGCCGCAGGCTCGTCGACAGTTCGGACCAAGATGTGACTCATGCCCGAGTTTTGTCGGCTTTGACGAGGCGTCGGGAGCGCCATCGGCCGGTTGGCTTTTCCGGCCTCGCCGGGCTATTTGGCCAAGTGAAATCCTTCATCGACATTACCGGCGCGTCCGGCGCCACCTACCGGTTCCAGCGGATCCATGATCCCGCGAAGGCGCCCGCGACGGCGGGCAATTTCGTTTTTGCCCGCTTCACCGGCCACGACGATGAGGTGGTCTGCTGCGGCTCGGCGGCAAGCCTTGAGCGTTCAGTGGCCCTGTGGGGGGCGAACATTGAACAGGGCGAGACTCAAGGGATATTCGTGCGGCTCAACGTGGCGCGCGCCGCGCGGGTCCGCGAGCATGACGACATCGTTGAAAGGCATCGACCGGAACTGGTTGTGGTCGACGACGACAAACCTGCATGATCTGTTAAATCGCCAGGCCGCAACGCACGATGTGGTTCGGTCCATCGCCAGTGCGTCGGCTTGAAGGTCCCTCCCCTCTCCAACCGGCCGCGGAGGCGCCGTTCTGTCGTTGGAAATATGAATTTACAGACGCCGCTGCGTTAGCAGCGGGATTCGGATTCTTTCGATTCAGATTCAGGAACAATAAATCGAAATAATCCCAATGGGTTGGGCGTTCCAACCTGACCGTTCGGGGGAGCTATCCTGACGTCCTGGGGGCGCCGCCCTGTCCTCGTGGGGGTCGCTTCCTGTCTTTTTGGCAACCTGACCGATTGGGGGTTCGCGATTTGGGCTTGGAACCGGTTTGACATTGGTTTGGTTGGCTGCGGAGTGGAATCGGATCAGAATTCGGACATCTTGACATGCCCTGACCTTAACTTCAAAGTCAGGTCAGGATAAGCGGCTAGAGACGATTCCCCTCATGGATCGCGATACAGTGGCGGAAAAGGTCGCATCGGGACCGGCGGAACCGTCGACTGAGGTTGAGTCCCCACTCGGCCTCGGGCGCGCGATGAAGGTTGCGCGGGCGCTTCAGGTCCGCGCCGGCGACGATTTCGCCAAGCCAGGCAGTCTCGTTGAAGTGAAGTTCGTAAAAGGGCAGTCGTTGAGCCTGACAGCTTCACGGTTGTTGGCGCTCATGATCCTCACTGCGGGCGGCGACGCGTGGGAAGCCATGCCTCACCGTATGCGCAAAGCCGATATCCGCCGTGGGCACAGAAGTAACGAACGCATCTCCGATATGCTGGAGGAGTTGCACCGCACCCTCTTCGCCGTCGACGATCTCTCCTGGCGGGGACGCAAGGCGACCAAAAGATTTTCGCTGATCCAGTCCTCACGGGAGGAGGCGGAGGAGGGTGAAAGCGGATGGATTGAATGGGAGTTCACGCCTGACGCCAGGAGACTGATCAAGGAATCGGAGACCTACGCGGTCCTCAACCGGCAGGCGGTTCTCGGCTTCAGGTCCAGCTACGGCCTGAGGCTGTATGAGTTGGGGGCTCTGCGCATTCATCGTCGCCATTCGACATGGCGAGGAGACATGGTGGCCTTACGTGCGGCCTTCGGCATCGCTCCGGAATTGTATACGGATTTCGCTCAGCTCAGGCGCAAGGTCTTGGAACGCGCGAAAGCAGAGATCGACCAACTCGCTCACTTTACCGTCGAATGGCGCGAGATTCGCCGGGGTCGCACGATCACGGAAGTTGAATTTACCTTTCACCCCAAGGCGGCTCCCGAACAATATGTCACCACTGAGGAAAACCTCCGGCATTCGGCGGGGAGGGGACCGCGTCGCGATGGACGCGTCGAATCCCTCACGGTCGAAGAGGTGAGACGTGAACCCCCAGAGCGTGTTGAGAGGAGTGGCGCCGATGATGGCTTTCCTGACGGCAGTTTGCGGTATGGGGCGCCGGCTGAGGCCTTCGCCGAAATTGCGCGCGCCCATGGCGGGGGATGGGATATCGATCTTATGGCTACCGCCTACCGGGAGCAGATGGGCTCAAGACTGAATGTTTTGCACGGCGCGAAACTCAGGCAGTCCTGGACCGGCTTTTGCCAGGCATTTTACGCGCGCCGTGGCCGCGCTTAGTCGAAATTGCACCGGTGCAATTTTACGACTGACCGACTGCTGACTCTCCGAGAGAATCGCTCCAACTCTAAATCTTGGAAATTTCTTGAGGCCTGTTTTGGGGACGCCGCACCCCCCAAAAGGTCAGGTCGGCGGCGTGCGTCATCGATCCGGACGGCGGATGCGGTCTTGAGAGCATTAATAGTTAGTTCATAAAGCGAAACTACAGGGGAGGGGGCTTGGCTTTCGCTTTTCAGCGCTATTGGGCCGGGAAAGTGAAAATGCGGCTGAGCCCGACTCGGGATCGATAGGGACGCGGATGCAAGACACCAATCTATCTCAGGTCTCGGAACGCGGGGCGCCGGTAGGCCAGCTTGCGGGCCGGGCCACGGCGGTTCTCGCGAATCTACGCGATAGCGCGCGGGCGGCGCGCTCTGGGGAACGCCGCGAGCCTACATTTTCCATCGGGCAGGCGGCCGACCTCGTCGGGCGGACTCCCGCTGCTATTCGGGACGCCGAGAAGGATGGCCGTTTGCCGCCACCGTCACGAACCGAGACCAACCGACGGGTGGGCTACAGCCTTGGTCAACTCAACGACATGCGAGGGGTGTTCGGGACGCGGCCGTGGCGAGCGGCGGAAGATCCGTGTGCCGTTATAGCGATTCAAAACTTCAAGGGCGGCGTGGGTAAGTCGACCATTGCGGTTCACCTTGCTCAGTATCTGGCGATCCGCGGCTATCGGACCGCCCTGGTGGATTGCGACAGCCAGGCTTCCGCTACAACCTTGTTTGGCTACGTGCCCGATCTGGACCTCACCGAGGACGACACGCTCTACCCCTTCCTGCGCTACGACGAGATGGCAAATCTCGACTATGCGCTGCGACCGACGCACTTCGACGGTCTGCAACTGATCCCGGCCAACCTGCGCCTATTTCAGTCGGAATATGAGTTGGCCGCGCGAATGGCGCGCGGGACGCCCCGGCTGCTGGACCGCCTGGCTGTCGGCATCGCATCGATCGCCGACCGGTTCGACGTGGTTGTCCTTGACCCCCCGCCGGCGCTTGGGGCCATTTCCCTCTCCGTGCTCAGGGCCGCGAACGCGCTCGTGATCCCCGTCCCGCCCACACTCATGGACTTCTCTTCGACGGCGGCATTTCTGGCCATGCTGGAGGAGACTATCGACGAGCTGGCGCGGCGCGATCTCGCGCCGGCGCTCAGTTTCCTGCGCATCGTCGCCTCCAAGGTTGATGAAAACAAGTCCATGCAGCGAGAGCTGATGGCGCTCATGCGCCAGGTATTCGGTCTTGCGCTGATCCGAACGCCGCTGAAGGATTCCGCTGAGATCGATAACGTCACGGCGCGCTTGATGACCGTCTACGAACTGAACGAGCCGATGACCAGTAAGGCGGTCCGCGATCGATGCCTGACCTACCTCAACGGGGTCAATGAGGAAATTCTCCTCGATATTCGCGCGACCTGGCCGAGCCACGCCGCTCGGCTTCGTAGAGAGGGACACGCGTGATTGCGCGGGTCAAACGCCGTCTGGAACGAGGAAATTGCACCGGTGCAATTTCGAGAGGAAGTGACAACCGATGAGCTCTAAAAACCGGGGATTCGCCGCCGGCTTGGCCGGCGCCATTGAAACAGCAGAGCCATCGCGTCGTGACGCCGGCGCCAAGGGCGACCGGCCGAGCGTGGGGCCCTTTGCGGGGCGAAGCAATCGCCTGGCGGAGCTGGCGTCGGGCGCGCTGGTGTCTACAGCGCAGGAACGCGTCGATCCCGCCCGCTGTCGCATGTGGTCGGAACACAACCGAGACTATGGCCTGCTCAACGAAACGAACTGCGCCGACCTGATCGAGAGCCTGAAGGCTCAGGGCAAGCAGGAGGTGCCCGCGCTCGTCCGGCGCCTGCAGGGGGATCCGGAATTTGATTTTGAGGTTGTCTGCGGTGCGCGTCGCCATTGGTCTGTGTCCTGGCTAAGAGCGCACAACTACCCGGACTTCAGGTTTCTGGTGGAGGTTCGCGAGCTCACCGATGAGGAGGCTTTTCGAGTTTCCGACCTGGAGAACCGCGCGCGCGCCGATCTAAGCGATCTGGAGCGGGCGAGGGACTATTTGCGCGCGCTCGACCGGCACTATGACGGACGCCAAAAGACCATGGCGCAGAGACTTAATGTTTCTGAAGCGTGGGTGAGCCGGTATCTTGATCTGGCGCGCCTGCCGGCGGCGTTGATTGGTGCGTTTCCCAATCCCCAGGACCTGAGGATAAAGCACGTCACCCTGATAAAGCCGCTGCTGAAGCCTGAGGACCGGCGCCAACGGGTATTGGACGAAGCGGCGCGGATCGCCAACGGGCGCAGAATAGACGCCACGGGTCCGTCGACGCCCCAGGATATCATCCGGCGCCTGTCCCTGGCCGCTAGCCCCCCCAAGAAGTCAGGTCCCCCCAAGAAGTCAGGAAAGGCCTCTCCGGAGATCATCGAAACGGCATCGGGACGACGCGTCATCCGGCTTGATAGCCGTAAGCGGAACGAGGTGACATTGACCCTGTTATTGTCGCCGGAAGCGACGCGGGAGGAGTTTGCAGAGGCTTTCGGGTCGGTGCTTTCACGCTGCCTCGCCTGAAAGAGGTCAGAGGCGCCAAGCTCTGTAGTGGGATCGCCCGCTGACCTCTTTCAGGGGCGGAGAAAGCTCTTCAAGCAGTCGGCGCGCGGATGTGCCCGTCACCTTGAGGGCGCCGGCCAAGTCGTTCGCCGTGACGAGCGGACGGCCCATTACATAGTTGATGGCCTCGGGAATCTTCGAGCTCGCCCGGCGTCCGCGCGCCCTGCGCTCAAGCATTAACCGGGCCAAGGTTAGCCGCTGGACTTCCGCGACGCCGGCCGCAGCCCCATCCGCCATCGCGCCAAGCCAGAACTTCATGCGATCGAGAGGATCATGGCCAACAACGCCTCTTAAGCGGGTTCGCGCGCGTACGCCGCCTTCGATCCCCAGCAAACCGCCTCTGAAGCGCTTTTCCGTGTGTAGCCAGTGGGCGACGAGAACGGGTCCAAGAAAAGCCCGGCGGGGCAGGGGATCGATGATCGACCAGGCTTCAAGACCAAAGGCGGCCTGGAGGAGGGGAGGGGCCTCAAGGTCTCGGCCGCAGAACAGCGCGAGCCATTCGTTCAGATTTTCCTGGGTGGCGTCCGATCCGCGCGCCGCGGCCGCTTTCAGGGTCGCGGCAAGGCCGTCGAGGGTGGAGGCGCGGGAAAAGGTATCGGTTTGGCTTTGCCGGGCTTTGCGCGGTCTCGCCGGGCCCGGGAGAGGAGGGCGCCGGCTCGCCCCGGCCAACCAGGCAATTCCGGCGGCGGAAAGGAGTTCTGGGCCTGCCCGGCGAGCGCGACGCCGCGCTGTGAGCAGTCCCCGCGCTGTGAGCATCGCCGGCTCGGGCGCGTGAGCGTCGAGTTTGCCGTCGTGCAAAAGGAGGTCGTCGAGGGTGACGACGAAGCCGCTGTTCCAGCCCCAGGCGATCGCTTCGGCGAAGTCGACGCGGCTGACCCACCCGTCCGCGAAGGGGCAAGCGCGGACGATCTCGTCGAGCCGGCTGACGGCGTCCTCGGCGCGCGCCAAGGCAAAGAAAAGGGTCTCGGCGGTTGCGTCCACTAGGTCCATAATACTTTTATTTTACAAACGATGAAATCCGATAACAAACAGTAAGTGGCGTCTAATGTGCGCGACACACCGCTTTTTTGGGGTTCGTCGCGGACCATGGGAGCCTGCCGCCTGGCTCCTGTTCTCGTTCGACCCAAAATCGCCCCTTGACGCCGTCCTCAGTCGCCACGCCTGGGCTAACGGCGGCAGGGCAATCAGGGGAGGGCGCCTGTCTCGTTCTTAGATATTTTACCAAACGACCGTTTGGTGATAAC
>JANXUA010000065.1 GCA_025352085.1 Caulobacteraceae bacterium | reverse complement strand
ACGCCGCCGCTGCCGCCCAACTGCGGAACCGGCTTTCCGACCTCGTACAATTCCGACTCGGTGTGGAGCTATGAGGCCGGAACCAAGGACCGCTTCTTTGATCGCAAGCTGCAGATCTCGGCCAGCGCCTATTACATCAAGTGGTCGAACATCCAGCAGGCCTTCTATGTGCCGATCTGCGGCATCCAATTCACGACCAACGCCGGTCAGGCGGTCAGCAAGGGCTTCGATGTGCAATCGGCGTGGGAGGTCATGCATGGCCTCAGTCTGGAAGCGGCCATCGGCTACACCCACGCGCGGTTCACCCAGACCGCCCTCGACACCAACGGCGACGTGCTCAACCAGAACGGCGATTCCCTGAACGTCTCGCCGTGGACGGTGACGCTCGGCGCGCAATACGGCTTCAAGCTGGCCGATCAGGACGCCTTCGTGCGAGCCGACTACGAATTCGAGAGCCGGCGCAATACGCCGGTCCCGAACGAGGACCCCAACACGGCCTTCTTTGACCCGGGCCTCGTGCCCGATCCGGCGACGCATCAGGTGTCGGCTCGCGCGGGGATGACGTTCGGCAAATGGGATCTGGCGGTCTTCGCCAACAATCTGCTCAACAGCCATCCGCAATTGAGCCTGCAGCACCAGGATTCGCAGACCCTGCTCTACGAGGCGACGACCCTGCGGCCGCGCACGGTCGGCCTGTCGGCGTCCTTCCACTACTAGAGGCGCAAAGCGCATGAACACCATCGCGCGGGGGGTCAACGCCCTCGAATCCTTCTGGATGCCGTTCACCAACAATCGCGGCTTCAAGGCCAATCCGCGGCTGTTCGCCCGCGCCCAGGACATGCACTATTTCACTCCCGACGGGCGGGCCGTGCTCGACGCCACGGCGGGGCTGTGGTGCGTCAACGCCGGGCACAACCGGCCGAAGATCGTCGAGGCGATCCGCCACCAGGCCGGTGAACTGGATTTCGCGCCGACCTTTCAGCTCGGCCACCCGCTGGCCTTCGCCCTGGCCGAACGGTTGGCCGGATTGTTCCCGCCCGGGTTCGACCAGGTGTTCTTCTGCAATTCCGGCTCCGAAGCGGTCGACAGCGCGTTGAAGATCGCGCTGGCCTATCAAAAGGCGATCGGGCAGGGGACGCGCACGCGCCTGATCGGGCGCGAGCGGGGCTATCACGGCGTCGGCTTTGGCGGCATTTCCGTCGGCGGCATCGTCGGCAACCGCCGCCAGTACGGCGCCCTGCTGCCGGGTGTCGATCACCTGCGCCACACTCACGATCCGGCTGGAGGCGTGTTCCAGCGCGGTCAGCGCGCGGCGGGCGCGGATCTCGCCGATGATCTGGAGCGCCTGGTCGCCCTGCACGGCGCCGAGACCATCGCCGCGGTGATCGTCGAGCCGGTGGCCGGATCGACCGGCGTCCTGATCCCGCCGGTCGGCTATCTTGAGCGCCTACGCGAGATCGCCACACGGCACGGCATACTTTTGATCTTCGACGAGGTGATCACCGCGTTCGGGCGCCTCGGCGCGGCGTCGGCGGCGGAATATTTCGGGGTGACGCCGGACATGATCACCTGCGCCAAGGGCCTGACCAACGCCGCCGTGCCGATGGGCGCGGTGGTGGCCTCATCGCGCGTCTATGACGGGATCGTCAGCGGCGCGGCGCCGGGGATCGAGCTTTTCCACGGCTACACCTACAGCGGCCACCCGCTGGCGGCGGCGGCGGGCCTCGCGACCCTGGAAACCTATCACGAGGAGGGCCTGTTCGAACGCGCCCGCGCCATGAGCGCGCCGTTCGCCGACGCCATGCATGGCCTGCGAGGAACCCGGCACGTGATCGATGTGCGCAATCTTGGTCTCGTCGCCGGCATCGAACTGGAGCCGCGCCCAGGCGCGCCGGGCGCGCGGGGCATGGAAGTCTTCCAGCGCTGTTTCGACGAGGGCCTGCTGATCCGGGTGACCGGCGACACCATCGCCCTCTCGCCGCCGCTGATCATCGAGCAGAGCCACATCGACGAGATCGTCGGCAAGCTGGCGGAGGTGGTGGCGCGGGTGGAGTAGAGTGGGAGGGTGGGCACATAAGAAACCGAGGAAACGCTGACATTACATATTTACCCAGCCCGCGAGCTGTCGTCTGGACATCGTTTGCGGCGTAAATATATCATGG
>JANXUA010000064.1 GCA_025352085.1 Caulobacteraceae bacterium | reverse complement strand
CTTTGTCGACGCCTTCACGCCCGGCTGGACCCTTGAGCAGGGCGCGCCCGACGTCATGGTCTTCGCTCTGTGGAGCCGCCTGGACGCCGCCGCCTCGGCCGACTGGCCGCAGACCAAACGCGTCGGCGTCGACGCCCTGCGGTGGGCCCGCAATCCTCCCGCCGGAGAACTTCTGCGTGGCCGCATGACCGTCATGGGCAAGGATCCGGTCGGCGACGGCAAAGGCCTCGTCATCGCCCAGCACGATCTGCTGGACGAGGCCGGAAGGCTGGTGTTCTCATGCCTGACCCGGAGCGTGTTCGCGCGGTAGGGGTCTATCCGAATGATGCACGGTAGGTGGTTGGTTCAAGACGCACAAATTGTTCCAAGGGTGGATGTAGTTTGAACACCTTGGGCGCAACGCCATATTCATAGACGCGAAAAATTCGGAATTCCTCGGGTCGTTCGTCGGCCAACGACCGCTCGTTGCTGCTAAGAAAGAACGGCGTCGTACTTATGCCTCGTGTTGTCTTGACCTCGATCAGCCGTTCCCGACCGGACGTGTCAAAAGAGAGGATGTCGTAGCCTGCGCCGCCACCGTCCTCCTGCGCGACCCAGCGCACTTTTGCGGCCAAGTCCCGTCGTTCCTCTCGTCGAAGGCGGTGACGCTCGAACTCCAAGACAAGGGCCTCGCCCGCTTTACCCAAATCGCGATTACGTGCGTCTCGCTCGGTTGGGTCAAATTTCCGGACCAGACGTTCAAGCGCATCGCGATTTGAATTCAAATTTGGGTTGACGTCGACCATCGGTGGAGTTTCCACAAACAGAGTCGCTGCAACATTGCCGTCAGCAACCCCGGTCGGGGCTAACTGATCCAGTCTCGAGAGTATTGATGGACCGGACAGATGCCGTTCGATCGCACCGAGAATGGCTTTCTGGAAGTTGGACGCAGGCATGTAGCCTCTTATGGTCGGCATACCCAGATTGCGCAGAACCGCCGATATATTCATGTGCTTGAATTCGATGGAACGATGCGAGCGGCCAATCAATTGGCTCACGGCTCTGTTGTGGTGAGCTTTTACGTAAGATTGTCCGGACCGTTCCGCGTCTAGCATGGCGAAATAGTCGGCGACGATCGCATCCAGCTCGTCCGCCCCCCAGTCGGCCCCGGCGTTTGTCTGATCCACCATCGGTTTTGCGCTTCGGCCCACGATCCCAGCACACCGTGCAACGTAAGCTAGACGATTGAAAGCCTGGCGGCAGCGAAGCTCTTACTTCACAACCATTCCCACCCCCCGCCCGCGCGGGTCGGCGGTGGGGGTCGGGGTTTGCCCATTGATCTCGATCGCCGCGATATCGCCGTTGAAGTCCTGTGCTTCGGTGCGGTAGCCCCGACGTTTCAGCGCGTCCTGAAGGCTCTTCGAAAACGGCGCGTAGGGTTCGGAATATACCGTGTTTTCCGGAAAGAGCTGGTGGTGGAAGCGCGGTTTGGCCAGCGCGGCGGCCAGCGGCAGGTTGAAGTCGTAGACGTTTTCCAGCACCTGGAACACCGAGGTGAAGATGCGCGATCCCCCGGGGGTGCCGATCACCATGGCGACATGGCCGTCCCGGGTCAGGATGGTCGGGGTCATCGACGACAGGGGGCGTTTGAAGGGGGCGATGGCGTTGGCCGCGCCGCCGACGACGCCGAACTGGTTGGGCGCGCCGGGCTTGACCGAAAAATCGTCCATCTCGTCATTGAGCAGGAAGCCCGCCCCCTCGACCACCACGCCCGCCCCGAACGTGCCGTTCAAGGTATAGGTGTTGGAGACGGCGTTGCCCCAGCGGTCGACGATCGAGAAATGCGTGGTCTGCGGCTTTTCCAGACCGGGCGTCACGCCCGTTGTGGCCGACGGCTTCACCGGATCGACCTGCGCGGCGCGTTTGGCCAGATAGGTCGGATCGATCAGGGCGGCGCCGGGAACCTTCACGAAATCCGGGTCGCCCAGATATTCGGCCCGGTCGGCGAACACCCGCTTTTCAATCTCCGAAACCAGGTGGATGTATTGCGGCGAATTGAGCGCGACGCCGTGAAACAGGGCCGCGTCGTCCTGTTTCATGATCAAAAGCTGCATCAGGGCAATGCCGCCCGAGCTGGGCGGCGGGGCGGTGATGACGCGGTAGCCGCGCCAGTCGCCGACCAACGGCGCGCGCCAGAGGGCCTTGTAGCCGGCGAGGTCGGCCCTGCTTATCAGGCCGGGATGAGGCCCGCGCGCCATTTGCGCGACGAGCAGATCAGCGGTCTTGCCGGTGTAGAACTCGGCGTCGCCGCCTTTGGCGATCCGCTGTAGGGTGGCGGCCAGCTCTGGCTGGCGAAACAGGCGCCCCGTGCGCATGGCGTCAAAATAGCGGTCGAAGTTGGCGACGCCGATGAAGGGTCCGCGCTCCGACTGGCGAAAGGCGTCCAATTGCAGCGGGACCACGAAGCCTTGCTCAGCGAACCGTATCGCCGGGGCCATGTCGCGCGCCCAGGAAAGCCTGCCAAACCGACGATGCGCCTCGGCCAGGCCGCGCACCGTGCCCGGAACGCCCGCGGCCAGAGGTCCGACCAGGCTACGCTCGACGATCGGCGCGCCCTTGGCGTCCAGATACATACCGGCGGAGGCGGCGGCGGGCGCGGTCTCGCGATAGTCGAGGAAATACGGCTTGCCGTCGACGTAGAGGGTCATGAACCCGCCGCCGCCGAGGTTGCCGGCGTCCGGATAGGTGACGGCCAGGGCGAAACCGGTCGCCACGGCGGCGTCGACGGCGTTGCCGCCGGCTTGGAGCACCTCGCGCGCCGCCTGAGCGCCGTAGCGATCGGGCGAGGCGACGGCGCCGGCGGTCAGGGGAGCGGAACGCGGCGCGGCCTGGACCGGGCCGATAAGCGCGGCGGCGAGGAGGGCCGGCGCCGTCCACGACTTCGACAACAGGCGCACGGCGACCTCCAGTCCGGTCCGGGCTGATCCCGGCTTTTGGTTAGTTCAGGTTCGCCGCCGTCGGCGCGAGGGACTGGCGGATCAGGGCCAGGCTCACCAGGCGGTCCCAGCCGTTGAGCGAAATCAAATGGGCGTAGATCTGCGGCAGGGCGCCGTTGTCCATCAGCTCGCGGATCTTGGCTTCGGGCAGGGCCTTCAGCTTGTCCTCGGACACCGCGAAATACTCGGCGACTTCCTGCGGCTGACCGAGGGAGCCGTCGGGATTGGTCGGCGTGAACATCTGCTTGCGGGTCTCGAGCAGATCGAGCTCCGTCAGCAAGGCGACGAACGATTCGGTGCGGCGGTTTTCGGTCTCGAAATCATTGCAGAACTGGATGCAGTTCTTGGTGTAGTCGGTCGGTTGGCCGGCAGGGTCGAAGAACGGCAGGTCGGGCAGGTCGCCCACCATGGTCGCGTTGCGGTCGATACACACCACCAGCTGCTCGTTGGCCGAGTCGTTGGCCAGAACGAACGGATAGCGGCGGATGTAGGCAGGGATGTACATCCCCGGCTCAAACAGGCCGTTGGCCTGAATGAACATGTTGGTGTCGTTGCTGACGCCCATGACGGCCAGAGGCTGAAACCGTTCGCCGGCGAAAATGATCGGATAGGACGAGGACGCCATGGGAAATTCAGCCACGGTGAGCGGCGCGATCTGGCTGCCGGCGGCGAAGGCGAACGGTCCGTCAACGCGCCGCAGGCCGATCTTGCCGTGCAGCTCGGGCGTCAGGGGCTCGGGCTTGGAGTAGAACAGCACATTGCCGGAGATGGGGGCGGTGTCGGTCGGGGTGGGGTCGGCCATGGCGTAATTGAGGGTCTCTTGGGGCGTTGAGGAGTGACGGGATGGAAGGGCGCGCTTCTAGCCGATCGCTTCCTAACCGGCAATGCGCCGTCCGTCGGGGACGAGGCCGCCCGCCTATTTCTTTGAGAGGGCGGCGATCTGAGCCTGCATGGCCGCCATCTGGCGTTTGATTTCAGCCAGGCTGGGGTCGTCTTTCGCGGCGGCGGCTTTGGGCGCGGGCGGCGCGACCTCGTCGCTGCGGAAGGCGAAGGGGGTGAACATCTTCATGGCCCGGTCGAACAGGATCATGTTCTGCCGGATCTGTTCGTCAAGCACGCCCATCCCGGGCGGCGTGACGGCGGTGAACTGCTCGCGCATGCGTTCCTGCTGGCGGATGAAGCTGTCGAGTGACAATTCCAGAAAACTGGGCAGGAAGGCCTGCATGCGGTCGCCGTAAAAGCCGATCAGCTGGCGCAGGAACGGAATCGGCAGCAGGTTCTGTCCGCGGCCTTCTTCCTCGAAAATGATCTGGGTCAGCACCTTGCGGGTGATGTCCTCGCCGCTCTTGGCGTCGAAGACCACGAAATCCACGCCGTCCTTCACCATCTGCGAGAGATCGTCCAAGGTGATGTAGCTGCTGGTCGCCTTGTTGTAGAGGCGGCGATTGGCGTATTTCTGGATGACGACCTTTTCGCCCGCCGCGCGCGGCGCCGCTCCAGATTCAGCTTCCTTCGACATTCTCACGTCCCTTGGAGTTCGCTTGGGCCTTGCGGTTCAATTCGGCCCGTTAGGCGTCCTTATCTCTCATACTATCGCCTTACGCCAGCGCGGCGGGCGGCGGGCCGCTCGCATATCCGCGTGACCCTGTCCGCAAAATTGGGCATGGTATATTGCAATCCTGATAAAGCCGCCCTTCGATAAAATTCCGGAGCCCACCCGCCATGTCCGACATCGTCATCGTTTCCGCCGCCCGCACACCGGTCGGCTCGTTCAACGGCGCCCTTTCGGGGGTACCGGCCCACGACCTGGGCAAGATCGCCATCCAGGCGGCGATCGAGCGGGCCGGCATAGCGGCGTCGGATGT
Organism: Caulobacteraceae bacterium; assembly: GCA_025352085.1. Lineage (GTDB taxonomy): Bacteria > Pseudomonadota > Alphaproteobacteria > Caulobacterales > Caulobacteraceae > Acaudatibacter. The sequence continues at coordinate 34,895 of JANXUA010000064.1, read as the reverse complement.
CGATGAGGTGATTATGGGCCAGGTCTTGCAGGCTGGCGCCGGCCAGGGACCTGCGCGCCAGGCGGCGGTCAACGCCGGCGTGCCGGTGGAGAGCCCGGCGTGGAGCCTCAATCAGCTGTGCGGATCGGGCCTGCGCGCCGTAGCCCTGGCCGCCCAGCAGATCGCCGCCGGCGACGCGGCGATTGTCGTGGCGGGCGGTCAGGAAAGCATGAGCCAGTCGCCGCACGCGGCCAATATCCGCAACGGCCAGAAGATGGGCGACCTCGGCTTTGTCGACACCATGATCAAGGATGGTCTGTGGGACGCCTTCCACGGCTATCACATGGGCCAGACGGCGGAAAACATCGCCGCGCGCTGGCAGATCACCCGCGAAGATCAGGATCGCTTCGCCGTCGCGTCGCAGAACAAGGCCGAGGCGGCGCAGAAAAGCGGCAAATTCGCCGGCGAAATCGCGCCGGTCACCATCAAGGGTCGCAAGGGCGACGTGGTTGTCGATCAGGACGAATATATCCGTCACGGCGCCACCTATGAGAGCATGTCCGGTCTGCGTCCGGCCTTCACCAAGGACGGTTCGGTGACCGCGGCCAACGCGTCCGGGCTGAACGACGGGGCCGCGGCCCTGGTGCTGATGACCGCCGCCGAGGCGGCCAAGCGGGGTCTCAAGCCGATGGCGCGGATCGCGTCGTGGGCGCACGCCGGCGTCGAGCCGGAAATCATGGGCACCGGCCCCATTCCGGCCAGCCGCAAGGCCCTGGAAAAGGCGGGCTGGAAAATCGCCGACCTCGATCTGATCGAATCCAACGAGGCCTTCGCCGCCCAGTCGATTTCGGTGGTGCGCGAACTGGGTCTCGACGCCGCCAAGGTCAACGTCAACGGCGGGGCCATCGCCATCGGCCACCCGATCGGCGCCTCGGGCGCGCGCATCCTGACCACCCTGTTGCACGAGATGAAGCGGTCGGGCGCCAAAAAGGGCCTCGCCACCTTGTGTGTCGGCGGCGGCATGGGCGTGGCCATGTGTGTCGAGGCCGTCTAGGCCCGTCATCGAACTATCACCGCCGTGCGCCAAAGACGCAGCGGATCATCAGGGAGAAATTGCATCATGAGAACCGCGTTCGTGACCGGAGGGACCCGGGGCATCGGCCGGGCGATCGCCGCTAGGCTCAAGGCGGCGGGCTACAGCGTCGCGGCGGGCTACGCCGGCAATGAAGTCGCCGCCCAGGCCTGCGCCGATGAGCTCGGCGTGCTGGTCGTCAAGGGCAATGTCTCCAGTTTCGCCGACTGCAAGGCGGCGGTGGCCAAGGTCGAGGCGGCGTTCGGACCGATCGACGTTCTGGTTAACAACGCCGGCATCACCCGCGACGCGGTCCTGCACAAGATGACCGAAGAGCAGTGGAACGACGTGATCCACGTCAACCTCGCCTCGATCTTCAACATGACTCGCAATGTCATCGAGGGCATGCGCGAGCGCGGCTATGGCCGGATCGTCAACATCAGCTCGATCAACGGCCAGAAGGGCCAGATGGGGCAGACGAACTATTCCGCGGCCAAGGCCGGCATGATCGGCTTTTCCAAGGCCCTCGCACAGGAAAATGCGAAAAAGGGCATTACGGTCAACACTATCGCGCCCGGCTATATCGACACCGAAATGGTCATGTCCGTGCCCAAAGCCGTGCTCGACCAGATCATCGCCGGCATTCCGGTGGGACGCCTGGGCATGGCCGATGAGATCGCCCGCTGTGTCGCCTTCCTGGCCGCCGAGGACGCCGGCTTCATCACCGGCGCGACCTTGAGCGTAAACGGCGGGCAATACATCGTCGGCTAGCTGGCTCCGGCGCCGAATTCACATGCAGCGCGATCAAGACCTATGCTCCCCGCCATGATCGCGAGGCTCAAATCCAGGCGCGGCCGGCGGGCGCGGCTCGTCTTGCTGGCTGCGGTTGCCCTGACCGTCACGGCCGGCGTGGCGCCGGCGGCGCCGGCGTGGATCGCGCGCATCCTGGGCTATCACGACGGCCCTGCTGAGTCGGCGGCCGCGCGGCGCAAGCCGGCCCACTATCAGATTGACGAGGGCGGCGGCTTCGTTCTGGATCATGCGAATGATCGCGTGTTGCTCAAGTTCGATGACAATCCCGAGGTCTGGGTGCTGACCGGCGCGCGCGGTCCGCGCGGCGATCTGATCTATATCGACGACACTGGGCGAACGCTGTTGCGCACCAACCAGATGGGCGGAGTAACCGTGTTCACGACCCGGCGCCCAAGCGGCGCGGCGGCGGCGGCGGATGCGGACGCGCCGGCGTCCCTGCGGATCACCCCGGTCGGCGCGTCGGCGCTCTATCAGCGCCTTGTCCAGGCCAGCCTGCGCGCCGGCCACGCCGCGCGCCACCTGATCGCCTTCGAGGCGCCCGACGCCGATCCGGCTTCCGATGGCTTGATCGCCGACGCGACGGTCGTCGCCGGCGAGGCCATCAGCAGCCTCGCCGGGCGGCCCGAGGGCCGGCGGATCCTGACGCGGATCGGCAAGGTCGAGGTCGATCGCGGCTTAAAGAGCGGCGTGGTCCAGCGTGGCGGGGTTCTGACGATCACCGTCGCGCCGGCGCTGGGATTCGCCGGGCGTCCTTCCTCGGCGCGTATCGGCCGGACGCTGGGCGTGAAATAGGCGAGCCTAGAACGGGACAATTTTAGACGGCACCGTCCAAATCTGAATCCCGCTCTAAATTCAAAAGTGTAGAGCCTGGTTCAGCGTTCAGATCTGTTCCGTCTGAACGCGTCAGGCTCTACCCCGCGAACACGTCCTTGGCCGCGCGAATCGCGGCGAAGGCCTGATCGTCGGTCCGCCCCGGCGAGGCGCCAATGCGCGGCGCGCGCAGGAAGGGGTTGGTGGCCTTCTCCTGGCCGATGGTGGTCGGAACCGTCGCCTTTCCCCGCGCGCGGGCTGCGAACACCGCCTGCGCCCGCGCCGCCACCGCGGGATCGGCGTCGACGCTCAGGGCGAAACGGGCGTTGGCGGCGGTGTATTCGTGGGCGCAATAGACGCGGGTGTCGTCCGGCAGGGCCGCCAGCCGCTGCAGGCTGGTCCACATCTGCAGCGGCGTGCCTTCAAACAGGCGCCCGCAGCCGAGGGCGAACAGGGTGTCGCCGACAAAGGCAGCGCCGCCGACCCGATCAACATAGGCGATATGACCCAGCGTATGGCCGCCGGTGTCGAGCACGTCGAAACGGGTTTGCCCCAGCTCAACCACGTCGCCGCCAGCGACAGTGCGGTCGAGCGGCGCGATCCGCGTCACCTCGGCCGGGCCGACAATGGTCGCGCCGGTCGCCGCCTTGATCTGGGCGTTGCCGCCGGCGTGATCGGGGTGCCAGTGGGTGTTGAAGATGAAATCGAGCCCCCAGCCTGCGGCCGCCAGCTCGGCCATCACCGCGTCGGCGTCGGGCGTATCGATGCAGGCGGTCAGGCCGCTCGCCTCGTCGCGGATCACGAAGCCATAGTTGTCGGACAGGCAGGCGAACTGGCGGATGGTCAGGGTCATGATCGATTTTCGGACAATGAGGACAGACGCGCCATCGTTCTTTACATTAATGGCGCGGTGAACGGGAGATTTGATGCGCCAGAGCGTGCTTGATTTGCGGGAATTCTACGCCACGCCCCTGGGGGCGGCGGCGCGCGCGATGGTGTCGCGCAAGGTCGCCGAAGTGTGGGGTGACGGCGTCGGCCTCGATGTTCTGGCCCTCGGCTACGCCACGCCCTTCATCACCGGTGTCAACGAGCGCGCGCGCCGCGTGGTCGCGGCCATGCCGGCGGGGCAGGGCGTGGAAGCCTGGCCGGCGGGCGGACGCAACCGCGCCTGTCTGGTCGATGACGCGGCCATGCCGCTGCCCAACGCCCTGTTCGACCGCGTCCTCCTCGTCCACGCGCTGGAGGAGTGCGACAACCCGGCCGCGGTCCTGCGCGAGGTGTGCCGGGTGCTGGCGCCGTCCGGGCGGGTGATCCTGGCGGTGACGGCGCGTCACGGTCTGTGGGCCAACGCGGAAGGCAGTCCGTTCGGGCACGGCCGACCGTTCAGCCGCCGGCAGCTTGAAGATCTGGTGCGCGAGGTTGATCTCACCCCAGTCGGCTGGACGCGCGCGCTTTATGCGCCGCCGGTGCGCTGGGCCGCGCGCTGGGCCGAAGGCTTTGAGCAGGTCGGCTCGGTGCTCTGGCCCCCGTTCGCGGGGGTTATCCTCATGGAGGCGGTGAAACAGACCTTCGCCGTCCGTCCCCGGGGCAAAGGCGCCCGGGCGCCGGCGCGGGCGCGGCGGGTGCTTGCCCCGGTCGGCGGCAACCCCGCGCGTCAAGGACTGGAGGGACGGGGTCTGGACGGACTTGGGTCGGCGCGTGTTATGAAGGACGCCCCCTATAGCAAACCCCTCTCAGACGGGTTCGTCTGAACCGGGATAATTTGCTCTAGCATCAAAAGTGTAGAGCCTGATTTAAGCGTCCGCATCTGTTCCGTGCAAACGCATCAGGCTCTTGCCTAAGGAGCGCGCGCCATGAAGATGATCGTTGCGGTGATCAAGCCCAGCCGTTTGGATACGGTGCTTGAAGCCGTCACCCAGGCGGGCGCCTCGGGTCTGACGGTCACCGAGGTGCGCGGCTATGGCCGCCAGAAAGGCAAGACCGAAGTCTATCGCGGCGCCGAATACGAGGTGAAACTTCTGCCCAAGGTCAGGCTGGAGATCGCGGTGATGGACGACATCGCCCAACGGGTGATCGACGCGGTCACCGCCGGCGCCAACACCGGCAAGATCGGCGACGGCAAGGTGTTCGTGCTCGATCTGGAATCGGCCCTGCGCATCCGCACCGGCGAGCGCGACGTCGCGGCGATCAGCGAATAGGCGGGATTCCATTTCGCCCTCCGAAGCGGCCGCCCGGCTCAATAACGACGCTCTCAATGACAGCCAGGGTTGCGCATAAGTCCCGCCCGTTATCACCCCACCCCAATCTCCGTCATCCTCGGGCGTAAGTCCCGAGGATCCATTGTGCGAGGCATCGCCATGGCCGTGCGCGGGCACGGTTACACCCACCCGCTCGCCGAATGGGTAGCCGGGACTTACGCCCGGCTATGACGTTCATCTATAAGGACTGATTGAGCCTACGCCGCCTTCTGCAGCGATTTATGCAGCAGGCTGATTGCGGCGTCGCGGTCGATGCGCTCGATGGCGGCGACTTCGCGGGCCATGCGGTCGAGGGCCGATTCGTACAGCTGACGCTCGGAATAGGATTGTTCCGGCTGGGTGTCCGAGCGGTGCAGGTCGCGCACGACCTCGGCGATGGAAATCAGGTCGCCGGAATTGATCTTGGCTTCGTATTCCTGCGCCCGGCGGCTCCACATTGTGCGCTTGACCCGCGCGCGGCCTTTAAGAGTGGTCAGGGCCTGAGAGACAATATTGCCCTCGGCTAGGGCGCGCAGACCCGCGGTCTTGGCCTTTTTGGTTGGCACGCGCAGGGTCATTTTTTCATGATCGAAAGTGATGACATAGAGTTCGAGTGAAACGCCGACGATATCTTGTTGCTCAATACCGATCACCACGCCCACGCCGTGCGCGGGATAGACGACGTGGTCGCCGATTTTGAACTCGTGCTCACTTTTGCTGGTCATCAATTTAACGTCCTTGTGTATCGTCGTCAGCGACGACTGGGCGCCCGCTCAATTGCGGACTCTCCGCTCTGAAACCTTGAAACGACCCTCCAGGGCGCCGTCCGTATTCGCCGGGCGTCTAAACATCCCGGGCTCCGGCCAATGACGCTTTGGCGTTTCGTCGCGCGGATGACTTGCGCTCATCGCAACGACATCAAGACCCTAGCACAAAATCCCGTGCTTTGAAAGGCTTGGATAGATTCGGACCCGGCCGCCGGGCGGCCCGGCCGCCTGGCCGCCAGAAATTCAGGAGCCCTTGCCGGGCTTTTCGCTGAAGTATTTCTCGAACTTGCCGGTCTCGCGCTCGAACGCCTCGGCGTCCGCAGGCGGTTCTCCCTTGACGGTGATGTTCGGCCACAGCTTGGTGAAGTCGGTGTTGATCTTCAGCCACTTGCCATCGGGATCGTCCTCGGTGTCCGGCTTGATGGCGTCCACCGGACACTCCGGCTCGCACACACCGCAGTCGATGCATTCATCGGGGCTGATGACCAGGAAGTTCTCGCCCTCATAGAAGCAGTCCACCGGACACACTTCCACGCAGTCCATGAACTTACATTTGATGCAGGCGTCGGTGACGATGTAGGTCAACGCTAAACTCTTGGCGAAACGGGACTGGGCGAGGGAGTGGCGCCCACGCGGGGCCGGGGTGTTTGTCAGCCCGAGGGCTCGATTGTCAATGGTTGGACCGGCGCGTCGGTGATCGTCACATAGAGAGCGCGCGCCTCGATGGCCGGTCCACGGCGTATACCGAGCCCCTCGATGAGCACCGCATGCAGGCGTCCGCCCAGGGCGAAGACGAGCGAATCACCCGGGCGAACCGGTCTGGACGCCTTGTCGACGCGGATTTGCGATCCACCCGGCCGCATCAGGCGGATCCGCCCGTCCTCGACCGCGCGCGCCGCCATGGCGCGGGTTTTGAAGAACCGGGCGCGCCACAGCCAGACGTCGATTCGGCAGGCATTCTCAGGCACCGGTGGCGCGCTTGCGGCGCGGACGGCGTTTGGCGGCGCGACCGGGATTGAGGTCCGCCAGGGCCGCGAACGGCGAGCCGGGCTGCGCTTTCACGTCGTCGACGCGAGGCGTTAAGGGACGGCGGCGTCGCCACAGGATTGGCGTGCCCGGCTCCCGCGCCTTGACCGTAGAGAACCCCAGCCCGCGCAGAATGGCGGCGGCCTGGGTCGCGTTCCAACCCAGTCTGTTCAGGGCCTCGTCCGATAGGCTGAAACCGTCGCGCGGCGGCCCCAGCCTGCGGATTTCCTCCGAGAGCCGATCAAGCGCGAGCGCCGCGACGATCAGCGGTCCGACGACCATCAAACCACGCAGGCCCAGCGCGCGCGGCGGCGGCGCGGGCGATGGCGCCGGCCACGGACCGGCGCCGGCGGGTCGCCAATCGCGATCGGCCTGGGCAGCGAAGGCCCAGGCGATCGGACGGGCGTCGGCGGTTATCTGTCCGGGCAGCCACAGGCAGAAGGCGCCGATACGAACGCCCAAACCGCGCAGAACCCGGCGCTCGACGCGGCTCAGATGGGTCAGATCGGCCTCGACCGTCCGGCGGTCCAGCACCCCGCCCGACTCGATCAGCCGGTAGGCCATCCCGCGCGCCAGCCCGCGGACGGCGCCGGACGCCACTGCTTCGGTCAGGCGTTTGAGGGGCGCGAGGCGGCGGCTGGCTTCGGCGGCGACGAAGGCTTCCAGCCGCCGCGCCGCCCGCTCGCGCGCCGGCGCCGGTCCAAGCTCGCCATGCAGGCGAACGGCGGGGCTGAACGGCTGGTCATTGGCCAGGGCGCCGGCCGCCTCGCCGCGCCACAGCACCTCGCCGGTTTCGAGAAGCGCGAAGGCGTCGTCCGGTTCGGCCGCCAGCCCGCCCAGACGCCGGGCCATCTCCGGCGCCACCGCCCGGTCGGCCGCCGCCCGCAGGGCCTTGGCCTCCAGCGCGCCGGTTCCTTTGGCGGCGTCGAACGCCAGGCCGCGCAGACGCCCGACATAGTGCCCTTCCACCGTCACTACGCCGTCGGCGGCGACCCCGGCCAACAGGTCGTCCGGCTTGGCGAGGCCACGCATCAGGGCGCTGGTCCGCCGATCAATGAATCTCGCCATCAAAGCGTCGTGCAGGGCGTCCGACAGGCGGTCCTCCAGCATGCGGGTGCGCTCGCGCCAGTGGCCGGTGTCCGCCAGCCAGTCGGGCCGGTTGGCCACATAAGCGACGGTGCGGACACCGGCGAGACGCGTGGACAGGGCGTCGATGTCGCCGCCCGGCCGGTCGAGATGGCGCAATTGTTCGGCCATCCAGTCTTCGGAAATCCGCCCCGCGGGCGAGCTCAGGTCGTCAAAAAAGGTTCGCACCAGACGGAAGTGATCGTCGGGCGTGGTCTTGCGAAAATCGGGAGTCTGGCAGGCCTCCCACAACCGAAACAGGGCCGCGCGATCGGCGCTGCGGGCGACAACGTCGGGATCGGCGGCGAGATGGCGCAGCGCCCGTTCGTCCATCGCCTCTTCCGACGCCTTCAGGCCCGCGCGCGGCGCGGGTTGCGCGAGCGAGCGTTGCAAGGCGCTTAAGGACTGGAAATCCAGGCGGCCGTTGCGCCACAGCGCCGCGGTGACCGCCTCGAACCGGTGGCTTTCCACCGCCGCCACCAGAACCTCGTCCATATCCGGGCAGGCGCCGGTGACGCCGAAGGTTCCATCGGTGCGATAGCGCCCGGCGCGTCCGGCGATCTGGCCGACCTCCTGTGGATAGAGCGCGCGCGACCGGCGGCCGTCGAACTTGTCGAGACCGGCGAAGGCGACATGGTCGACATCCATGTTCAGGCCCATGCCGATGGCGTCGGTGGCGACGAGGAAATCGACCTCGCCCGACTGGTAGAGGGCGACCTGGGCGTTGCGGGTGCGCGGGCTGAGCGAGCCCATCACCACCGCCGCGCCGCCGCGCTGGCGACGGATCAGCTCGGCGATGGCGTAGACCTGATCGGCCGAAAAGGCGACCACGGCGCTGCGGCGCGGCAGGCGGGTGATCTTCCTGGCGCCGGCGTAGGTGAGATTGGAGAACCGCTCGCGGGTGACGATCTGCGCCTCCGGCAACAGCCGGCGGATCAAAGGGGCCATGGTTCCGGCGCCTAGAAACATGGTCTCGAACGTCCCGCGCGCATGGAGCAGGCGATGGGTGAACAAATGCCCGCGCTCCGGATCGGCGACGAGCTGGATCTCATCTACGGCCAGAAACTCCACCTGTCGGGTCAGCGGCATGGCCTCGACGGTGCAGACAAAATAGTGCGCGCGTGGCGGGACGATCTTTTCCTCGCCGGTGATCAGGGCGACGGCGCGCGGGCCGCGCAGTGTGACGATCCGGTCGTAGATTTCCCGAGCCAGCAGGCGCAGCGGCAGACCGAGCATGCCCGAAGCGTGGCCGAGCATGCGCTCCACCGCCAGATGGGTCTTGCCGGTGTTGGTCGGACCCAGAACCGCGACCAGTCGCGATGGGGCCTGTCCGGTGGAACGGTCGCTCATGCCTGCAGGATGTGGGCCGCGTCGCCCACAATGGCAACGGCATTCGTGAGTCGTTTGAAAGGGTTAACGCGCATTTGCCCGGTGCGTGAACAGGCCCGCAACGAATCATGACCGAATCGCGGCTGACCGCCGATTCAGTTTTTGTTCCCTACAAGGGATTGTGGTCTCATTCTGGCGGAGCACAAGGGGGCAGTTGAGTTCACCGGGCGTCGAAAAACGGACCCGTACACGCCCGGGTGGGATTTGCACCTTGAGGTCCGCCCTTCGAAGCCCTAGATTACAACGCGGCGGGTCTGCTGCGGCTCGCGTCGAAGGCACCAAATCCCACCGACCTTAATACCCTCCTAGGGAGCTGTCCCTGTCCCGAACCGTGGTTTTGGACACACAGCGCCCACCTGAACGACCAGGTCCGAGGGGATTTAAAACGCCCTCACGGTTTTCGCGGCGCCGCCACCTTTAGGCTATGGGGTTCGCCATGCCATGCGATCCCGCCACACCTGACAAGACGGTTTTGCGAGCGACGATGCGCCGCTCCCGGATCGCCTTGGCGCGGGCCTTTCCGGACGCCGCCGGTCGCGCCGCCGCCGCCCTGCCGCTGGATCGCCTGCCGCCCTTCACCATCGTTGGCGGCTATGTCGCGCTGGGCGGCGAGCTTGATCCGGCGCCCGTGATCGCCCGTTTGACGGCCCCCCGTTTGACGGCCCGTGGCGTCCGCTTCGCCCTGCCGGTCGCGGCGAACCGCGCCGCGCCGCTGGTCTTTCGCGCTGCCGACACGCCCCGCGCCCTCCAGCCCGACGTCTTCGGCGTTCCCGCCCCGCCGACGAGCGCGCCGCCGCTCATTCCCGACCTGATCATCGCGCCGGTGCTCGCTTTCGACCGCCACGGCGGGCGTCTGGGACAGGGCGCAGGTTGCTATGATCGCACCCTAGCGGACCTGCGCGCGGCCGGATCGGTGTTCGTCATCGGCCTCGCCTACGCCGGCCAGGAGGTCGAGAACGTTCCCGTCGACGGGCACGATCAGACATTGGACGCCATTTTGACGGAAAGCGGATATATTGAGGTCCGAAAGGATCATCGATGCGCATAGCCTTTTTCGGTGACATTGTCGGGCGAGCCGGCCGGGAGGGCTTGGCCGAGCATCTGCCGGGGCTTCGCCGCGCGCTCGGCCTGGAGTTCGTCATCGTCAACGCCGAGAACGCGGCGGCCGGTTATGGCGTCACCGAGGCCACCGCGCGCGAGCTGTTCAACGCCGGCGCCGATTGCCTCACGCTTGGCAATCATTCATGGGATCAGAAGGAGGCTCTGACGTATATCGTCCGTGAATCCCGTCTCATTCGCCCCCTGAACTATTCGGCCATGGCCGCCGCGCCAGGCCGGGGCGCGCAATTGTTCGAAACCGAGCGCGGATTGCGGGTTCTGGTCGTCAACCTTCTGGGCCGGGTGCACATGGACGCCCTGGACGATCCGTTCGCCGCCGTCGACGGCGCCCTGAACGCCTGTCCGCTGGGCGAAGTGGCCGACGCCATCATCATCGACATGCACGCCGAGGCGACCTCGGAAAAGATGGCCATGGGTCATTTCTGCGACGGCCGCGCCAGTCTGGTCGTCGGCACCCACACCCATGTGCCGACCGCCGACGCTCAGATTCTGAACGGCGGCACGGCCTACCAGACCGACGCCGGCGCCTGCGCCGACTATGACAGCGTCATCGGCAACCAGAAGGAAGAGCCCCTGCGGCGCTTCACCACGCGCATTTCCGGCGGCCGCTACAAACCCGCCGAGGGGCCGGCGACGGTGTGCGGCGTCTATCTCGAAACCGACCCGCTCACGGGTCTGGCCACACGGGTTGAGCCGATCCGGGTCGGCGGGCGCCTGTCGCCGACCATCCCCCGCGTGGCGGCGGCCGAACTCGTCTAGCTGGCGCGGTCCGGCGCGTCGGTCATCTCACGGCTGCTCCGGGCCGCGGTGAACGACCAGCTCGTCGATCTCGAGGCGTTTGAGATGCACGTTCCGGACCGATACGCGACCGATCACCAATCGCCCGATCGTGAGCGCGCCGATGGCGATCACGCCCATGGCGATGGCGCCGACCGCCAGGCCGCCGATGAGGCCGCCGCCGGCCGTCGCGCCGACCGTGGCCGCGCCGATGGTCGCCACGCCGGCCTTGGCCACGCCCCTCGATTTGCCCGCCATCCCACACTCCCCGTCAGACTGTCGCGCCGCGAACTGGCGTTTACACCGCTTGGGCGCTAGAAGCTCGCCCTCGCTAACGCTTAGACCTTAAAGACTCATGGCCGGCCACTCCAAATTCAAGAACATCCAGTTCCGCAAGGATCGTCAGGATTCCCTGCGCTCGAAGCTGTTTTCCAAGTTTTCCCGCGACATCACCCTGGCGGCGCGGGCCGGCTTGCCCGACCCGGCGGCCAATTCACGCCTGCGCCTGGCCATCGCCAACGCCAAGGCCGAATCCATGCCCAAGGACAATATCGATCGGGCGATCAAGAAGGCGCAGGGCGGCGACGCCGACACCTATGAGGAAATCCGCTACGAAGGCTTCGGGCCCGGCGGCGTCAGCCTGATCGTCGAAGTCCTCACCGACAACCGCAATCGCGCCGCGGCCAATGTGCGCACCGTGTTTGGCAAGAACGGCGGCAATATGGGCGACGCCGGTTCGGTCGCTTTTCTGTTCGATCGATTGGGCGAGATCATTTACCCGCTCGCCGCCGGGTCGGACGACAAGATCATGGAGGCGGCGATCGACGCTGGCGCCCAGGACGTCCTCAGCGACGAAGACGGCCACGTCATCCACACCGCCTTCGAGGACTTGGCCGAAGTCGCCGAGGCGCTGGAAGCGGCGCTCGGAGCGGCCAAATCGACCAATCTGATCTGGAAGGCCAAGACCGACGTGCCGGTGGTCGCCGCCGACGTTCCGGGCCTGATGAAGCTTATCGACGCCCTCGACGACGACGACGATGTGCAAAACGTGTGGACCAACGCCGATATTGTTGAGGAAGGATAGCGCCTCGGCCTAATGCCCGCCCGCGCCTTCGTAGACGCCCGGCGCGAACCGCTCGTTTTCGGGGACTTCCGCCGCCGCGACCAGGACGAACCGGCGATCACAATAGCCGCATTCGGCGACGCCCGCCTCGCCCAGCTCCAGCCACACACGCGGATGACCGAGCGCCCCGCCGACGCCGTCGCAGGCGACTCGGTGGCTGGTGACCTCGATAATTTCCGGCGCCGATGGCGGGATGGGCATGTCAGGGTGGCCTTTCGAGCGTTGGATGCTTAGGTATGACGCCAAGGCGCGCGCCGTCAATTCGCGCTCATCGCCAAGGGTCCCATGCATCTTCCTAACTACGCCATCGAAGCGACCGGCCTGTTCAAGACCTACCCGGCCACCCGCACCACCCCGGCGATGGCGGCGCTCAAGGGCATCGACCTGAAGATCCCGCGCGGCTCGATCTTCGGCCTCCTCGGCCCCAACGGCGCCGGCAAATCGACCTTCATCAACATCCTCTCGGGCTTGACCCGCAAATCCGCCGGCAAGGTGTCGATCTGGGATCGCGATATTGACGAGCAGACCCGCGACGCCAAGGCGGCGATCGGCGTGGTGCCGCAGGAAATCGCCACCGACGTCTTCTTCACCCCGCGCGAGTCGCTGGAGGTGCAGGCGGGCCTGTATGGCGTGCCCAAGCGCGAGCGACGCACCGACGAGCTCCTCGCCGCTATGGGTCTGACCGACAAGGCCGACGCCTATGTGCGCCAGCTTTCGGGCGGCATGAAACGGCGCCTGATGGTCGCCAAGGCCATGGTGCACAATCCGCCGGTGCTGGTGCTGGACGAGCCGACCGCCGGTGTGGATGTCGAGCTGCGCCGCCAGCTGTGGGGCTATGTCGAATCGCTCAACGCCCGCGGCGTCACCGTCGTTTTGACCACCCACTATCTCGAAGAGGCCGAGGCCCTGTGCGACACCATCGCCATCATCAATCACGGTGAACTGGTGGCGTGCGAACCGACGGCGCAGCTGTTGCGCCGCCTGGATTCGCGATCGGTGGTCGTCACCCCCGGTGAGCCCCTTGCCATGGCGCCGGATCTTTCGCCCTTTCAGGCCCGTCTGCGCCCCAGCGGCGAACTGGCCGTGGACTTCAAGACCGCCGAGGCCGGCGTCGAACAGGTTCTCGCCGCCGTCCGCGCCGCCGGCATCCAGATCAAGGATCTGCGCACCGAGGAGCCGGATCTGGAGGATGTGTTCGTCTCTCTGACCTCGACGGCGCGGGACATAGCTTCGGTCACGTCATGATCGCGCGGTTGGCGCCCGCGCCGCTTTTCCGCTAGACGATCCCGCGTCGCGACCTAAGCGGCCCTAGAGCACGATGATTTTTGATGGAATCATCAAAAATCATCGTGCTCCAGATTCAATAAGTTTAGAGCCTGATTGAAGCATTTGTATCTGTTCCGTGCAACCGCATCAGGCTCTAGGCACCCGTAGCTCAGCTGGATAGAGCGCTGCCCTCCGAAGGCAGAGGTCACAGGTTCGAATCCTGTCGGGTGCGCCAGCTATTCCAATTTGTTAAAGCGATTTTTCTCGCAATGGGGCCCCCTCGGCGTGACATCTGAAAACACCCACTATGTGATCGTGGTGCGCTGTCCTGAGCGAAAGGGCATTGTCGCGGCGGTGTCGAGCTTTCTCGCCGACCATGATTTCACCATCGCCGAATCCCATCAGTACAATGATCCGTCGACGGATAGATTTTTCATGCGCGTGGTGTTCCATCCGGACGGGGGCGGCGCGCCGGCCTTTGAGGCCATCAAGGCCGGGTTCGCGCCGGTGGCCGAGCGGTTTGGCATGGATTGGCGCCTGCATGATCGGTCCAAGAAGCCGCGCGTCCTGATCGCGGTCTCCAAATTCGGCCATTGCCTCAACGACCTCCTGCACCGTTGGCGCTCGGGCCTGCTGCCGATCGAGATTCCGGCGGTCCTCTCCAACCACGACGACATGCGTTCATTCGTCGAATGGAACGGCATTGCCTACCACCACCTGCCGGTCACCCAAGCAAATCGGGACGAACAGGAAGCCAAATTCATGGCCCTGGTCGACGATCTCGACCTCGATCTGATCGTCCTGGCGCGATACATGCAGGTGCTCTCGCCCCGGCTGTGCGCGCATCTCGCCGGCCGCTGTATTAATATCCATCACAGCTTCCTGCCAAGCTTCAAGGGCGCCAAACCCTATCATCAGGCTCACGCGCGCGGGGTGAAGATGATCGGCGCCACCGCCCATTTCGTCACCACCGACCTGGACGAGGGTCCGATCATCGCCCAGGACGCCAGCCATGTGACCCACGCCTTCACGCCCGAGCAGATGGTGGCGCTCGGCCAGGAGGTGGAATGCAAGGTGCTCGCCCGCGCCGTCAGCTGGAGCGTCGATCACCGGGTGATCGCCAACGGTTCGAAAACCGTGGTGTTCGCCTGACCGCGGAGCGCCAGAGCCTGATGCGTTTGCACGGAACAGACGCGAACGCTTCAATCAGGCTCTACACTTTTGATTCTAGAGCAGGATTTAAGATTTTGGACGGTTCCGTCTAAAATCTTCCTGCGCCAGGGGCCTATATCCGTTCGATGATGATCGCCGGCGCCATGCCGCCGGCGGCGCACATGGTGACGAGGCCGCGCTTGAGGTCGCGCCGCTCCAGCTCGTCCAGAACCGTGCCGATCAGCATCGAGCCGGTCGCGCCGATCGGGTGGCCGAGCGCACAGGCGCCGCCGTTCACATTGACCTTGTCGCGGTCGAGCCTGAGGTCGCGGATGAACTTCTCGGCGACGACGGCGAAGGCCTCGTTGATCTCCCACAGATCGATGTCGTCGACGGTCAGGCCGGCCTTGGCCAGCACCTTGCGCGCGGCGGGAACCGGAGCGTTGAGCATCAGGGTCGGGCAATCGCCGATATTGGCGGTGGCGACGATGCGCGCGCGCGGCTTCAGACCGTGCTTGTCGGCATAGGCTTTGGAGGCGAGCAGCAGGGCCGCGGCGCCGTCGACCACGCCCGAGGAATTGCCGGCGTGATGGACGCCGGTCCATTTCAGATCCGGATAGCGCTGGTTGATCAACTGGCGGAAGGTGGTTCCGTCGGCCTGGATTGATGCGTCGGCGATGGCGTCGAACGACGCCTTGAGGCCGGCGAGGCCCTCGGCGGTAGTCTGCGGGCGGGGAAACTCCTCATGATCGAGGGCCACCGAACCGTCTTCATTGAGCACGGTGATCAGGCTCCTGGCGAAGCGGCCCTCGCGGATGGCGACATCGGCGCGGCGCTGGCTTTCGAGGCCGAGCGCGTCGACATCGGCGCGGCTGATCCCCTCCATCGTCGCGATGGCGTCGCCGCACACGCCCTGGTGCGACTGCGGGTGCATCTTCATCAGAGCCGCATTGCCCGAGCCCATGCCCAGGGGCGTGATCCCGGCGGCGAAGTCCTCGGCCCCCAGTTGCGCGGTATAGGACATCATCTCGACGCCGCCGGCGATGACCAGATCCTCCATGCCGGACATGACCTGGGCGCCGGCGATGTTCACTGCGGTGATGCCGCCGCCGCAGAAGCGGTCCAGCGTCATGCCGCTGGCCTTGATGTCATAACCCGCCGCCAGCGCGGCCATGCGGCCAAGGTCGCCGCCCTGCTTGCCACGCTGCGTGCTGGTGCTGAAAACGATGTCGTCGACCTCGGCCGTATTGAGATTATTGCGCTCTTTCAGCGCTCTGAGCACCGTCGCGCCCAGATGCTGCGGATGCAGGTGCGACAAAGCCCCCTTGCCAGGCTTGCCAACCCCACGCGGCGTGCGGACGGCGTCAATGATATAGGCTTCAGACATGGGTCGTTTCCTCGAATATCGTGATGCGTGGCGTTTCGCTTGCCACGCTCGCGCTCGCATATCAATCATCACTTGGGGTCAACTTGGCGTTGTCGCGCCGATCCATTATTCCCGGGGCCGTCGTTCACACCATCGCTCGAGCGACCCTCGCCGCGTCTTCGTTCGGATCCGGCCATAAGCCCAGGAGGCCCCATGCTGAACCGCCGCGACGTCATGTTCACCACGGCGGCCGCCGCCGCGCTGCCCCTCGGGGCAAGCGCCGAGGCGACGGGAGCGGACGCGCGGCTGCGGGCGCTGTTCGACACCTTTGTTCAGGAGGATTTGCGCGAACGCCCTGAATCGGCGACCCAGCTCGGTCTCGACACCGGCGCCAACGCCGATCTGAGAGCCAACCTCAGCGACCGTTCGGTCGCAGGCATCGCCGCCGCCAAGGCCCTGACCCTCGATCAGCAACGTCGACTGGCCGCCATCAATCGCGCCGACCTCTCGCGCACGGCCAAGGTCGATTACGACACGGTCGCCTATACCCGCCAGAGCGCCGCGGCGATCCAGGCCTTCGATTTCGGCGGCGCCTCCTACGGTCCTTCGCCCTATGTGGTCAGCCAGCTGACGGGGGCCTATCAGTCGGTTCCCGATTTCCTCGACACCAAGCACAAGATTGAGACCGACGCCGACGCCCAGGCCTATCTTTCAAGGCTGAGCGCCTTCGCCATGGCGCTTGACGACAACACCGCGCAGATGGCCCATGACGCAGGGTTGGGCGTGACGCCGCCCGATTTCCTGCTCGACCTTGCCCTTCAGCAGATGACGGCCCTGCGCACGCCGGCCGATCAGAGCCTGCTGGTGACGTCGCTGAAGAAGCGCACGGCGGCCAAGGGCTTGGCGCCGCGTTATGGCGACGAGGCGGCGCGCGTCTACGAGAGCAAGATCGCGCCGGCGCTGGATCGCCAGATCGCCGAGGCGAAGCGTCTGCGCGCGGGCGCGACGCACGACGCGGGCTTGTGGAAATTGAAGGAGGGTCCGGCCTTTTACGCCGCCGCGCTGCAGGCGACGACCACCACGAAATTGTCGCCGGACGCCGTGCACAAACTCGGTCTCGAGCAGGTGGCGGAGATCGGCGGCCGGCTCGATCGCCTGCTCGCCGCGCAGAACATGACCAAGGGCACGATCGGCGAGCGCATGCGCGCGCTCTATCAGGACCCGGCCAATCTCTTCCCCAATACGGATGACGGCAAGGCGGCCGCGATCGCCTTCTGCAACGCCCGGCTCGCCGCCATCCGCCCGCGCCTGCCGGCGAGTTTCAAGCGCCTGCCGCCTTACACCTTCGAGGTGCGCCGGGTGCCGTCAGCCACCGAGGCGGGCGCCGCCATGGCCTTCTCGCAGGGGCCGGCGCTGGACGGATCGCGCCCGGGCCTGGTCTATTTCAACCTGCACGACACCGCCGACTGGCCGCGCTGGGCGCTCTCGACCACGACGTTTCACGAAGGCCTGCCCGGCCACCAGCTGGAGGGCGGTCTGGCGCTTTCCAACACCGAGCTGCCGCTGATCCGCAAGACCCTGGGCTTTTCCGGATACGCCGAGGGCTGGGCGCTTTACGCCGAGCAACTCGCCGACGAAATCGGCATGTATGACGACGATCCGCTCGGCCGCATCGGCTATCTGCGCGCCCAGCTGTTTCGCGCCGCCCGCTGCGTGGTCGACACCGGCCTGCATCATCTGCGTTGGAGCCGGGAAAAAGCCATCGCCTACTTCATCGATCTAGAGGGCGATGCGCCCGGCGCCACCGCGCGCGAGGTCGAGCGCTATTGCGCCAATCCGGGCCAGGCGTGCAGCTACAAGCTCGGCCACACCGTCTGGATCCGCGCCCGCGCCCGCGCGAAACAGGCGCTCGGCGCGCGTTTCGACATCAAGGATTTCCACGAAGCGGGCCTGTCCTGCGGCCGCACGCCGCTGGATGTTCTCGACGGCGTGGTCGACGCCTGGATCACGGCGCAAAAGGTTTAGGGATCGTCGACCCCGATCACCCACCCTCGCACGCCCAAGGAGACACCACCATGCAGATCACCCATCAAACCGCCGCCGTCGTCACCGGCGGGGCGTCGGGACTTGGCCGGGCGAGCGCGACGGCGCTGGCCGCCGCCGGCGCCAAGGTCGCTATCTTCGATATGAACGCCGAAAAGGGCGAGGCGGTCGCCAAGGAAATCGGCGCCATCTTCTGCAACGTCAACGTCACCGACGAAGAGAGTGTGGTCGCCGGCTTCGCCAGGGCCCGCGCCGCTCACGGCCAGGAGCGCATCCTCGTCCATTGCGCGCAAACCTCCAAGGGCGGCAAGACCATTTCGCGCGACAAGGAGACCGGCGAATTCAAGCGCTTCTCCACCGAAAACTATCAATATTCGATCCTCGGCATTCTCGTGGCCAGCTATCGCCTGGCCTCGCTGAGCGCGCTGGGCATGGCCGCGCTTGATCCGCTGGATGACGACGGCGAGCGCGGCGTCATCACCCTGACCGCCTCGGTCGCGGCGATGGACGCCCAGGTCGGCCAGGTCGGCTATGGCTCGGGCAAGGCCGGGGTCAACGGCCTGGTTTTGCCGATCGCCCGCGATCTGATGGATCTGGGCATCCGCATCAATTCGATCATGCCGGGCATCTTCGCCACCCCGCCCATGCTCGGCGTGCCACCCAAGGTGCTGGATGTGCTGACCGCCTCGGTGCCCTTCCCCAAGCGCCTGGGCAAGCCGGAGGAATTTGCCTCCCTGGTGCTCGAATTCGTACGCAACACCTATTTCAACGCCCAGACCATCCGCCTCGACGGCGGTATCCGCATGCCGGCGCGCTAAGGGCGTGTCCCGCCAGACGCCCCTTCCGAACCAACCCAACCCACAAGGTCTTTAAGCCATGCCACCGGTCTTTCCCCTCGCGCGAAATCCGGCCGGGCCGGCGCCGGTGCGGCGGCCGGGATCGGTGCTGCGGACCTCGACCATCGATACCTCGTGGCCGGAGGGGATGACCGGGTCCATGCTGATGCGCGGCCACGCGCGCGATGTGTGGACGCCGATCGAGGGCGGCGATCCGCGGGTTCTGGCCGAAGATCGTTTCACCATCACCGCCTCGCCGGCGCGGGAGATCCTCTCCATCGAGACGTCGCCAAACCGCCCCGCCGCCCAGCAATTGGTCGGCCTGCGCGGCGGCGGTCAGAGCCGCAAGGCGCTTGCCGAAATCATGGCCACCGATCGTGAGGCCGGCACGCCGCTCTATCTGATCCTCGACGACTATGCCGGCGCCAGCCTGGTCGCCGGCTGGGTGTGGTCGCTGTTGGTCGCCGACTGGCGCGCGCAGATGGAAAAAGCCGGCCCGCAATCGGGCGCCCCGCGGCGCGGCGCGATGGAAGGCGTCTGCACCGGCTTCGCGCCGGGGTCCTCGGCCCTGAACCGCGACAACGGGTCGGACATCGGCGTCCCGAGCCGCTGGTCGCCTCGGGGGTGAGAAACGCCCGGGCGATCTCGCCCGTGGTCAGGCCGCAGATCATTCTAAGGGCCAGGGCCGCGCGCGCCTCTCGCGACAAGACCGGATGGCAGGCGGTGAAGATCAACCGCAGCAGCTCATCGCCGATGTCGTCGTCCAGGGCGGCATCCAGATCGGGCATGGCCTGCTGCTGGGCCTCCATCTCCCGCGCGACCATGCCGTGTTTGCGGTCCAGCATCGGGCGGCGGCGCAGATGATCCAGCGCCCGGCGTTTGGCGGCCGCCATCAGCCAGGCGCCGGGCGCCCCGCCGCTAAAGACGATGCGCGCGTGCGGCGGCAGGATTATGCTTTCACCTTCGGACAACCTTGAGGTGAACGGTGGGGACGTGGGGCACGGGGCTGTATGCGGGGGATTTCGCCGCCGATCTGCGCGGGGTGATCAGCGCGGTGGCGCGCCTGCCGTTCGAACCCGACCGATTGGTCGATATTCTCTGCGACTACGAACCCGGCGCGGCGCGCGAGTCCGCCGATCCCGATCATCCGACCTTCTGGCTGGTTCTCGCTGATCAGTTCGCCAAGCGCGGCATCATCTCTCCGCGCGTTCGCGACACGACCCTTTCTCTGATCGATAGCGGCGCCGACCTCGCGATGATGGCGAGCCTCGGCATGGCGCCGGCGGGCCTGAGTGTGCGTGGCCGGGTTCTGGCGGAGCTGCGCGAGCGGCTGATCGCGCCGACCAGCGCCAAGCCTCGAACCGTGCTGAAAGCGCCGCAACCCTTTCTGCTCGAGGTCGGCGACTTGATCGTGTTTCCGACATCGAGGGGCGACGTGATCAATCCATATTTCAAATCCAGGGAAGCCATCCCCGACTGGCGCCACGACGGCTGGGGCGCGTTCATCGTCGCCGAACGCGGCCGGGCCTTCGACTTCTTCGCCTGGTATCGGCCGCTGGTCTCGTGGGCGACGACCGCCAAACCGGATTTCGCCGCCCTGATCACCCGCCAAAACTGGGTGTTGAAACGCGCCGGCACGGTCCGCCGCCTGCACATCCAGCGCATGGCGTTCGAGGCGGTCGGAAACCTGGCCATCGACGCGGCGAAGTTTCACACTCTCTTCCCGGGTCGTCCGTCCGGCGTCTCCGACGCCGTCGGCGACCTCTCCATCGCCAACCGGCTCTTCCTCGAGGTCGAAGACGCACCCAAACCCAACTATCAACCGAACCGCGTCATCCCCACCGTGCACGCCCTCGGGGACATCATGGCGGATTAGGCGCCATACTCAATCATCCCCAACTCTCCGTCATGGCCGGGCGTAAGTCCCGGCCATCCATTGCGCGAGCGAGTTTGTGTGGCCGTGCGCGCGCACGGCCATGGCGATATCTCGCCCAATGGATCCCCGGGACTTACGCCCGGGGATGACGGTGGACGGAGGGATCGGCGAAGGTTTGTTTCTTGCGCGTGACGGAGGGGGCGTCCGGTAAACCGCGACGAATCCGCGCACCGCGCCGCCGCCTTAAAGGTAAAACAATGTTTAACGCCGCCCCGTAGGGGCCCGGTGGACATTTGGTCGCATTGCTCCCGCGCGTGATCCGTTCACCTTGGGGGCGAAATTGAGGCGTCGGCGCCGCCACGGGGGCGGTCTCGTCGAAGCCTCAGTCGGAGACGGCAAATGCGCACCGCGATCGCGACATTTCTGGTCTTGGCGGTTTCAGGGGGGGCCCTGGCGGCGCAGCCTCGGCATTCCACGCATGCCCTGGCGCGGGGGACGGCGCACGCAGCGCCGTCCCAGCCAGCCGCCGACCGCGCCGTGATGGCGACACAACCGTTGCCGGTCATCAAGGCCTATTACCCGCAGGAATACCGCCAGATCGCCGCCGTGGTCGACGACGGCGCGCGCGCCCACCAGAGCGCCGCCGAAATCGCCGGCTCCATCGAGGGTATGTCGCACGCCCTGCTGGGTCGGATGTCGCCCTATTACAACACCGACAACACCATCGACTACATGGCCAATTCACGCGACATGCTGCGCGAGGTGATCGCGCAGGCGCCCGGCCAATGCGCCCAGTTCATGCGCGCCGACGGCCGCCTGAACGCCGAGGCGCGCGCGACCCTGGCGACCCTGCTCGCCAAACAACCCGGCTGGCGCGCGGGCCTGATGCAGGCCTCGCTCAAGCAGGCCGCGACCGTTCCGGCCAAACCCGCCGCCGGCGCGCCCAACCCGATCGTCCTGCAGGCGATCCGCGACGTAGCCCTCCACAATGTGCCCGCGGCCCTGCGCGTCTATCTGCGTCCGATCAATCCGGCCGGGCCGATGTCGCCACAGGAATCCGAGGCCGCGTGCCGCTATACCAGCGGCCTGATCACCGCCACCCTGCAACTGCCGTCCGAACAGGCCGCCACGACGTTCAAGCAATTGAGCGACCCCGCCCGCGGCCTGTGGAGCGTGAGCGAACACCTCATCCCTTCGCCCGATCCCTCGGCGCGGCTGACCGTGGCGGCGGCGTTTCCGTAGGCGACCGGTCATACCCGCCGGCGCAGCGGCGAACTCTCCTCCCCCTCTTTGGGGGAGGGGGACCGCCCCCGGGTCCGGCCGGAGGCCGGCCCGAGGACAGGCTCCGCGGTGGAGGGGGAAGTGGTCGCGCGCGGCGCCGCCAGATTGGGCGCCCTGACTCCTCCGGCCCCACCCCGCGCTGCAACCCCCCATCCCCGCGGGAGCCTGTCCTCGGGCCGACCTCCGGTCGGACCCGGGGGGCGGTACTTCCCCCGGAGGGGGAAGAGAGGGCGGTTTTGGGCGGTTTTGGGCGGTATTTGGCGGTTCGCGGGCGGGTCATTCGCCGCTGAGGACCCGCCGGCGATCGTGCTCGCGCGCCTTTTCGATCTCGCCCATCAGGCGGCAGGCGTCCAGCAGCACCAGCCGCGTCTCGTGAATGGCGGCGGGGTTGGCGACGGCCGGACCGGCGTCGGCCAGGCGCAGCAGGGCGCCGATCACCGTGCGGGCGTCCGCGGCCCCCGCCTCGGTCCTGGCCTCGAGCAGCTCGCCGATCCGCTCGGCCACCTCGGGCTGGCGGGCCAGGCGGCTGGCGTGGCGCTGCGCCGGCGCGAAGCCGGCGATCTCATAGGCGTCGTCCAACAGGGCGCCCCTGGCGCGCGCCTGGGCGAAGGCTTCCTGGCGAGGGTTTTGCAAAATCGGCATGGAGTGTTTCGAACCGCTGATGATGGGGTTGACGAGGGGGGGCGGAAAAAATTGCATTCTGCAACGTCTCCGACCGAGTGTCAACGCGGTGGAACGGCGTGTGTCGATAGCTTTTGAAGACGTCCGGATCTCGTATCCTTAGCGGGGCGCGGGACGGGAGTTCCTGTCCCTTTGATCTCCTTTGAATCTCCTGCTGATCTGGTAATCCATCCATCAAAATATCAATGAACCGTCTCGTACTCGCTTCCCAGCTCGGGTCGGCGGCGCCGTAGGTGAAGCCGACCCGGGCGCGCAGGAGGTCGGCGGGTCGACGCCCTCGCGGATGTCGCCGGCGCGTCCCCGGCCTCGCCGCTCGGTCTTGACGAGAGGCCGTCCGGACGCTCACGGTTCGAACTCAAACCCAACATCAGGAGACGATCATGGCCGGACCATTTGGCGCCACATCCACCACCGACGAGGTGCTCGCGGGCGTGGACCTCAGCGGCAAGCGAATATTGGTGACCGGCGTTTCGGCGGGTCTGGGCGTCGAGACCGCGCGGGCGCTGGCGGCGCACGGCGCGCAGGTGGTCGGCGCGGCGCGTGATCTGGCCAAGGCCCACGCCGCCACGGAAGAGGTCCGCGCTCAGGCGGCCAACGGCGGCGGACTGGAGCTGGTCGTGCTCGATCTGGCGAACCTGGCCAGCGTGCGCGCCTGCGCCGATACGCTCAAAGCCGATGGCCGGCCGTTCGACCTGGTCATCGCCAACGCCGGCGTCATGGCCTGCCCGAAGGGCCAGACCGCCGATGGCTTCGAGACCCAGTTCGGCACCAATCATCTGGGCCATTTCGTGTTGGTGAACCGCATCGCCGCGCTGATGAAGAGCGGCGCGCGCCTGGTCAATCTGGCCTCGGCCGGGCACCGCTTTGCGGACGTCGACCTCGAAGATCCGAATTTCGAGCACACGCCCTATGGCGAATTTGTCGCCTATGGCCGCTCGAAGACCGCCAACATCCTGTTCGCGGTCGAGTTCGATCGGCGGCACAAGGCGCGCGGCGTTCGGGCCACGGCTGTGCATCCGGGCGGCATCCAGACCGAGCTTGGCCGGCACATGACGCCGGAGGTGATGCAGCAGCTGATGGACAACATCAACACCGCCAACGCCGCGGCCAATGCGCCGGCCTTCACCTTCAAGACCATCCCGCAGGGCGCGGCGACCTCGGTGTGGAGCGGCGTCGTGGCCCCGGCCGAAGAGGTCGGCGGCCTCTATTGCGAGGATTGTCACGTGGCCGAACGGGTCGAAGACGAGACCCTCCGCGGCGGCGTCCGCGCCTACGCCCTCGACCCCGACCGCGCCAAGGCGCTGTGGGCCAAGAGCGAGGAAATGGTCGGCGAACGGTTCTGAGGGGCGTCATTTACCCGCTCCGTCATGGCCGGGCGTTAAGTCCCGGCCATCCATTGGGCGAGCGGGTGGGCGTGGCCGTGCGGCCGCGCGGCCAATCAGCGATCTTGCCCAATGGATCACCGGCACTGACGGCCGGGGATGATGGTGGGGGTTGGGGGTTGGGCGTTGGGCGTTTGGTTTGTGCGCCGCGCCCGGTGGGCGTCGTCACTTTAGCCCGGCGGTCAACGCCACCACCGCGTCGCGGATCTGGGCCCAGCCCTCGTCGGAGCGTAGGTCGACGCCGTTGAACCAGCGGATCTTGCGCCGGCGCAGGGCCAGATAGGTGACGCCGGCCGCCAGGAGGGCGCTGACGGCGCCGATTTGGTCGGGCGCCGCCGTGTCGCCAAATATTTCGCCGATCAGGCGCAGACCCATGGTTTCGCGCGCGGTTTCGGTAATGGCGGTGAGGGCGTTGCGCTCGACCAGTTCCCAGACCATCAGTTCGAGGATCACGGGCCGGGCCATCAGCAGGCGGGCGTAGTTGTCGAGCACGATGGCGGCGCGCTCGCCGACGGGCCGTGCGCGCAAAGCGCCCGGGTCGCCGTCGCACACCTCCTCGAAGGTGGGAAAGAAGGCCGGGCCGTTGGCGACCGCCTCGACCAGGCCCTCCATGCCGCCGAAATAGCGATAGATCAGCATCTTGTCGACGCCGGCCGCGCGGGCGATGGCGCTGGGGGTTAAGGCGCCGAAGCCGCCCGCGACGAGCACGGCGCCCACCGCTTCGCATAACCGCTCCTTGGTGCGGGAACGATCTCGTTTGGGCGGAGAGGGGACCTTCGTCATATTATATCTCTGGACGGAGACATTGGTTCGTGCAAGTCTCTCCTGAGAGACGTTGGAGCATCGCGTTATGACAACGGGGTTTGGGATGCGCTTCACGCGGGCGGCGGGGCGCCATCGACTGGCGCTGCTGGCGCTGGCGGTCTGGGTCGTGGCCAATCTCGCCGCGCTCGGCCTGGCGGGTGGGTATCTGCCGTTCGACCGCCCGGCCTTGGCAAGGTTGCCGTTCGCCGCGCAGATGGCCGCGCCCACGCTCGGCATGGTCGAGATATTCGGCCTGATGGGCGTGGTTTTCTGGATGACCCGCCGCCGCGTCGTCCCGGACATGGCCGCGCGGGCGCCGGCCCGGGCGGTCGCGGCGCGCGAGGCCGCAGGGCTGCTGGCCTAGGCCATGCTGGGTCAGGTCGGCGGCTGGCTGCTCGGCCCCGCGCTTGGCTTCCGGCCGTTCAGCTTCCACATTGCCGGAACCCTGGTCGGCTGTTCGAAGCTGGCCTCGCCCGCCGAAGTGTGGACCTGGATGGGTTATAATTTTGCGGTCTATGCGGTCATTCCCTATCTCTGGTTTCGGCGACGCTATGCGCCCGAGCAACTGAACCTGACCTCGATCGCGCCTCGGGCCGACCTCATTCTGATCCTGGTCATCGCCGCGCTGGAGAGCGCCCTCGAGCTCGCCGCCTTTCCCGGCATCTTCAAGCTGACGTCGCATCAGCTCGCGCTGACCGCGCCGCTCTCCTTCCTGGTGTTTTTTCTGGGCACCGTTTTGCCGACCATGGTGCTGATTTACGCGATCCTGCTGCCCCGCTATCTGAAGCTCACCGGCTCGATGACCGCCACGGTGCTGCTGGGCGGGCTGACCTATGCGCTGATGCATCTGGTGGAGGGCTGGTCGGTGTTCGCAAGCCCACGCGATACGGCCCTGTCGCTGATCTTCGTCTTCCTGACTTACATGGGGCCGGGGATGTTCAAGAGCTTCGTCACCCTGCGCACCGGCAACGCCTGGGTGCATGCCCTGGGCTATCACGCCGTCGCCCCGCACGTGATCGCCGACGCGCCGATGATCGCCAAGGTGTTCGCGATCGTTTGAGCGCCACCCGTCCTCGACAATGATTCGCCGGACCGCGGGCGTCTCGCCCGTAGGCGCTAGGATAAGCCGGCAATCGCGGTTCGCCCCCTCCGTCACGGCGCAAGAAAACGCGCCGCGCCACCTCCCCCGTGCACTACGGCACAGGGGAGGAGCTGGTCCCGTCGCTCCTCCCCCGTGCCTCTTCACGGGGGAGGTGGGTCGCGCCCTCTCGCGCGAAACGGAGGGGGCGTCTTTTGCTTATCCTAGCGCCTATGGGCGTCTCGCCCGCGATCCGGGTTCAAAAGTGAAAGTTGACCTCGCCGCCGAACGTCCGGGGCGTGCCGACGATGCCCTGGATGAAACCGAACGGGCTGGTGAGGTCGAATTTGTCCAGATAATACTGCCGATCCGACAGGTTGCGCACGTAGGCGGCGACCTCCCAGCGGCCGCCCGCCGGCCCGTAGGCCACCCTGATGTTCTCCAGCCAATAGCCATCCTGGGTGATGTAGGGATCGTTAACGGTGTCGAAGAACTGATGGCTTTTGTAGGAGGCGCTGAACTGGAGATCGAGCGCGCCCCCGCCCAAGGGGACCTTGTAATCGATCAGGCCCGCCAGCGAGAAGTGCGGCGAAATCGGCAGCTGGTTGCCGGAAAGATCCAGCGGCGACGTGGACTTGCTCTGCAGGAATTGATCGAGTTTGGTGTTGAGGAGGCCCACCTGCAGTGACGCCGTCAGCGCCGGGACCGGTCTGGCCACGAGCTGGGCCTCGACACCTTCGGTATGGGCCCTGGGCGCGTTGTCCAGCACGTTGATCGGCAGACCGCCGCCGCCCGGCGGCGACTGCACGAGGGTGAAGACCTGCAGGTCGCGATAGGTGTTGTAGAACGCCGCCGCGTCGAAGATCAGCCGGCCCTCGAACAGCGTCGATTTCAGGCCGACCTCATAGCTGGTCACATGTTCCGGCCGGACGGGCGTCAGTTGCAGGGCGATCTCGGCCGGATTTAGACTGAGAAAGCTGCCGTTGAACCCGCCGCTCTTGTAGCCGCTGGCGATGCTTGCATAGGCGAGAACGTCGCGGGTGAGCTTGAAGTCCAGCGCCGCGCGATAGTTGAACGCCGAGTTCGACAGGCTTTCGTCGGTGAGCGCCAGTTGCTGAAGCGGGCCGAAATGATCCGTGCCGCCTGACTGAAGCTGCACCGAGCCGTCATAGTGGAAGCTGCGCCGCTCGGTGGTGTAGCGCCCGCCCAGGGTCAGCTTCAGCCGTTCGGTCAACGCATAGTCGGCCTGCCCGAAGGCGGCGTAGGCGTTGGTGATCTGGATGCTGCGGTCGAACGCCTGGAGGGCGGTGCCATTGTTGTCGCCGGCCCCGGGACCCGGTGGAATGCCGAAGCCGCCAAATTTGTCGAAGTCGAGGAAGAGGAAGATCGGCTGGTTCTGCTTGAGGTCTTCGTGCAGATAGTAGAGGCCGCCCACCCAGTTGAACTTGGCCGACGAATGGGAGGCGCGGAATTCCTGGGTGAAGGTGTTGGAGCGAACCCCGAAGTTGATCTCGAGCAGGCGATTGGGCGAGGCGTCGCTGTCTTCCGGGTGGATCTTGTCGTTGTGTTCGAAGGCGCTCAGCGAAGTGAGGGTGATCGGGCCAAGCGCATAGTCGGCGCGGAACGAGGCGCCAAGGCTGTTGACCTTCAGATGCTGGCGCCGGTTGAAAGAGCCCTCGTAGAAATTCTTGGGCGTGCCGTAGCCGAAAAGATCGACACAGCCGCCGGCGTAACTGGCGGCGATGCTGCACTGGGTGGGCGCGGGCGAACCCTGGGTGCCGGGAACGAAATCGCCGATGTGACGGTATTCGGTGACCCTGTTGTCGACCTGTCCGCCGTGGACGTTGAACAATAAAGTCAAATCACTGGTCGGTTTATACTGTAGTTGAACACGAACCGCATAATTGTCCGTGCCGTTTTCACTCGTATTGGTGAGGTCGTTATGGAAAAAGCCGGACGAATTGTTTTTCACGAACGCAATGCGGCCAGTGAGCCCCGGCGCGATCGGGCCGGAGAGGGCGCCCGCGAAATTGAAGGTGTTGAACGAGCTATATTCGGCATGCAGGTCGAGGGAAGGCTGATTGGTGGGCTTGTTGGCGACGAAGTTGATCGCCCCGCCGCTGGTGTTGCGCCCGTACAGCGTTCCCTGCGGACCCTTGAGCACCTCGATGCGTTCGAGATCAAAGGCCTGGAAGGTCTGGGATGACGGTGAGCTGAGATAGACTTCGTCGACATAGACGCCGTTGGGGCCGGCGTTGTTGGTGTCGTAGTCATTGAGGCCGATGCCGCGGATGGTGATGATCGGCTGGTTGCCGGGCCCCGCCACCAGGGCGATGTCGACGTTCGGCGTCACCGCGCCGACGTCGATGGACGACTTGATGCCAAGGACCTTGATGTCCTTGGCGCTGAACGCCTGGATCGAGATCGGGACGTCCTGGATGTTTTCGCTGCGTTTTTGGGCGGTGACGATCAGGGTCTCGACCGGGGCGGCGGCCTGCGCCGCCGCGGCGGTCTGGGCGGCGTTCGCCCACGGCGCGGCGGCCAGCCACGCGAGCCCGGCCAACGCGGTTGTCGCCGCCAGCGCGGCCCGCCCGGCGCCATGTTTCGTGGTCGGCATAGTCAATCCCCCTATTTTCCGGACAACATTGTCCAAGGTTGTCGTGTTCAGCCTCAAGCGGCCAGGAAACGCATCTTTTCAACCGGCTCAAGCGTGGTGAGACGCGACCCCAGCGCTTTGAAAGCCTCATCCGCCGCATCCAACGCCTGATCGATGTCCGCGGCGGCCATCGCCGCATTCAGGAACATGTTGTGCCAAGGGTGAACGTAGACGCCGCGTTTGAGCATCTCGCTGCCGAAGCAAAAGCCTTTTCGCAGGTCCCGGTCGTCTTCGAACAGAAACAGCGGCATGGTGACGGGGCCGGTCTGGCGCAGATCCAGTCCGTGCGCGCGGGCCCGCTCGCCCAGGCCGGCGCGCAGCTGGGCGCCGAGAGTCTCGATGTGCTCCAGATAGTCGGTTTCCCGCACCCGGCGCAGGGTCTCCAACGCCGCGGCCATCGGCGCGGCCTGATACCAGTACGAGCCGGTGGCGAACATCGCGGCGGCCGCGGCGCGCGCCTTGTCGCTCCCCAGCAGGGCGGATATCGCGTGGCCGTTGGCGATGCACTTGCCCCAGGTCGAAAGATCGGGCGCCACGCCGACGGTCGACCAGCTGCAGTCGCGGGCGATCCGCAGGCCGGCGCGGACATCGTCCACCACCAGCAGCGCCCCGATCTGGTCGCAAAGGGACCGCGCGCGGCGCGCGTAGGCCGGGTCGGGCAGGGCCTGATCCACGAAGGCGTCGTGTTTCAGCGGCGCGGCGAAAATCGCCGCCAGATCGTCGCCCGCCATCGCCGCCGCCGCCTCCAGGCTGGCGACATCGTTATAGTCGCAATAGATCTGGTTGGCCTTGTCCTCGGGGGTCACGCCGACGGGCCGCAGCGCGCACCAGGGCGCGGCGCCGTGATAGGCCCCCCGGGCCAGGATCACCGTCTTGCGCCGGGTGTGCGCCCGGGCGGCGACAAGGGCCATCAGCGTGGCGTCCGCGCCGTTCTTGCAGAACATCGCCCAATCGGCGTGGGTGACCATGGCGGTGAGCGCCTCGGCCAAGTCGACCATCAGGCCGGTCGGGCCGGTCATCGTATCGCCAACCGCGAGCTGCCGAATGTAGGCGCCGTCGATCGCCGCATCGCCATACCCGAGCAAATTGGGGCCATAGGCGCACATGAAATCCAGCAATTCATTGCCGTCGGCGTCCCACAGCCGCGCGCCCTTCGCTCTGGAGAAGAACTGTGGATAGTCGTCGGGCAAGAGGCGCGTGGACTGGTGGCCGTACATCCCCCCCGGGATCACCGCCTCGGCGCGCGCGCGTAAGGCGCGATCCTCACTGTTGGGACGAACCATTCGCGGTTCTCATAGAACGATATCTTTGACTATCATATTGCAACCGACGCCTATCTTCGTCAATAGGGTTGCAGAGCAGTCGCGAGCCGCTGAAACGACCGGATGACGCCATCGACGAGCCTGCAGGGCCGCCCCCGCGCGAAGCCCCCGCCGCGTCAAAAGCGGGCCATCGCCACCTATGAGCGGCTGCTCGACGTCGCCGGCGATCTGCTGGGTGAAGTCGGCATCGAACGGATATCCACCAATCTGATCTGCGCGCGGGCGCGGATGACGCCGCCGGCGCTCTATCGCTATTTCAAAGACAAGTATGCGGTGCTCGAGGCTCTGGGGCGGCGGCTGATGGATCGTCAGAACGCGGTGCTGTTCGCCTGGCTCGACCGCTATGCGCCGCTGGGACTCCAGGCCCTTGGCGACGCGACACTGGAACTGATGCAGGCGACGGCGGCGGTCACCGCGCGCGAACCTGGCGCCATCTGGACGCTCAGAGCCTTGCGCGCCACCCCCAGCCTGGCGAGGGTCCGCATCGAATCGCATCGACTGGTCACCGATCGAATGGTCGCCGCCTACGCGCCATACCTGCCGCGCATCCCGCGCGAGGTTCTGTGGCGGCGCATGCGCCTGTCCATCGAATATGGCTTCGCCACCGACGAGATGCTCAATGAAGAAACCGCCATCGCGCCGGACGACCTCCTGCGCGACGCCGCCGCGATCCTCCGCCATGCCCTCACGCCTTAAAGGAAGTGTGGCCGATGCCCGTACGGGGAGTCGTTTGCGGCCAGAAAATCAGAATCGGCGTTAGGGTGACGTGGATGTCGAAAAGGGGTGTGGAATGAGCGACCAGACGCTGGCCGTCGCGGGCGAAACGCTCGCCGGCTTTGGCTACAAGCAGGAATTGAGGCGCTCGCTCAGCCTCTTTGATCTGCTCATCTATGGCCTGGTGTTCATTGCGCCGACGGCGCCCTTTCCGACCTTCGGCATCGTCTTCAACAACAGCCACGGCATGGTGCCGCTGGTCTACATCGTCGGCTTCGTGGCGATGGTGTTCACCGCCCTCAGTTACATGACCATGGCGCGCACCTTTCCCGTAGCGGGATCGGTCTACACCTATGCGGGTCGCGGCATTGGCGCCGGCGCCGGTTTCCTCGCCGGTTGGGCCTTGCTGCTGGACTATCTGCTGATCCCGACCGGGGTTTATGTGATTTGCGCGGTGGCGGTGCAGGCGGTGATCCCGGACGTGCCCAAAGGGGTGTGGGTGGTGGTTTTTCTGGCCTTCAACACCGCCGTCAATGTGTACGGCGTCGAGATGGCGGCGCGGATGAACGCCGCGCTCCTGACCCTGCAATTGCTCTTGCTGGCGTCTTTCATGGTGTTGGCCGCGATCGCCCTGGCCCACGGCGTCGGCGGGGCGCATCTGAGCCTCAAGCCCTTGTTTGACCCGGCCCAGGTGTCTCCGGCGGTGATCTTCGGCGCCCTGCCCGTGGCGGCGCTGAGCTTTCTGGGCTTCGACGCCATCTCGACCATGTCGGAAGAAGCCAAAGGCGGGCCGCCGGCGGTCGCCAAGGCGACCATGCTGGCTCTGGTGCTGGCGGCCACCCTGTTCGTGGCCCAGACCTATCTGGCCTCGCTGCTGGTGCTGAACATCAAAAGGTTCGCGCCGGGCGATCCGACCAATCAGGCCTTCTTCTACATTTGCAATCTCATTGGCGGACCAACCTTCAAATGGGTGGTGTCGATCTTCGGGGTGTTGTTCGGCGGCGTGGCCGGGGCCCTGGTCGCCCAGGCGGCCACCGCCCGATTGATCTACAGCATGGCCAGGGACGGTCGGTTGCCGCGGGTGTTGGCGCGCGTGAACCCCGTGCGCCAGGTTCCCGTGCCCGCCGCCTTGCTGGTCGCGGCGATCACCCTGGTTCTCGGCCTCTCGCTGGTCAGCCAGTTGGAACTTCTTTTGACGGTGGTGACGTTTGGCGCGTTGACCGGCTTTCTGATGCTGCACGTGTCGGTGATCGTGCACTTCACCTGGCGCAAACGCAGCCGCCAGTGGGTGCGCCACCTCATCGTGCCCGCCATCGGCGCGGCGATCATCGGCTATATCCTGGTCAGCGCCGAAACCCACGCCAAGATCGTCGGCCTGACCTGGATGGCGATCGGCGTCGCGATCCTGATCTGGCTTAAGCTCAACGGCAAGCTGCCGGCGCTGCCTGCCGCGGACGGCTAGGCGGGAGACGCTAAACCAGACGCGCCCCATTCAACCAATGCCGCGGGATGGATCGCGACCCGCGCATGCTGTAGTCAGTCAATCACTGGGCCTTGGGAGGTCGGCGACGGGTGGGACTTCGGTTTAAAATCGCATTGGCTGCCGGGTTTCTGGCCATCGGCCCAGTTCAGGCGGTGTTGGCGGACCCGTTGACGGACGGACAGTTGGCCGCGGAACACGGCGACTACGGCCTCGCCATGCGGCTGTGGCGTACTTTGGCCGATCGGGGCAATGTCGCGGCGCAGTATGACCTGGGCGTGATGTATGCCGATCACCGGGGCGTACCACAAAGCGATGCGCGCGCCATGGAATGGTATCGCCGGGCCGCCGACGGTCGATACGCCAAGGCGCAGCACGCCTTAGGCGATATGTACTATCTGGCCGTGGGGGTGCCGCAGAACTACACGCGCGCTGTCTTCTGGTACCGAAGATCCGCCGATCAGGGATTTGCGCTGGGTCAGGGCAGCCTGGCGATAATGTATGAAAACGGGTTCGGCGTGCCTCAGGACAATGTGCAGGCCTACATGTGGTTCACCCTCGCGGGCGCCCGCGATACGGCCCCAGGAGAAATCCCGAGCGATGAGTCGCGGTCGCGCGCTGGCGTCGCCGCCAAAATGACCCCCGCGCAGATCTCCGAGGCGCAACGCTTGGCTCTTGAATGGAAATCAAAGTGAACGTGAACTCCGCCCAAGACGCCGCGCCGAACACCGTGGATCGATCGCCGATGCGCCGACGCCTGGTCGATCGATCCACGCAAGCCAGGCCAGCCATCATTCGAGGCCTGCTGGTCGCTGGTGTGCTTGCCCTGGCGCCGGCCGCCTCACCAGCGGAGCCGACCCCACAGCCTGCGCCGGGCAAGGTGGTGCAGGACCCGGCCGAGTACAACGCCTATATGCAAGCGTTGAAAGCCGCCGATCCGGCCGCGAAAGCGGGCGCCATGCTCGCCTTTGTCGCCAGCTTTCCAAACAGCGGGTTGAAGGTCGATGCCTTGGAACAGGCCATGGCGGCCTATCAGCAGGCGGGCGACGCGGCGAATGTTGAAGCGGTGGCGTTGCGCATTCTGGCGATCCAGTCCGGGGCGCCGCGCGCGCTGGGCATTATGGCGTTTCTCACGCGCGCCCACGCGACCGCCGCGCCCAACCCGCAGGCGACTCAAGCCCTGGCCGATCAGGCGGGCGCGTACGCCGAACGCGGCCTCGTGGCCTTGCGAGGCTGGCTCAAGCCCGACGGTATGACCGACGGCGATTTCGCGGTGCTGCGCGATCAGCTGTCGACGATCTTCGAGGGCGCCCTCGGCTACCGCGATCTGACGCACAAGGACAACGTCGCGGCGATACCTCATTATCTTGCGGCGTTGAAAGCTGGGCCCAACGATCTGACCAACGCCTATCAGCTCGCGATCGCGCAGCTGCAGTCGAAGCCGGTTGATCCGGCCGGGTTGTGGTGGGCGGCCCGGGCCTACGCCCTCGCGGCTGGCAACAGCGCCGCCCAAACCTCGATCGCTGCTTACGGTAAGGCGAGTTATCGACGCTACCACGGCGGAGATGACGGCTGGGACAAGCTGCTCGCCGCCGCGACGACCCAGGCCGCGCCTCCGGCCGGGTTCACCGTCGCCCCCGCCCCGACCGCGGCCGAGATCGCGGTCAAGGCCGTCGCTGACAACGATCCCAGAACCTTGTCATTTTCCGATCGGGAATTCGTATTGGAGCAGCGCGACGCATCTGCCGCGAACGCCAGCGCCGCCCAGCGCGTCTGGGCGGCAACCGAGGCGCCACAGGCCGGCGGCGCCAAGATCAAACTGTCCCTTAAAGTAATCGCCGTCACGCCGGACGGGCTTGACGGCGCGCTGACCGATGACAATCAGACCGCGAACAAGACCGACATCCACGTCAAGCTCACATCCTCGGCGATCCGCCCGCCGGCGTCAGGAACCATTGTCTCGGTCACGGGTCGGTTCACCGGCTACACCGTGGCGCCATTCCGCTTTTCGCTGGAAGGGGTGCAATCCGCGCCATAAGCCAAGGACGTCAGCCGGGACCAGATCGCCCACTGATCGCCCGACGAACACAGCATCGGGCCGCCAATTATCCAACAATGATCTTTGAGGTTTTCCACGGGTCTGGGAGTTAGCCAGTGGGAGGTGGGCTTCTTGGTGGAGCCGTGGGGAATCGAACCCCAGACCTCCTCATTGCGAATGTGGGGCTTCTGTCTTTCCGGAAGGTAGCGACGATATCGTAGAGAGATATCAAGTTTCTGAATCAAAGGGGTTTTTCAGACTTGCGAATGAGAGGGTCTAGCCTGTAGTGTCCCCTAGTTTCCTCGTTCTTGGTAGCGGGGTGGTAGCGGGAAGGCGGACGGCATGGCCGGACTCAAAGCGAAACTGACCAAGCGCACGGTTGACGCGGCACAGCCGCCCGCGACCGGCGATATCGAAATTTGGGATACGGAACTGAAGGGTTTTTGCCTTCGCGTCACCAGGGCGGGAACGAAGACCTACGCGGTCAAATTCCGCACTGGACGCGCGCAGCGGTGGTTGACCATCGGCCGTCATGGTTCGCCCTGGACGGCGGGCAAAGCCCGCGACAAGGCGCGGGAGGTTTTGAACAGCGCGGCAAACGGCGAAGACCCCGCCCAAGCCAAGCTGGACGCGCGCGACGCCCTGACCGTCGCCGAATTGATTGACGCCTACCTCGCCGATGG
>JANXUA010000020.1 GCA_025352085.1 Caulobacteraceae bacterium | reverse complement strand
CCAGGCCCGTGCCGCCGCCGGTGATCAGAATGCGTTCCCCCTTCATCAGGCCGGGCTTGAACATCAGGTCGTCGGGGGTCATCGGCGTTTCCTTGTGTGTGTAGATAAATTCCGCGTGTGCCGCCAGGGCAGGTCAAGCCTGATCGCGCCGGGTCATTCAAACAGTCCTTCCGGCGCCTCGATCAGGCCCTTCAACGTCGCCATGAACCTGGCCCCAGCCGCGCCGTCGATGGCGCGGTGGTCGCATGACAGGGTCAGCGCTAGGCGACTTTCGAAGCGGATTTCGCCGTCATTCTCTTCGGCCAGCGCGCGCATGACGGCGCCCACCGCGAGGATCGCGCCTTGCGGGGGATTGATGATGGCGTCGAAGGCGTCCAGGCCGAACATGCCGAGGTTGGAGATCGAGAAGGTGCCCCCGTCAACGTCGGCGTAGGCAAGCTTGCCCGTCTGCGCCTTGGCGATCAGCGCCGAGGTCGCTGTGGCGATCTGGTCGATCCGCATCTGGTCGGCGCCGCGCACGATCGGCGTGACGAGACCCCGTTCGGTGGCGACCGCGATGGCGATGTCGGCATGGGGGAAGTGGTGGATCGCCTCGCCATGCACCTGGATGTTGATGTCGGGGTGGCGCGCGAGGGCGACGGCGGCGGCGCGGACCAGATAGTCGTTGATCGACGCCTTGACCCCTAGCACCAGATTGGCTGTCTTGCGCATGGCCAGTAGATCGTCGACCTTTACGCTGGCGCGCAGATAGATGTGCGGGATGGTCGTCGCCGCTTCGGTGAGCCGCCGGGCGACGACCTTGCGGATCTTGTCCATCGGCGCGATGCGCGGTCGGTTCTCGCCGGGCGTGAAGGGTGCGCCGACCCTGGCCGCGGCTGGTTGCGGGACGAGGGCCAGGACGTCGGCCTTGCGGATGCGCCCGCGCGCTCCCGTTCCTTTAACAGTCCCAAGATCGATCCCGTGCATGGCCGCCAGGCGCCGGGCGAGCGGCGAGCCATAGTGTTTTTCCGGAGCGTCATCGAGGTCCAGCGGCCCCAACAGAACGGGCCGCGCCTCGGGGCGGCTGGCCTGTTGCACATCCTGATAGGTGATGCGGCCGTTGCGCCCCGTCCCTTCGACGTGCGCCAAGTCGATATCCAGTTCCTGCGCGAGTCTCAGGGCTTCCGGGCTGATCGGCCGATTGGTCTCGATGATCCGCGGGGGTGCGGCCGGGGCGGGGGCGGGCGTCTTGCCGGCGCCGGCGGCCACGGCGGTGTTGGGGGCCTTGAAAGCGCCGACGAAGGCGTCGATCGCCGCGTCGTCGGCGTCGGCGTCGGCGAACACCGCCAGCAGGGTTCCGACCGGCAGGGCCTCGCCCATCGGCGCCACCACCTTGCGCAGTACGCTGTCGAACTCGGCGTCTACGTCGTTAGTGATCTTGTCGGTTTCGATCAGGCAGAGCGTGTCGCCCCGGACGAAGGCGTCACCCTCCTTGAGCATCCATTCGGCGACGGTCCCCTCGGTCATTTCAATGCCCCACTTGGGCATGGTGAAGGCGCGGATATTGGCCATGATCCTGGCCTCCCTCAGCGCCAGGCCAGGGTTTGGCGGATGGCGGCTTCGATCTTGTCCGGCGAGGGCAGATAGTTGCTCTCGAGCTCGCGCGCGAACGGGATCGGCGTGTGCGGCGTGGTGACCAGCGCGGGCGGGGCCTTCAAGCTGGCGAAAGCCTTGGTGGTGACCAGGCCGGCGATGTCGGACGCCAGCGAGCAGCGTGGCGGACTTTCGTCGACCACCACCAGGCGGCCGGTGATTTCCACCGAATCCAGAATGGCTTCTTCGTCCATCGGGCTGGTGGTGCGCAGATCGATGACGTCGCAGCCTATGCCTTCGGTGGCCAGCTTGTCAGCCACCGCTTCGCAAAAGCCGACCATCAGACCCAGGGTGACGATGGTGACGTCCTGGCCGGCGCGGCACAGGCGGGCGTGGCCGAACGGGATGGCGTAGTCGCCGTCGGGCACTTCGCCCATCGTCCCATAGAGCGCCTTGTGCTCCATGAAGATCACCGGGTCGTCGTCGCGGATCGCCTGGGTCAGAAGGCCCTTCACGTCCGCCGGGGTGGAGGGTGTGACGACCTTGATCCCGGGCATGGCGGTGAGCAGGGCGTAGACCGATTGGGAGTGCTGGGCGGCGGCGTTGAAGCCGGCGCCATAGGCCATGCGGATCACCGCCGGGCAGGTGGTCTTGCCGCCGAACATGTAGCGAAACTTGCCGATCTGGTTCCAGATTTGGTCGAGCGAGACGCCGATGAAGTCGGCGAACATCAGTTCGGCCACCGGCCGCTTGCCGGCCAGGGCCAGACCCGCCGCCGCGCCGACGATGGCGCTCTCGGAGATCGGCGTGTCGATCACACGGTCTTTGCCGAACTTGTCGAACAGGCCGACTGACGTACTCCAGATTCCGCCGATGGCTTCGGGTCCGCCGGCGGTCCCCATGCCCCCGACGATATCCTCGCCCAGAACCACCACGTTCTCGTCGCGCTCCATCTCCGCAAACAGGGTCTGCAGAACGGCGTCGCGATACATCATTTGCGCCATGTCGAAGGCCCTTCGCTAATAGGAGATATAGACGTCGGTGAGGACGTCGGCGGCGGTGGGCCGTTCGGCCAGGCGCGCTTCGGCGACTGCTTCGTCGATCAGGGTCATGACCTCGGCGTCGATAGCGTCGAGATCGGCGCCGGAGAGCAGGTCGGCCTCCGTGACGCGGGCGCGGAATATCTTCAGCGCGTCTCGGTTCTCGCGAATGTGGTCGAGTTCGCCCTTGCCGCGATAGCGCTGCGGGTCGCCTTCGAAATGGCCGAAGAACCGTTCGGTGTCGAATTCGACCGCCGCCGGACCATTCCCCGCCCGCACGTATTCGAGAACATCGCGCATAGTGTCATGTACGGAAAAGAAGTCCGTGCCGTCCCCACGCCAAATCTTCATGCCGAAGGCCTCGGCTCGACTGGCGATGTCCTTGTTGGTGCCCACGGAGTACGAGACGCCAGTGTGCTCGGAATACTTGTTGTTTTCGTACAGAAAAATGCACGGCGCTTTGGTCACCACGGCCATGTTCATGGCCTCGAAGGTGGTGCCCTGATTGCACGCTCCGTCGCCGGAGAAGGTGATCGCCACCTTGCCGTTGCCGTCGATCTTGGCCGACAGCGCCGCGCCGACCCCGATCGGCGACCCGGCCCCGACAATCCCGTTGGCGCCCAGCATGCCGACATCGATGTCGGCGATGTGCATCGAGCCGCCCTTGCCCTTGCAGATCCCCTCGCGGCTGCCCCAGATCTCTTTCATCATGCCCTTCACATCGCACCCTTTGGCGATGCAGTGGCCGTGACCGCGGTGGGTGGAGACGATCATGTCGGCGTGGTCGAGGTGCTCGCACACGCCGACCGCGACCGCCTCCTGACCGCAATACAAATGGGTGAAGCCGGCAATCTCGCCGGTCATGATCTCGACGTGAAGCCGCTCCTCGAACTCGCGGATCACCTTCATCTGGCGGTAGGCGCGCAGAAGCGCCTCGCGGCTTAGCTGCATGGGCTCGTCCCTCTCCCTAAAAACATATCGCGTTCTTAAACCAGCTTCCCGGCCCTTGCCTAGCCGAACATCGGTGGCCGCTGCAATGAAATAGGTTGCGTCAGCTCCAAAAAACAAGCAGGTTTGTCGAAAACAAGCGGAGAAGAACGTAATGGAAGGGGTTAGCCCGCGCTATCGGCTCGTGATTTTTCTCGTGGGGCTGACGCAGCTTATCGTGACGATCGATTTTTCCATCGTCACTGTCGCTCTTCCCTCGCTCGGTCGCGATCTGCACATACCGCCCGCCGCCCTGTCCTGGGTCATTTCGGCCGGCGCCCTGGCGGGCGGGTGCCTGCTGATCCTGGCCGGCCGCGCCGCCGACATCTTTGGACAGAGACTGTGTCTGCTGGTGGGGCTGACCCTGTTCGTCGCCGGATCGTTGGCGGCCGCGGTCGCGCCGGGCCTGCCCATGCTGATCGCCGCGCGCGCGCTTCAGGGCGTGGGCGGCGCCATCTTGGGGCCGGCCAACTTCTCCTTGATCAACGTCCTCGTGCCCGAAGGCGCTCCTCGCCGAATGGCCATGGGCGTGTTTGGTCTCATGCAAGGGGTGTCACTGATCATCGGGCTGCTGGTCGGCGGGGCCGTCACCACCCAGCTGGGGTGGAGATGGGTATTCGGCCTCAATCCGCCCCTGGCGATCCTCGCTATTCTCCTGACCCTGCGGTGCGTGCCAAAACCCGCGACGCCGGCGCGTCTGGACAGCCATATCGACTGGCTCGGCGCCGTCCTCATCGGCACGGCCATGATCCTTCTGCTGCTGGGGGTGTCGGCCATGGGCAAGGAGGGGTGGACCGCGTTGCGCCCCCTGGCCATGACGGTGGCGGGGGTCGTGGTTTTCGCCCTTTTCTTCGTGGCCGAAGGTCGGGCGCGCGAGCCGCTGGCTCCCCTGTCCATGTTCGGCCGGCGCAACTATGCGGCGGCCAACGTGATCATGCCTCTCCTGCTCGTCGCCGTCGGCGGGGTGTTCGTGCTGCTCAGCGTCTATATGCAGACCGGTCTCAAGATGTCGGCCATGCAGTCGGGCCTGGGCATGATGCCCTATGCGGCGGCGGTCATAGTGTCGGGGCAGGCCCTGGCGCCCCTGATGGCGCGACTGCCCAACCGGGTGATCATCTTCGGTGCTTCGGGCCTGTTCGTGCTCGGCATCACCATGCTGGCCGTGCTCAGCGATCAGCCGAACTACTGGCTCGCCATCGCCTTGGGCTCGGTGGTAACGGCGCTGGGCGCCACCACCGCCTTCATCACCCTGCTGGCCGAGGCCACGGCCGACATTCCCGCCTCGCAACAAGGCGCCGCCTCGGCGGTCATGTTCACCTTCCAGGCCCTGGGCGTACCTCTGGGCGCCACGGTGGCCCTGTCGGTGCTGGGCCTCGCCGGACCTCTCGCCGGCTTGGCCGCCTTCAGGAACGCCTATCTCGTGATGGCCGCCGCACCCCTCCTGGCGCTGGTCTTCGGCATGTTGGCTCTGCGTCCGGCGCCCCGGACGCCGGTGGTCGAAGCGGTGGCTTCATAGGCGAGGCTCTCGAATCGGCTGGACCGCCCACCGCCAGAACCTTGCGCGCGCCAGACCATGGCGCGAAAGTGAGCCTTTGCGTCCGCCACCCGGTTTCATCCGCGATCCCTCGGGTCCCCGTCGCAGACCTGCCCGCCCCAACCCTGGAGCCTGCCGCCTGTGACCTCTTCTCTACTTTTTGAGCCGCTGACCTTCGCGCGCGGCCCGGCCATGGAAAACCGCCTGATGCTGGCGCCCATGACCAGCGACCAGGCCACGCCCGACGGGAAGGTGACGGACGACGAGCTGCGCTGGCTCGGCATGCGGGCCCGCGGCGGCTTCGGCTTCGTGATGACTTCGGCCTGCTATGTGCAGCCCCATGGCAAGGCCGGCCAGGGCCAATTCGGTATCACCACGGACGATCATGTCGAGGGCTTCGCTGAGATAGCCAAGCTGATCAAGGCGCAGGGCCGGGTTGCGAGCCTGCAGTTGCACCATGCCGGCTACCGTTCGCCCAAGCGCTGCGTCCCGCAGCCCGTGGGCCCCTCCGACGACGCTTCGTCAGGCGCCCGGGGGCTATCCACCGACGAGGTCGGGCAGCTCGTCGCCGATTTCATCGCCGGCGCCCGCCGGGCCGAACAGGCCGGCTTCGACGGTGTCGAACTGCACGGGGCCCACGGCTATATCCTGACGCAATTCCTCTCGACCACCGATAACCGCCGGGATGATCGCTACGGCGGGAGCCTGGAGAATCGCGCGCGGATCGT
Organism: Caulobacteraceae bacterium; assembly: GCA_025352085.1. Lineage (GTDB taxonomy): Bacteria > Pseudomonadota > Alphaproteobacteria > Caulobacterales > Caulobacteraceae > Acaudatibacter. The sequence goes on along the minus strand of JANXUA010000020.1, from coordinate 31,286 downwards.
CTTCGAGATCATCGACGGCATACGGTCGGTCTGCCGGCCCGATTTCCAGCTTGGTGTGCGGCTCTCGCCGGAGCGGTACGGCCTGCTGCTGCCGGAAATGCGGGAACTGGCCCAGGAGGTGATGACCGGCGGCAAGATCGACTTCCTGGACATGTCCATGTGGGACGCGGCCAAATCGCCGGAAGACGCCGCGTATCGGCAACGCAGCCTGATCGGCTGGTTCGCCGACGTGCCGCGGGGGCGAGCGCGTTTCGGCGTGGCGGGCAAGATCGCGACCCCGCGCATCGCCGAGCGCATGTTGGCGGACGGCGCGGACTTCGCGCTGATCGGCCGCGCCGCCATATTGCACCACGATTTCCCTCTGCGCGCCCGCGCCGACCTCGACTTCGAGCCTGTTCCCCTGCCGGTCACCGCCGACTATCTGGCGACCGAGGGTCTGGGCCGCCGCTTCCTGAAGTACATGGCGACCTGGGACAACTTCGTGGTCAAGCAAGAGCCGGCCGCCGCCGCCTGATCCGGCCGGGCGTCAGCCGAGGTTACGCCGGAACAGGGACAACACCCGCTCCCAATGCTGCTCGGCCGCCGTCTTGTCGTAGACGGCGCGTTGGGGGAAGGCGAAGCCGTGTTCCACCCCGGCGTAGAGCTCCACCTCGCCATGGGCTCCGGCCAGTTCGGTCCGCAGCTGACCGATCATCTCCGCGGGAACCCAGTGATCGGTTTCGGCGCAGGCGATGTAGAATTCGGCCGGCGCGCCCTTGGCGATCAGGTGGGGGCTGTTGGGTTTGTCGGTGAGCAGGCGCACGCCGTAGAACGAGGCGACCGCCTTGACCCGCTCCGGCCGATGGGCGCCGGCGCAGAGGGCGAAACGACCGCTCATGCAATAGCCGACCACGCCCACGGCGTCCGCCCGCGCGGCGGGGTCGGCGTCGGCGAAGGCCAGCATGCCGTCAAGATCGTCCATGGCCGAGGTGATGCCCAGGCCGTTCATCAGCGCGATCATCTTTTCGCGCGCGGTTGTATCGCCCGAGAGCACGCCCGGACCGAGCTCCAACACCCCGGCGCGGTGATAGAGATTGGGCAGCATAACGTAATAGCCGCTGCTGGCGTACCGCCGGGCCATGTCGCGCAATTCCTCGCGAATGGCGGGCGCGTCCATCAGGATGACGATGGCCGGATGGGGTCCGCCCCTGTCGGGGTGCGCCACGAAGGTGGTGCAGGGTCCGTCCTTGGTGGCGATTTCGATCTGACGTTCGATCATGAGGGCGTCCTCTAGCTTGCGATCGCGAGGCCATTGCCGTCGAGCGCCAGGATCATGCGTCCGAAGGTCTGGGAGTCGTACAGCTTGTCGACGCACGCCGCCCAGTCGTCGAAGCCGCCGTGCAGAACGGTCTCCTCGCTCTTCAGCTTGCCCTCGGTGAGCAGGCCGATGAGGGCGGCGGCGGCCCCCGGAATCCGTCTGAAGTGGTTGTACATGAGGAAACCGCCGAAGGTCAGTTCCTTGGCAGGGACCCGCAGGTATTCCCTGAAGCCGTGCAGCTTGCCGCTGACCATGGCGTCCATCTCGCCGATGGCGCCGACGCTGAGGATGCGCCCGCCGATCTTCATGTGGCGCGCGCCCGCGTCGAGCTGTTCAGCGCCGACATTGTCGATGAAGACATCCAGGCCTTCGGGGGCCAGCGCGTTCAGCCGCTCGTCGAGGTTCTCGGTCCTGTAGGCGATCACATGGTCGTAGCCGCCGAAACGCTCCAGCCGGTCGGCCTTTTCGCGACTGCTGGTGACGCCGATCACCTTGCAGCCCTTGAGCTTGTAGAGCTGGCCGGCGATGAGCCCGACCGCCCCGGCGGCGGAGGTCACCAGTATGGTCTTGTCGGCGAACGGCGCCTCCACCTGACCGCAGGGGTGATGCTCCACGGCGCAATAGGCGGTGATGCCGGCGGACGCCGTCACCACGGACAGCAGCGTCTCCGCCGGAACCCCCGGCATGGCCTTCATGGGCGGCATTCCGCCGGGCTGGTCGGCGCCGTCGGCGCGCAGGTCGCGGTATTGAAACAGAGGGCCCATGCCCCAAACCTTGTCGCCGACGGCATAGGCGGGGCTGGCGCTTTGCACCACGTCGGCGATGTACTCGCAGGGCGAGGGTGACCCAAGGCGGGTCCGATGCAGACCAAGCTCATCCGCGCCCGTGTCGTTGCCGGGAGTTCGAGATAGGTCTTGGCCATGGGCGCCACGGCGATGAGCGAAAGTTTCAGACGGACATGGCCGTCGGCCAGAGCCGGCATCGGCCCCAGGTCGCGCTGCTCGAAGATCTCCCGGGCCGGCAACAAGGCGCCGTCACGCTCGGGAAAATGGGTGTAGAACCAACCACGATTGACCAGGGTCATGCCGTGCTCCCTCCGTCATGTCTGGCGCCCGAATCGCACGTCGGCCGCCAATTCAAACTGTGCCGTCCGGCCGCCGCCGCAGAGGCAGCCCAGGCGCCGGTCAATCCGGACACAGACCAAGGCCCGCCGTTGACGTGGAAGATTGAAGCGGTCACGGCCCCTTCACGGTCACCATCAGGAGGGCGTTCACCTCGGCGGCCTTCTCCAGGTGGGGCATGTGGCCAGCGCCATCGATCCAAACCACACGAAAGCCAGCCGGCAGGCTGGCCTCGTCGACGGGGCCGACGATGCGGTCGGCCCTTGACGCGATGATCAGTGTCGCGGGCGCCGCCGAAAGGTCCGCGCGCAGGGTCATTGAGTCGTCGCCCGCCACCATGCGGTCGCGCATTGCGGTCAGGGCCTCTTCCACGCCGTCCATCCGCTTCGCCTTGAGCACGTCCTCCACCATGTCTTTGGTCACCAAGGCCGGGTCGGCCACCAGCATTTCGATGACAGGCTTCAGGTCGCGTGCGCGCTGCGCCTCGATGACGCCGGTGAGGAATGCCTCGGACACCGGGGTTTTCGAGAGGCCCGCGGGGGCGATCAAAGTGAGGCTTTGCGCCAAGCTTGGATTGTCAATGGCGAGGCGTGCGGCCACGGCCGCGCCGAGGGAATGGCCGACGAGGTGCGCGCGGCTCACGTCCAGAACCTTGAGCGCGCCGGCGACCGCGACGGCCAAGGTTTTCAGCGAACCGTCGCCCACGGCCTTGGTGGAGCCGCCATGGCCGGGCAAATCGAGGGCGATGACCGGCGCGATGGCCGCCAAGGCCTCAAGGTTGAACTGCCAGTTGTTGAGATCGCCCGAATAGCCGTGGATCAGCACCACCGGGACACCTTCGTCCGCCCCGGCCCGGCCCACGCGGATCGCGCCCGCGGCGGTATCGACAATAGAGAGTCTGAGGGTCGCAGCCGCCTCGTCGTCATCGCTTGGCGGCACATAGGTGGCCTGGAATTCGGCGATGAAGGCGTCGAGCTCCGCCTCGGGCGTCTGGGCTTCGGCGATCACCGCGATCAGGGCGCCCACCGGCAGGGTCTCGCCCGGCCGGGCAATGATCTTGCGGAGCACGCCGGCCACAGGGCTCTCGCACGCATTGGTGATTTTGGTGGTCTCGATGTCCACCAGATCCTCGCCCTCGGCGACTATCGCGCCCTCGGCCTTCCACCAGTCGACGATGGCGCCCTCCTGCATCGAGAGCCCCCATTTGGGCATGCGGACGGGCGTAATCACGGACATCAAGGACTCCTGGCCAAAGAAGACGGGCGGTTCCGCCGCCGTCCGATCAATGCAAGCGTGGCGGCGACCAAAGCTTCCGCCATCATGCGCCCGCACGCTAGCATCGACGTCAAAAACCAACAAGATTGTTTGTTTTTTGCTGGACATCGATCCCTGGCTCACGCAATCTGGCATTCGCGGGCCCAACGCATGCGAGAATTTCACCCTCACTGTAAGGCCTGCGCACGGTCTTAGAGGTCGTTTGGTGCTTCGGACCCACGATAAACGGGGAGAAAAACACGATGTTCAGGTCGACACGGGATCGATGCGCCTCATGGTCGCCAGGGAGCCGATCAAGTCATCTCGTTCTGATTGGCGCGGCCCTGGGGATCTTTGTCGCGGACCTTCCGGCGGCGCAGGCCCAGGTCGCCGAGGTGCTCGTCACCGCCCGCAAGCGCGAAGAAAACGTCCAGAACATTCCGGTCGCGGTCACCTCCCTTTCGGGCCAGCAGATCGAGAAGTTCAATATCACCAGCATCGAGGATGTCGCTCAGGCGACACCTCAACTGATCATCGCCCGCGGCTCCAGCGGTAGCGGCGCGGACATCAGTCTGCGCGGCATCGGAACGCCGACCGAAAACATCGGTATCGAGCAGTCGGTTTCGGTTAACATCGACGGCGTCTACTACGGCCAGGGCCGGGTCATCGACGAGGGAACCTTCGACGTCTCGGGCGTGCAGGTCATGAAGGGCCCGCAGGCGCTGTTCTACGGCAAGAACGCCACCGCCGGCGCTCTGGCGATCCAGACCAATGACCCGACCTCCAAGTTCGAGGCCAGGGCCACCGCCGGATATGAGTTCAACGCCCAGCAACCCTACCTGGAAGGCGTGGTGTCGGGTCCCCTCAACGACACCCTCGGCTTGCGGTTCGCCGCGCGTTGGAGCGACCAGCGGTCGGGTTTGATCGCCAACACGGCCCGGCAGGGAACCTTCCACAGCTTCGACATCGCCACGCTGACGGCGAATTCCGGACCGACCGCCAGTCCGCCGAACTTCCTCGGCGGCGATAAGGATCTGCTGTTGCGGTTCACGGCCAAGTGGAAGCCGATAGACAATCTCACGGTCACGCTGAAGACGACCTACGACCAGCATCGCACCAACAACAACGTCGACAACGGCGCCGTCACCTATTGCCCCCTCGGCTATCCGCAGACGGAACAGGGCCTGCCGGTCCACTCCGTCTGCGGCAATTTCTTCACCTCGGCGCAACCCGCCTTGCCGCTCGTCATCGCGAACGTGCCTCATTCGCTCGAAGGGTTGGCCAACGGCCAAGCGTTCGAACGCTACCAGGACAGCAATGTCTATCTGAAGGTGAACTACACCGGCGCCAATTACACGCTGACGTCGACCAACGCCTACCAGCACATGTTCAACGACTGGGCCGACAATCAGAACTTCACTAACAATCCCCAGAATGTCCCGGGCGCGGTCGCCCCGGTCTTCGCCGGCGAGCATTTTGTCTGGAACCAGTTCTCAACCGAAGAACGCCTCCTGACGTCCTTCCATTCCCCGATCAATTTCGCGGGCGGCTTATACTTCCAGACCACCAATCTGCGTTTCGCGCAGGACGTGGACTTCCTGGGAGCCCAGGACTCCTCCGCTCCGCCGCTGGACGAGTACGTCGCCTACAACAAGAGGTCCGCGACGAGCGGGCGCACCTACGCCGTGTTTGGCCAAGCAATCTGGGATATCGTCAAGAATGTCGAACTGACCGGCGGCGCTCGGTACACCCACGAGACCAAGAACTCCTATTTCCTCCAGCCGTACGTCTGGGTTCCGGTTCGCGGCCTGTTCACCATGTATGACCCCGCCAACCCGGCAACGACCTCGGTTCACGCCAACCAGACCTTCAACAACTGGTCCCCCGAAGTCACCTTGACCTGGAAGCCCCAGTCCAACCTCACGCTCTACGCCGCCTACAAAACCGGCTACAAGTCGGGCGGTTTCTCGGACTCGGCCATTCTGAGCATCTTCACCTCCGCGGCCGACTTCCAGTTTAAACCGGAGACCTCCAAGGGTTTCGAGGTCGGCGAAAAGGCGATCCTGTTCAACCACCAGCTGCGCCTGAACGTGGACGCGTTCGACTATCTGTATTCGAACCTCCAGGTCGACTTCTTCAATACGCCAACCTTCAATTATCTCACCCTGAACGCAGCGAGCGCCCGCACCTATGGTGTGGAGTACGAGGTGGAATACGCCCCCAATGCCATGCCCGGCCTGACGCTGCACCTCGACGGCGCCTACAACGACGCGCACTATGAGACCTTCGAAGCCCCGTGCGCGCCCGCGGGCCTGACCTATGAACAGGGCTGCGACGCCCTGCGCGTGGTCAACCCGGACAAAACCTACTTCTTCTCGCCCAATTGCGGAAACGGCGGCGGCCAAGCCAATTGCGATTTCATGAATGTGAACGGTCGACGCACGGCGCTGGCGCCGAAGTGGACGGCGGTAATCGGCGGCGAATACACCCACCCGGTGACCAACAGTCTGAAGATGAGCATCGCCGCCAACGTCCGGCTTAGCAGTAGCTATACGACGAACTCCTTCCCGAGCAACGTCGTTCAGCAGCTTGATCACCAGAACGCCTACGGGATGCTCGACGCCGTCTTCTCCCTGGGCACCATCGACAACCGCTGGGCGATGTCGGTCATCGGCCGCAATCTGACCAACGCCTTCGTGGCGACGAGCGCGGGAGGCCTGCCGCTTTCGGGCGGCGCCTCCGGGTGCAAGGTGGCGGTCTGCGGTACGCCGCTGGTCTCCGACCAGTTCTCCACCGTCCAGAACCCCCGGACCATCGCGATCCAACTGACCGTCAAATATTAGAGCACAAATTCAATGTCGCCCCCCTGCGGAGCGCGCTCCCTGGGGGGCATGAGTGTATACCGGCGCCGGCGTCGCCTCAGTCCGCCTGGATACGCGTCCCTCGGGGTTCCAGGTGGTGCCGGGTGATTTTCCATTCGCCGGCGATTCGCTGCATGTCGGTATTGTAGGTCGCCCACAGTGTTAGCGTCTTGTTCGGCTCGGCCGCGAGATAATGCAAAGCCTGCACGTCCGTACGGCAATGCGCCGTGTCGCCATCGATCGTGGCCAGTTGGGGGCCCAACATGTGTTGGGTCGGACCATAGGCCTTCAGAGCCTCGGCGACATAACCAACCCATTGATCGCGACCATGGAAGGTCTCCTCGCCGAACCCGACCACTTCCACGTTGTCGGCGAATACAGATGCATAAAGCGCCATGTCGCGTTGATCGACGCCTTTGGCGTAGCGCAGCATCACGTCCATCAGCGCGATGCGGTCTGCGGCATAGGTATTTTCAGCCATCGTGGTCATCCCAAGGTCAAGGTTTTACGCATTTGCTATCGCGCCGCCGCGACCGTCTCAAAGCCCAAATCGACCTTTCAATCAACTTCGCCCGCTCCAGACGGACGTCGACGGTCTAGCGGAGTCAACTCGCGATCCAGCGATCGATGTTCTGGTGGAAGTAGCGTACGCGGCGTTCCTGGTGCGCCAGGTTCTCGCGCTTGTAGCCGCGCGAGTGCAGGCCCTTCTGGGTGCCGTACCAGACCGCCAGGTCCTGATCGATCCCCGGACCCATGCTGACTTCGCCGAGCTTGCCCTGCACGTGCGGCGCCGGAACGGAGACGTCCACCCATTCGGCCATGCTCTGCGAATAGTACTGCGTCTGCCCCTTGGGGAAGAGCGTCATGTACCACATGTCGAAATAGCACTTCTCCGGGTCGCTCTCATGCGGGCGCGCCCGCAGCCAGATGTTGCCGTCCGGCTTGAGGCTGAAAGACAGGTTCGGGAAGATGGTGAAGTGCCAGTGATCGGTGAGTTGGGCGTCGTGATAGGTCGAAAAATCGAAGCCCTTCTGCTCGCCGAGGAGGCGCTTTTGGCGCTGCAGGGCGGCGCGGATCTCGCCTGTCTTGCCGCCCCGGAACCGCTCCGGATCCAGGTCCCAGAACCGCAGCTCGGTTTCGAGGTAGTTAATTGTTTCGTCTTCGCCGCCTTGCAGGGTCTTGGTGGGCCCCGCCCCCGGCATCAGCATGCGGCAGTGGCCGCTGGGATACAGGTCGAACTGGCTGTTGTCGTAGGCGTACTCCATCACGAACTTGGTCTGCGGATGGACGAAGGGTACGTGGTAGGACTCGTTGAAATTGTCCTGCACCAATTTCCAGTTGAAGTCGCCCTCCAGCGTCACCCAGTGGGTGCGCACCATGTCGTCCATGGGGTAGGTGTCGATCTGGTCAGCGATAGGCTGCATATAGGATCGCAGCGACACGCAATCGGGGTCCATGTTGTACCAGACGAAGCCGGCCCAGGTTTCGCACGGGATCTCGACCAGATTGGCCTTGCCGCACGGGCTGCCGCTGATGAAGTCGGCCTCGTCCGGCACCACCTTGAGCACGCCTTTCAGATCGTAGGCCCAGCCATGATAGGGGCAGACCAGGCGTCGGGTGTTGCCCTGTTCCTGCTCCATGAGCTGCATGCCTCGATGCTGGCAGACATTGTAGAAGGCTCGCGTCTGACCATCATCGCCATGCACGCACAAGATCACTTCCCTCCCCAGGGTGGTGGAGATGTAATCGCCCCGCTTTGTCAACTGGCGCGCCAGGCCGGCGATCTGCCAGGTCTTGGTCCAAACCTTGTCCCACTCCTTCTGGGCAAAGTCCTTGGACCAGTAGCGGTCCGCCGCGATGGGGCGATCGTCCAGCACCGGATCGGGCGTCTGGGATATATCGGCCAGTTGGCGCGCCGCGGAGCCGGAATGATCGAGCGTTTCGGACATGGGGTCCCTCGTGGATTTCGGGCGTACTGAGAATCTCATTGAATAACGGGTCGACAAAAAAAGCAACTACGCAGAAAATGAATTCGGAAAATATGCGAGGCGGCAATGGTGAAGTTGAAACTGGTTCGGGAGAACCGCGAGGGTCCGGCGCGTCGGGCGCGCGGCGTGAAGGTGCGCGGCGTCACGCCCAAAAGCGAGCAGACCCGCCTCCTGATTCTTGAGGCCGCCGTCGAGTCGATCAATCGTTACGGCATCCGGGGCGCCGGTCTGGCCAAAGTGGCCGAGATCGCCGGCGTGACGCGCGGCTGCCTGCAATATTATTTTATGACGTCCGAAGAGGTTCTGATCGCCCTCGCGCGCTACGTTTCCCAGCGCAACTGGGAGGCTTATGAGGCCCAGGCCGTCAACCCGCCGGACGGTCGCGATCTCATCGAGTTCGCCATCGATCTGGTGGCGAGCCCGGCGACGGATCGCTACCGCGTCGCCCAGCTGGAGCTTCTGTCGGCGGCGCGCACCATGCCTGTCCTGCGACCAGTGCTCGAGGAGAGCGCCCGCCTCGTAGAGGACCAGTCCAAGCGCTTCACCGGCCTTCTGTTCGGTAACGCAGAGCTGGCCGACAGCCCCCAGTTTCGCGCCGCGCGCGACCTCACCGCGCTCGTGAACGACTGGCTTTTCATCAAGGTCTTTCCGGATCAGCGCGAGGTGCGGATCGCCGAGGTTCGAGCGGCTCTACGCATCGCCCTGCACACACTCTGGCGGCTTCCCAGCCTGGATGCGCAACCGTCGACCACCAAGCCGCGGTTCCGGGTTGGCGCTGGCGCCGCGCCGTCGCGGCCGAACGCACCCGAAGTTTAATCGATTTTGCTTAAAGTCACTTGCGTTGGCTTCCGGCATGGTTGATCTTTCTCCCGGAAAATCGGCGGGCTTGAGCCCGATCGCGGACCGAAAGGTAGACTGACACGATGGGACGACTGGATGGCAAGGTCGCGATCGTCACCGGCGCGGCCAAGGGGCTGGGCGAGGCCGACGCACGCATCATGGCCCGCGAGGGCGCTCGCGTCATCCTCACGGACGTCGATGACGCGAACGGCGCCCGGGTCGCCGCCGAAATCGGCGCCGCCGCCCGGTTCGCCCATCACGACGTGCGCGACGAGGCGGCCTGGCAGGCGCTGGTCGCCGACGTCATGAGCCGGGAAGGTCGGCTGGACGTGCTGGTCAACAACGCCGGGGTCGTCGAAGTGGGCAATATCGAAAACACCACGGCCGAGGACTGGCGCTTCGTCATGGCCGTCAGCGCCGACGGCACATTTTACGGTTGCAAGCACGCCATCCCCGCCATGCGCGCCTCCGGCGGCGGCTCGATCATCAACATGGCCTCTGTCGCGTCGATCGACGGCCACGCATCGGTGACCGCCTATTGCGCGGCGAAAGGGGCGGTGGAGTCCCTCACCCGGGCCGTCGCCGTGCACTGCGCGGCGACAAAGACGCCCATTCGATGCAATTCAATTCACCCCGCAGGCATAGACACGCCGATGGTGCGGAGCATGGGCCAGAAGCTGGCGGAGGCCGGCATGGCCCCGCCGCCGCGGGCTTCCGACACGCCACCCCCTTCGACCACCCCCTTGGGCGCCCCCGAGGACATCGCCAACGCCGTACTGTTCCTGGCCTCGGACGATTCGCGATTCGTCAGCGGCCAGAAACTGGTGGTGGACAATACCCTGACCGTAACCCCGGCCGTCGTGCCGTCCTGACAAGAGAAAACCGATGTACAAAGGCGCCGTGGAAGATCGTCTCGCGATCCGTGAACGGATCGAATCCTATAGCGATGCCGTGTTCCGCCATGACGCGGACGCCTGGATCGTCAACTGGGCCGAAGACGGCGTCTGGCATTTGCCTGCGCTAGGCCTCGACCTTACCGGCCGGCCGGCCATCCGCGCAGCCTGGGAACAGGCGATGAGCGCCTTCGCCATGGCGGGCTTCTTCGCCGTGCCCGGGGCGATCGAGATCAACGACGACATGGCCAGCGCCCGCTCCTACACCCAGGAAATCCTCGTGGCCAAAGACGGAGGCGGGGTGCGCAAGATCGTCGGCGCTTATGACGACACTCTGGTCAAGCGGGATGGCCAATGGCTGTTCGCCCGCCGGGCTTACAACGTCCTTCATGATGAACAAACCTAGGAATCCCCATGCCCATTGTCATTTCCGGTGAAATAGATCTCGATCCCGAAGCCCGCGAAAAGGCGCTGCTCGACGCCAAACCGCTTATCGAAGCGGCGTTGGCCGAAAAAGGATGCGTTCACTACGCCTGGAGCGCCGACCTCAGCCGTCCCGGTCGGGTCAATGTGTTCGAGGAATGGGAAACCGAGGCCGACCTCGCCTATCACCTCTCGGCCGAGCCCTATCTGAAAATGGCCGGTCACCTGGCCGGGGTCGGCATCAAGTCCGCCGTCACCCGCAAATATCGCGTCGATCTGATCGAGCCGGTGTACGATCCGGACGGCAAGCCTCGCGCCGACTTCTTCACGGCCCAATAGCTTCTCGATTTCTCAAACGCCTCCAATTTTGAGTGGCTGATGGCCCGAGTTTTGGCTTGTTGGCGACGTTTCGGCCGCTAACGGGATGGATTTTGGTGCGGCCCACCTCCTGACGACCGGCGTTGCCGGTGTCCTTCATGGTGGCGCCATGGGAGCGCAGGCCATCGGTGACGATGGCGCCCGCCCCCCCGTGACGCTTCATAGCTCTTTTAATGAACTTCAGCGCCGCGGCCTCATTTCGCGTCCTGGTGACGAAGGATTCCAGCACCTCGCCCTCATGATCGACGGCGCGCCCAAGGTAGCGCATCTCAACGTTGATCCTGACGTAGACCTCGTCCAAGTGCCTTCGTCAGTGGGTATAGGCGCGCATGTGAGGAACGCGCTTGCGGCGGATCTCAGCGGCGAACATCGAGCTGAACCGGGTCCACCACAGCCGCACCGTCCCATGACAGGTGTCGATGCAGCGCTCGAACAACAGGTCCTCGACGTCGCGAAGCGATAGCGGGTACCGGACATACATCATGACCACGAGCCGGATCACCTCCGGCGAGCTGTCGAAGTACCGAAACGGGTTCCGTAGATTGGGCCACGGTCAGGGCTTACCCGCCACCCCCTAGCGCGCCGTGAAGGTTTGGGCTGATGCCTACAGTGATTGTGCCCGCGTACTAGAAGCGACGAGTGATCTGGAACGTCACCTCGCGCGGACGCCCCAGCGCGGCGGTGATGTCGCCGCCTTGCCCCGGAACGACTTGGCTCAGCGGCTTGTCGCCGCCTAACACCGCATAGTAGGTGTCGGTGAGGTTCTTTCCGATGATCGCGAACTCCCACTTGTCGTCATAGACGCGCGCGCTCAGATCGAGCGTCGCGTACTTGCCTTGAAATCCACCGGGGTTGTTGTTGGTTTCCAGCCCGTAGCTGGAACTGTAGCGAATGTCTCCGGTGAGGGCGAGCTTATAGTCCCCGACGATCTGGTGCGCGTACCTGGCGCCAATCAGCGCGACGACATCGGGCGCGCGCGACAGCGGCTTGCCGGTCAGGACCTGGGTCCCGGCGGCGCTACAACCTTCGGCGAGCGATTGCCCAGTCCAGCACTGCGAGTCCGTAAATTTGTCGTATCTAGCCCGGTTATAGCCAATGGATCCGTGGATCCCGAATTCCTCCGTGGCCTGGTAGTTCAAATTGACTTCGACGCCCTGGCTTGTGGCCGAGGCCGCGTTCTGCGTGAAATAGGAGGTCGTCGCCGCGTCGAATGCCGTTAGCTGCAGGCCGTAGAAGCTGTAGCGATAGAGGGTCACGTCGCCCGTCAAGCGGCGGTCCAGTTCTGAGAATTTCAGACCGAGTTCCCCCCCTCTGACGGTTTCCTGACGGAAGCGTTGGTTGTTCACGGTGGCGGTGAAGGGAATAAGCGCCGGTGTCGAGAACCCGCCCGATTTGAAGCCGGTCTTGTAGGCGCCGTAGAGCATCACATTCGAAGACGGGTGCCAGGACAGCGTGACCTGCGGCGATACATTGGTGTCGGTGAAGGTGGAGATGAGACGTTGACCGACGGGCGACGAAATCGTGCCGCCGGTCAGCAGCGCGAGTACCGGGTGCAGATAGGTCATGCCGTTGTTGCCGTACTTGGTCTCGGACGTATAGCGCGCGCCGCCGGCGAGTTCGACATTCGGCAGGATCTTCCAGCTGAGTTCGCCAAAGCCCGAATAGGTGTCGGTGCGGTAATAGTCGATGCTCTGGAACAGGTCGGTGTTGCCGGTCGCCGCATCGACGCCGAGATAGCCGATGCTGCCGACCTGGTGGAAACTGCGCCGGTCGTGACCGTAGAAGCCGCCGATCGTGAAATTCAGCGGGCCTTGGAACGACGACTGCAGCCGCAGCTCCTGACTGAGCGACGTCTGTTGGTCGTTGTTGACTCCCGAAGCCAGGACCAGGTCGGTGCTGTCGTAGTTCGACCACTGGGTCTGGTTGTATTCGTAGTAGCCGGTGACGGAGGTCAGGGTCAGGTGATCGGCGACCTTGTAGTTCATGGTCAGCGACGACAGATAGGTCAGCACATCGGTGTATGGTATGCCGCCGTTCGAACCGGGGTAGCCGGCCGCCCAGGGGAGGGGCAGACCGCCCAGCGAGTTCGCGCGCGCTCCGTGGCACGAGCTGTAGGGATCAGATGCATAGATCGGTGAAGTATGAGTCGGGTCTAGAAACGCACCGAAGTCCAGGCTGGTTGTGTGGTTATTGCCTGGCGCACAACGCCAGATCACGGTCTCCATGCTGTCGCCGCGGTCATGGTGATCGCTGCCCAGGAACTTGAAGCTGGCGTCGAAACGGCTGCCGACAGGCTTGAAATTAACGGTCAGGCGACCGATCACTTCGCGCGAGCCGGGATAGTTGGAGAAGGGCGAACCGGGTTCGTTGATGGCGCCGCCCGGCGCCGTCCGCAGCAGGTAGGGCAGTTGGGTTCCGGTGAGCGGCCCTCCTACGCCGTTTACATAACCGCCCCTCATGTCGCTATAACGGAAGGCTGCACGGGCGGAGAGGCCGTCGGCAATCGGCCCGCCGAACGCCGCTTCGCCGAAGTAGTTCTGCGCCCCCTCTTCATAGCCTGCGCGCGCATAGCCGCTGGCGATATCGCTCGGCCCCTGGCTCGTGATCGAGATCACCCCGGCCGGGCTGTTCTTGCCGAAGTAGAGCGCCTGCGGTCCTTTAAGTACTGCGACGGACGCCTCGTCGAAGAAGGCCTGCTCGATCACCCGTCCGCGGCTGATCGGAACGCCGTCGATATTGACTGTGACTTCCTGTTCGATCGCTGCGTCGACGCTGGCCGAACCGATGCCCCGGATGGTGATGATGGCGCCAGCGCCCGAAGCGGCGTGGTCGATGCTGACCTGGGGAATCTGGACGCCGACCGCGGTGAGGTCGGTGGTGGCGTATTTGGCCAGCCCAGCGGCGCTGATCGCATTGGCCGACACCGGCACGTCGAGCAGACGCTCGGTCTTCTTCCGCGCCGTGACGGTCACCTCTTCGAGATTGGTGACCTTGTTTTCGGTGGCGCCGGTTGACGCCGACGCCCCGGCGGCGATCGCCGGATGAGCCGCCAAAGCGATGGCCATGGCCACGCCGCTCAACATAGTCGTGCGTGTGTGATTCGAATTTGTGATCATCGGATTCAGTTTTCCCCCTGGCCATGCGGATGCGCATGAGTGCAGGTTCCTAAACATCTAGCCTGCATTTTATTCGTTTCCATAGCTAAATGCGTCGCCATAAAAGTCAAGCTTGGTTGTTTTAAACCGACGCGTTCGTCTCTTTAGTGTTGCCCAAACAAGACACCTTCGGTGCCGGCCCGTCAGATGGCCCCAAGCGGGCGATGTAAGACACGACTTGGCAGATGGCCGGCCGGGATGAGCACATCCCAAACGTCGTCGACCAGCATGTCTATGACATTGCACGGCGCTCGTACCTGGTCGTGCGGGTCGAGCCGAACGTGATCAGGGCCTATCCGAACGCCTGCCTGCACCGTGGCCGAAAGCTTCGAACGGCGTCAGGCAACGCGGCAGCGATGCGCTGTCCGTTCCATGGTTTGACCTGGAGCCTCGACGGGCGCTGACGCACCTGCCGTGCGCATGGGATTTCCCCGAGGGCGCCGTGAAGTCAATGAGCCTGCGGACCGTGCAGGTGGGGACCTGGGCCGGGTGGGTGTTCATCAATCCCCATCCACAGGCGATGCGGCTGGAGGCCTATCTCGATCCGATCAGGCGGCAGTTCGAGCCGTATCCGTGAGAGCGGTGCTATCTGGGCCTGCAATGTCGCCAAGCAGCTGCGCGGCAATTGGAAGGTGGTGCAGCAGGCGTCCATGGAGCCGTTTCACTCCCTGGAGACCCACCCGCAAATCATGGGCTATATCGACGACATCGGCTGTCAGTACGACGTCTAGGACGAGCCGCACGTGAAGCGGATGATGGTGCCGTTCGTAACCACCAGCCCCTACGTCGCCGATCAGGACGTCTATGAAGGGTTCAGGGGCTGGAAACGGCGACCGAGCTGGGGGGCGACGAGCCGCTCGGCTTCGACGCGGGCGAGACGGCGCGGGCGCGGGTGGCCGGCGAGAACCGCGCGGCGGCGCAGGCGGCCACCGGCGCAGACCTTCCCACGGTGTCGGACACGGAGCTGATCGACGGGTGGTACTACAATGTGTTCCCCAACCTGATGCATTGGGGCGGCTATGGGCCAAACATGTGGTACTGGTTTCGTCCGTGGTTGGACGGTCACGAGGAAACGCAGATGGAGGTGGGTTATGTCATGCGGCATCGGCGCGATGAGCCCAAGCCCGCCCCGGCGAACATGATCCTGCTGGCCGTCGAAACGCCATGGGCGTCGGTTCCCTCGCTGGGCGAGCTGGCCGGGGTGCTGGACCAGGAACCACCAACATGGCCGCGGTGCAGGAGGGTCTGCCGGCGACGTTCGCCCCGACCCTGGCGCTGTCGCGCTATCAGGAAGGGCGGTTGCGGCGGTTTCACCGGACCTTGGATAGTTACGTCGCGCCGAAGGGGTAAGCGCCTTTGGGGCGGAGGGACCCTCACCCGCGCTGCGCGCGCCCTTCCCCAAGGGGCACTGTCAAGGCAAACTCGAATACTGCGTTTTGCGGATGCCTGAGCGAGTCGCCGTAATTGTTTTTGTCCGGGATTCCAGTTCGCCGACTAGCGTTTTTCGGTCAAACGGGCCTCTACTTGGTTGCCTTGACAATGCCGTTCCGGGTTAATTTGCTCTGACAGTGCAGGTTTGGGAGCTACCAGCGGAGTTTTGTTTTGACAGTCAGACGGACGCTCCATAAGATTCACTGGATTCGATCTCGTCGGCGAAAGACCGGCTTGGAGGAAGCCCGCAATGACCGGGACATTATCCCACTATCCGATCTTCCAATATGCGTATTACGTGAACGACCTTGAGGCCTCGATCAACAAATGGGCCAAGCTATATTTCGCCGGGCCTTTCGTGATGGTTCCCCATCACAAGACCGACAAGTTCCACTATCGCGGCCAGCCGGTGGAGGCCGACGTATCCTACGCCTTCGGCTATCTCGGCGATATGATGATCCAGTTCATCCAGCAGCACAATGAGACGCCGTCGATCTATCGCGACATGTACAAGGCTGGCGAGGAGGGCTACCACCACCTCGGCTTGCTGGTGCATGACTTCGAAGCCGAATACTCTCGCCTACAAGGTGCCGGTTTCGTCGATGCCTGCCGCCTCTACGCCGACGAGGTCGACGCCTGCTATTTCGACACCCGTTCGGTTAACGGCGGCTTCACCGAGCTGCACGGCGACCCGCCGCATATCCTGGGCGCCTTCGCTCAATGGAAGCGAGCCCATGAACTGTTCAAGCCAGGCGACAGCCCGTTCCTGATGATGTGATCGCGGAGTAGCCGACCAAGTATCCCGTTGAACGGTGGTTTCAGTCCAACGGCAGCCTGTCTCCGGTGAGACGCAGGTGACTCAAACCCAACCTGGAGCTAGCTTATGACTGCCCGCCACTCAGCCCAGGCTTCTCGCCGTTCCTGAGTGACAGCGGGTACCGAACATGCATGATGACCACGAGCCGGATCACCTCCGGCGAGCTGTCGAACCAGCGAAGCGGGTCTTCGGTCTCCTTCTTGCGGGCCATCCAACCCCGCCTGGCCGCCCGGTGCATTTTCACTGACAGAGCCGTGGCCCCCGGCCGCGCCGGAGGTTTAATCGATTTTGCTTAAAGTCACTTGCGTTGGCTTCCAGCATGGGTGATCTTTCTCTTGGAAAACGGGCAGCTTGAGCCTGATTGCGCACCGAAAGGTAGACTGACACCGTGGGACGGCTGGAGGGCAAGGTCGCTATCGTCACCGGCGCCGCCAAGGGGCTCGGCGGGGCCGACGCACGCATCATGGCCCGCGAGGGCGCTCGCGTTATTCTTACCGACGTCGATGACGCGAACGGTGCCTGGGTCGCCACCGAAATCGCCGCCGCCGCCCGGTTTGCCCATCACGACGTGCGCGACGATGCGGCTTGGCCGCTCGATTATCAACATGGCCTCTGTCGCCTCGATCGACGGCCACGCATCGGTGACCGCCTATTGCGCGGCGACAAAGACGCCCATTCGATGCAATTCGATTCACCCTGCCGGCATGGACACGCCGATGGTCCGGAGCATGGGCCAGAAGCTGGCCGAGGCCGGCATGGCCCCACCGCCGGCGGCGTCGGACACGCCGCCGGCTTCCACCACCTCTCTGGGCGCCCCCGACGATATCGCCAACGCCGTGCTGTTCCTGGCCTCGGACGAATCGCGGTTCGTCAGCGGTCAGAAACTGGTGGTGGACAATACCCTGACCGTAACCCCGGCCATCGTGCCGTCCTGAGAAGAGCAGACTGATGTACAAAGGCGCCGCGGACGATCGTCTGGCGATCCGTGAACGGATCGAATCCTATAGCGATGCGGTGTTCCGTCACGACGCGGACGCCTGGATCGCCAACTGGGCGGAAGACGGCGTCTGGCATTTGCCTGCGCTCGGCCTCGATCTTACCGGCCGGCCGGCTATCCGCGCGGCCTGGGAACAGGCGATGAGCACCTTCGCCATGGCAGGCTTCTTCGCCGTGCCCGGGGCGATCGAGATCAACGACGACACGGCCACCGCCCGCTCCTACACACAGGAAATCCTCGTGGCCAAAGACGGAAGTGGGGTGCGCAAGATCATTGGCGCCTACGACGACACTCTGGTCAAGCGGGATGGTCAATGGCTGTTTGCCCGCAGGGCTTACAACGTCCTTCATGATGAACAAACCTAGGAATCTCCATGCCCATTGTCATTTCCGGTGAAATAGATCTCGATCCCGAAGCCCGCGAAAAGGCGCTGCTCGACGCCAAACCGCTCATCGACGCGGCGTTGGCCGAAAAGGGATGTGTTCACTACGCCTGGAGCGCCGACCTCAGCCGTCCGGGCCGGGTCAATGTGTTCGAGGAATGGGCCACCGAGGGCGACCTCGCCTATCACTTCTCGGCGGAGCCCTATAGGAAAATGGGCGCCCATCTCGCCGGCGTGGGGATGAAGAACGCGGCAACGCGCAAATATCGCGTCGATCTGATCGAGCCGGTGTACGATCCGGACGGCAAGCCTCGCGCCGACTTCTTCACCACCCCCTAGCGGCGCGTCTCGACGCTCCGCGCACGGAAATCGCGCCATGAACAAGATCCTCGATCGCTCCGAACTGGCCGCCATGGTCAAGGCCGGCATGGTCCATGCCAAAGCTCACACCATCGCCAAAGCGCCCGGCGTGCTGAAACTTCCGGCGAAGAACTATTACGATCCGGCGGTGTTCGACGCAGAGATGACGCGAGTCTTTCGCCGCCTGCCCCTGCTCCTGGCGGTCACCGCCGAGATGCCCGCCCCGGGCGACTTCAAAACGCTGGAGGCGGCCGGCGTGCCGGTGTTGCTCACCCGCGACCAGGACGGCGAGGTGCGCGCCTTCGTCAATTCCTGCAGCCATCGCGGCACCGCCGTGGCCGCCGAGCCCAAGGGCAACGCCCGCCGGTTCGTTTGCCCGTATCACGGCTGGACCTTCAGCGCGAAGGGCGATCTGGTGGGCATCGCCTCGGCTGACGATTTCGGCGCGATCGACAAGTCCTGCTACGGTCTGGTCGCCTTGCGGGTGACCGAACGCGCGGGCCTGATCTGGGGGATTCTCGACCCCGCCTCGACCCTCAGTTTCGACACGTTCCTGGCCGGATACGACAAGCTGCTGGAGCACTTTGGTTTCCAGGACTGGCACTTCTTTTCCAGCCGGGTGGTCGCCGGACCCAACTGGAAGATCGCCTACGACGGCTATCTCGACTTCTACCACCTGCCCGTCCTGCACAAAAACACCTTCGGCGAGGGCATGTCGAACCAGGCCAACTATTACGCATGGGGTCCGCATCAGCGGGTTCAGGCCCCCACGCGGGATCTGGAGGTGTTCGAAACCACACCCGAGGCCGAATGGCCGGTGGAGGCCATGCTCAACGGCGTGTGGACCATCTTCCCGCACGTCTCGATCGCCAGCTTCGATGGCGGCGGGCGAAGCGTGATGATCTCGCGCCTGCTGCCCGGAGAGACGGTCGGCGAGTCCTTCACCACCCAGATCTATCTGATGGAAAAAGCGCCGAACGAGGCGCAGGCGAAAGAGGCCCACGATCAGTTCGAGTTCCTCAAGTTCGTGGTCGAGCAAGAGGACTACGCCACGGGCCTGCGTCAGCAGGCCGCGCTCAAGAACGGCGGCCGCGACCATGTGTTGTTCGGCGAGAACGAGGGAGGCGCCCAGCGCTTCCACCAATGGGTGGAAAAGCTGATTCAGACCGACGACGACAAACTCGAAGCTCTGTTCGCCGTCGGTTGACGCTTTGATTGGCAGGCTCCAAGACAAGGTCGCCGTCATTACGGGCGGTGCGTCCGGTATCGGCGCGGCCGCCGCGCGGCTATTCGCGGCGGAGGGCGCGCGGGTGGTTGTGGCCGACATTCAGGCCGACCTTGGCGCCGGGCTGGCGCGCGAGATCGGCGGCGAATTCTTTCAGCTCGACGTGGCCAGCGACGCGGGGTGGACCAGCCTTATGGCGGGGGTCGAAGCGGGCCAGGGGCGTCTCGATGTCCTCTTCAACAACGCCGGCATCGTTCTTGGCCAGTCCATCGAGGATCTGAATCTAGCCGACTGGGACCGCATAATCGGCGTCAATCTGACCGGCGTCATGCTGGGGTGTCAGAAGGGCATAGCCCTGATGAAGAAGAATCCTGGCGGTCCCAAGGGCTCGATCATCAACACCGCCTCCACCGCCGCCTACGCCGCCATCCCCAGCGATCCGGCGTATTCGGCCACGAAGAGCGCGGTGCGGCTCCTTACCAAGGCGGTGGCCGTGCACTGCGCCCGCGCGGGCTACGCGATCCGCTGCAATTCCCTGCACCCGGGCGCCACCGATACGGCGATCCTCGCTCCGGCCCTGGGAGCTGCGCCCCACATGCGCGCGGCATTCGACGCCATGTCGCCCATGGGGCGGATGGCTCGGCCCGACGAAATCGCCGCCGTCGCCCTCTTTCTGGCCTCCGACGAGGCCAGTTATGTCACTGGAGCGGAATACCTCGCGGACGGCGGCATGATGGCCGGCCACCCGGGCATCTAGAGATTCACCACCAACGGCTATGATCGGGAGTGCACAAATGGGACGTCTGCAAGGCAAGGGGGCGATTGTCCTGGGCGCCGCCGGCGCCGGCAATATGGGTCAAGTAATCGCCAAGCGGTTCAAGGATGAGGGCGCCCAAGTGCTTGTCGCGGGCCGCAAGGACGGCGAACTTGCCAGGTTTGCCGAAGAGATCGGCTGTGAATGGGCCCACTGTGATATCACCCGGCGGGACGAGGTGTTCGACCTAGCCAGGATGGCCGCGGCTAAGCTTGGCGGGGTGCACATCGGCGTCAACGCCACCGGCTGGGGCTTGCTCAAACCCTTCCTGGACAACACCCAGGAAGAGCTCGAAGCAATGACCGCCCTGCAGTTCATCGGGCCGTTCTTTTTCTATCAGGCGATGATTGGCGCGATGAACGGCGGCGGTTCGATCATCCAGATCAGTTCCGCCACCGCCACGATCATGCTCAACGACCACGCCGCCTACATGGGCGCTAAGGCCGGCGCCGATCACGTGCTGCGCTGCGTCGCCAACGAGTTCGGCGCGCGGGGCATTCGCGCCAACTCCATCTCACCGGGTTTGACGGACACGCCGATGACGGCGGGCGCGAAGCAGACACCCGGTATCTACGAAGCCTTCGCCTCGGCCTATCCCCTCGGGCGCATCGGTACGTCGGAAGACATCGCCGCCGCGGCGGTCTGGTTGGCGAGCGACGAATGCTTCATGACCGGCCAGAACCTGCAGGTGAACGGCGGCCTGACCCTGCGACGCAATCCCACGCAGGAGGAAATCACCGCCTCGGTGATGGCCGCGATGAAGGCCGGTTAAGCGTTCTTCCTCACGTCGTAGCCCGGTTTCCGGCCGCCTCTACAGACCCCGCGCCGCTTCGCCTTCGGCAATGTAGCGCTCGATCATGTGGTGGTGGTGGCGGATGCGCATCTCCGTGTATTTGCCGAAGTGCACCAGGCCGTTGCCCGACGAGCGCAAACCCTCCTGCACATAGGGCAAATTGCCCATATCCTGTTCGAAAATGCCGGCAAGCCCGCCCATTTCGGTCGCATCGCTCCACGGGTCGTCCACGCCCAGTTCATGCACGGGAGCGGGCTTGGGGCGTGGTCCGGTCTTGGGAACGCGCTTGAGCATGATCACGTCCATGATGCCGCTCTCGGGATCGCGTCCGTTCGGGCGCCACCGGTAGACGAGGTTGGGGTTGTATCCCGCCCAGAAGCTCATGTTGGGCCAGACATTATACAGCAGGGCGTCGCCCAGTTCGGCGTCGGAACAGGCCGAATAGTCGTGACCATCCTCGGCGTTGAGCGCGACACGCAGCTGTTCGGCGGCGAACGCCCGAGCGGTCACACCGTCCGGCACTTCGTTCTGGCCGTCGTCGAGCCCGCCCCGACGGCCGCCAGCCTGCGTGCCGCCCATGGCCTGGAGGATTTCCGACGGCGTGTAGTTCTTGTCATGGACGAACGGGCTGGGAACCCCCGAGGCGGAGAACTGCCGACTGACGAAGTCGTCGAAGATGTCGTACTGGCTGTTGGCGTCGGCCAGGAAGGGTAGAATCTGCGGATGGGTGGTTATGGAGTGGTGGCTTTCCATGAAGGCCTCAGCCAAGGCCTTCCAGTTGCAGCGCACCACCTTGGCCACATGGATCGCCTTGTAGCGATTAGGATAGTCATAGCGCTCGAAATGTGCGGCCAGGGTCCCGATCGTATCCATCAGGGGCTTGGCGTGCGGGTCCATGTTAATGAACACGAAGCCGCCCCATGTACCCACCTGGGCCTGCGGCAGGCTCAGGTCCTTGCCTTCCCATTGCGGGAAATCCCAGCCGATTGGATTGTCCTTAAAGCTGCCGTCGTTGTTCCAGGCGATGCCATGATAGGGGCAGCGGAACTCCTCCTTGCAGCCGTTGAGGGTGACAAGCTTGCGACCCCGGTGCAGACAGGTGTTGTAGAAGGCCTTGATCTCGCCGCTCGCCGTGCGGGTGACGATGAACGACTTACCGACGATCTCATAGATATGGTAATCGCCTGGATTTGGAATTTCCTCTTCCCGGCACGCCATTTGCCAGATTTTCGACCAGACATGATCGACTTCTTTCTGGAAATAATCGGCGCTGTAGTAGCGCGAGGCCGGCACTGGCTCGATGCCGACGTCGGGCGTCGGCCCCTGGCGCAAATGGTCCGGAACCGGACGCGTGTCGCGGCATAGGATGTCCTCATAGGACTCCGAGGGGTGTCGATCAGGTCGGTGAGAGGCTTGCGATCCGTCCATAATAGTTATCCTCAGGCTTCCAATATGGCGACGGCGGAGATGCCAGGGGCGCCGTACACCTGGCTGTAGGCCAGTTTTGCGTCCGGAACCTGACGACCTTCGGCGCGCCCACGCAGTTGCTGCACATTTTCATAGATCTGGCGCAGGCCCGAGGCGCCGATCGGTTCGCCGCAGGCGAGGCATCCGCCATCGGTGTTGATCGGCAAGCGGCCGCCCAGGCTAGTGACGCCATCGGCCAGCCAGGCTTCCTGTTCGCCGTCGGCGCACAAACCGTTCTCCGCCATGTGCATGATCTCCGCACCGGACTCGGTGTCCTGAATCTGGGCGACGTCGATATCCCCCGGTCCGACCCCCGCCATGGCATAGGCCGCCTCGGAGGCCAGAACGGTCGGGGCCACGCCGCGTTCCACATCAAGCGACGGCGCGAAAACCTCGAACGAGCCCCGCAGCCGCGTGCGCACGGCCGCGCCGCGCACCTTGGGCCCGGTGAGCCCAAGTTCGCGCATCTTCTTGTCCGAGGCCAGCACCATGGCCACCCCCCCCTCGGCCGGCGAGCAAAACATGAACTTGGTCAGCGGATCGGACAGCATCTGGCTGGTGAGCACAGTTTCAATATCCACCGGTTCACGTCGCCAGGCGTGCGGTGCGCGTGCGCCGTTTTCATAAGCCTTGACGGCCACCCGGCCGAGCGACGTTTCGCTGACGCCGTAAAGTTCCATATAGCGGCGAATCTTCATGGCGAAGAACTGGGTGGTGAGCATCATGCCGGTCTCGCCGTACCAGCGCGGCAGGCCCGAGGCCTCCGGGTCGGCGTTGAAGGCGCCGCGGGGGTGCTTGTCGAAGCCCAACACCACTCCGATGTCGAATTCACCGGACTTGATCGCCCAATAGCCCGACAGCATGGATGACCCGCCCGTGGCGCAACCATTGGAGATGTTGATGAACTGGACGCCGGTCAGCCCCAGTCTCGGCAAGGCGGCGTCGGCGCTGCCTGCGGCGGCCGATCCCCCGAAAGCGAATTGCATGTCTGCCCATGCGACTCCGGCGTCGTCCAGGGCTTCGCGCACCGCATAGACGCCCTGATCGAGGCCGGTCATGTCGGGATGCCGGCCGAAAGGATGAATGCCGGCGCCGATAATATGCACGTCAGTCACGTTGGGTCTGGCTCCTCAAGTCTGAATCAGGCGGGGCGGAAGGCGTAGGTCGCGACCTCGCCCCGGGTGGAGGTTGGAAAGGCTTCGATCGCCACCTTCATGGGAAGGCCGATCTTCAAGCTGGACGGATCGTCGATGAGAATGCGGCCCTCGGCGATCACCTGGCCGGCAAATTCCACATAGCCCAGCGCGAAGGGCACAAAGCTCTTCTCATCATCGGCGCCGATATAGGGCGGGGTCTTGGGACGGAAACGCTGGACCGTATAGCTCCAGAGCTTGCCAACCGGGGCAAGTTCCACGGGATCGTACAACGCCGCGTCGGCGCCGCGGGGCATGGGAAAACGCATTTCGCCGTCGGCTTTGCGGCGTCCCGCGATCAATCGCACGCCGTCGGCTCGCTCGACGAAAAGGTCATCCGCAACAGCGACGCTCATGCCCTCGTCTCTCCAACTTGGTTGCAACCGTCGGACCATACGCCGTCGGTGAAAAAAGTCATCATTGTTTTGTTCAAGCGTCTAAGTTTGTTTTCGCCGCATGGCCCGTTCTCGCGCCCAGGCGTGCGCCTCGGGCGAGACCACCCAGCGAATGGCGTTCTCCACCATGCGCCGATAGTGCATATTCTCATAGGTGGCCGGTCCGTCCCCCGGCTGAAGATAGACCAGCGGACTTCTGCGCGCCGCCTTGGCCCATCCCACCAGGTTCGATCCGTCGGGATGACTCCAGCCGTTGTTGGAAAACATAGCGCCGTTGACCGCTAGGGCCGACGAATAAAAGTGTTCGTGGGTGAAGGACGCATCCGACGCCAGCAGAGGATGGACGATATCCTCGAACACTTCGCCCAGGTAAAGCTCATCGGTCAGGCGGAATCGCTCAGGCAGGCCCGCCGCGACCGGATGGGCGCGATTGAGCACTGTCACCTCGTGATCCACATCGTGGCGATAACCGGAATCCGGTCGATCGGTTCCGCGCAGCGGACCGGCCCGGTAAAGGAACCGACCGCCCAGCAGCTCGGCGTATTCCGGCCAGCCAGGCCAGCCGGCGATGGCGTGATGCAGGGCGACGACGCCCTTGCCCTCGTCGAGCAGGGCGAGAAGGCCGGCCTTGAACGCCGGATCAGGCTTCACATAACCCGGCGGATGGGTCGCGGCGAAGTCGAGGCCCGGCATGTCGTACAGCACCAAGGCGTCGAAACCCTTCATGCCCTCCGGGTTCATCAGCCGCTGGACTGCTGGCTGTTCAACCAGGGTGCAGGCGATGCCCGGCAAGGTGTCGAAGATCGCCATGAACGGATCGCGCAAATAGGGATGGCCCTTGGCGGCCACCAGAACATTGAGCGGTTCGCCGTAGCGGATCGCGGGCACGGCGCGCCTCAGAGCTTGAGAAGTTGTTTGCCAAAATTCTCGCCCTGGAACAGCCGTCGCAAGGTCGTGGGCGCGTTCTCCAGACCGTGCTGAATGTCTTCCTTGTAGCGAAGCTGGCCCGCGCGAATCCAGTCCACCAACCGGCTCCGCGCCCAGGGAAACTCTGCCTGGAAGTCGGTCAGGATGAAGCCCGTCATGGAAGCGCGCTTGAAAATCAGGTTGAAATAATTCTCCGGGCCCGCCGGCATCTTGCCCAGTTCGTAGCGCGAAATGCCGCCGCACACCACGACCCGCGCATGCATCGCCAGTTGCGCCAGGAGGGTGTTAAACGCGGGCCCGCCGACGTTATCCCACAAGACGTCGATGCCGTCAGGCGCCGCCTTGCGGGCCTGGTCGCGGATATCCCCGGCCTTGTAATCGATGGCCGCGTCGAAGCCGAGTTCGTCGATCAGCCACGCGCATTTGGCAGGACCGCCGGCCACGCCCACCACGCGGCAGCCGGCGAGTTTGCCCAATTGGCCGACCACCGAGCCCGTGGCGCCCGCGGCGCCCGTCACCATCAAGGTGTCGCCCGGAAAAGGCTTGCCGATCTTGTTCAAACCGAAGAAGGCCGTCAGGCCCGTAGTGCCCAGAACCCCCAGATTGGCCGTCAACAGGTCGTCGTCGTCCAGCTTCAGCAACTCCTTGCCAGGCAGGACGGCGTAGTCCTGCCAGCGCAGCATGCCGGAGACCTTGTCCCCCGGCGCGAAGTTCGGAGCGTTGGACGCCACCACCTCGCCCAGCCCTCCGCCGCGCATGATCTCGCCGATCTCGGTGGGCGCGACGTAGCCGCCGATATTCTCCATCCAGCCCTTCTGCGCGGGGTCGAAGGCCAGGTATAGGGTCTTCACCAGCACCTCGCCTTCGCCGGGCCGGCCGACGGGCGTCTCGACCAGTTTGAAATCATCGTCGATGAGGCTGCGGCCGTTGGGCCGGCCGTTGATAAGCCATTGACGATTGGTCTGTGTCATGTTCGCAATTCCAAAGTCGCAGTTAAGAGGATTTTAGCCGAGACGGCGCAGCGGTTCGGAGCCGTCCCACCCGCGGGCCGCGTCGCGCATCATGGTGAAGAAACCTCGCGTGCCAGGTCCAGGTTGCAGGATTTCCACCATCGTGCCCGGGCCGCCGCCGGTATCGACATAGATCACCTCGCCGCCGCCGGCCACGCGGCCTTCCTGGGCGACGGTTGCGCCGGCCGCCGCGCAGACCGCGCGGGCATGGGCGATGTCGTCGACCAGTATGCACACGTGTTGCAGGCCCTCATGGCCGGCGTCCCGCCAGGCCTTGTAGATAGAGGGCGCGTCGTTGTGCTGGCGGATCAACTCGATCTGCATGTCGCCCCAGTAGCCGAGGGCCATGGAGAAATCGATCGTGGACGGCGCGCCGCAATATCGAACGTCCTCGAGTTGCACATGGTCCAGGGCAAAGAATGGTCCGGCACCCACCCCCTGCGTCCAGTGCCGCAGAGCCGCGTCGAAATCGGCCGGCACATAGGCCAGCTGCATGATCTCGCCCAGATCGGCTATACCGCCGCGCCCGCTCATTCCGCCGCCTCGCGCATTTGCGGATTGGTCGCCGTTACCGGCGGCAGGGGCATGCCGATGGCCTCGGCGAGAGATTTGTGCACGTTCTGCAGGCTGATTTCCTGTCGTCCGTAAATGACCGTGCTCCCCGGCGGCAGGTGCTGGAGGTTGCGATAGCCTTCGGCCGAAACGACATAGTCTTCGG
Source organism: Caulobacteraceae bacterium (assembly GCA_025352085.1). Lineage (GTDB taxonomy): Bacteria > Pseudomonadota > Alphaproteobacteria > Caulobacterales > Caulobacteraceae > Acaudatibacter. The sequence goes on along the minus strand of JANXUA010000020.1, from coordinate 4,547 downwards.
TGCGCACCACATGGGCGGTTGCGTCCCAGGCGTCTTCGACCTCCTTGCGGTGGGCGTCCGATTTCACGCCGCCCGGCGCATAGATGGTTTTGTAGGTGACGGTCTCGCCGGGCGTTTCGCCGGGGAAATGCCGGAAGGTGGTGTAATAGCGCTTGCCCGGCGACACCGCCCCCGCGAACAGGATTGTGTTGGGAAAGATGTAGTGAATGCCGCCGAGAGCGTCGTCGACGCCCCAGTCCTCCTCGGCCCGGTTCGCCCAGGTCTCCATCTCGCGAGCCACGAACAGCACGCGATGGTGCGGGCCGAACGGGTCGTAGACGGTAATGTCGCTTCGGAAGTACGGCGCCAAGGTCTGTTTGTGGAGCGCGGCGAAATGATAGCCCTCGCCGTAGGTGTCCAGGGCGAATTTCCAGTTGGAGTCCACCGGCAGGACGCCGTCCTTCACCTTTTCGGCCTTGTCCAGCTCAAGCAGTTCCAACTGGGCTCCGAACGAGCCGAGGTGGGCGTCAATATCCATGGTCGAGCCCGGCGTGGCTTGCACAAAGACCAGGCCGTGGCGCTCGGCCACCGGAACCGAAATCAAATGGTCGCTTGATCCGATCGCGCTGACGCCGTCGGCGTCGCAGAACCGATCGGCCTCCGGCGCCGCGACCAGATGACCGTCGTTGGCGTAGGACCAGCCGTGGAACCAGCAGGTGAACAGATTGGCCTTGCCTTCTGCCTCGCGCACAAGGCGCGCGCCACGATGCTGGCAGACATTGAGAAAAGCCCGAACCTCGCCGTCCCGACCGCGGACCACGACGATGGGTACGCCGGTCTCGTCGAAGGTGCGAAACTGGCCCGGCTCCCTGACGTCGTTGGAGAAGCACGCGACCACCGGCGTTTCGCGAAACAGCGTCTGGCGCTCGGCGGCATGGCGGACCGGATCGGTATAGACAGAGACGTCGTTGCGCATGGCCGCGGGCGCCAGATCGCTGGTGCCGCTGCGGATGTGTTCCACGATCCGGCGGCCCAGCCCCAGTCGGGTCTCATGCAGGCGTTCGGCGAAGCTCAGAGTCATGGCAGCCTCCTGGCGGCGAAGAATTGTGGCGATCAGCGGTAGGCGAGGACCGCCCGAGCGGCCTCCTCGATACGGCGGGGATTGGGCATGAACTCATCCTCGAGGTTGGGAGCGAAAGGCACGGGCGTGTGCGGGCAGGTCACCTTTCCGATCGGCGCCTTGAGCGAGCGGAAACCTTTTTCCGCCACCAGCGAAGAGATATCGCCCGCCAAGGAGCAGCGCGGCGGGCTCTCGTCGATCACCACCAGGCGGCCGGTCTTGGCGACGCTGTCGAGGATCGCCTCCTCGTCCAATGGAGAGGTGGTGCGTGGATCGATCACCTCCACGCTGATCCCTTCCCCCGCCAGGGTCTGGGCCACAGCCAGGGCGCGCTGGACCATGGCGCCGAAAGCGACGAAGGTAAGGTCCTTGCCCTCGCGGGCGATATTGGCCTCGCCGAAGGGGACACGGTAGGCCTCGTCGGGCACTTCGCCCTCCATGCCATAGAGCAGTTTGGATTCCATGAAGATCACCGGATCGTCGTCGCGGATTGCGCTGATCAGCAGGCCCTTGGCGTCATAGGGATTGGCCGGCATAACCACCTTCAGCCCCGGCACCATCGTGAACAGGGGATGCAGGGTCTGGCTGTGCTGGGCGCCGGCGCGAAGACCGGCGCCGATGGCCGTGCGGATCACCATGGGCGTTTTGGCCTTGCCGCCAAACATGTAGCGGAACTTGGCGGCCTGATTGTAGATCTGGTCGAAGCAAACGCCGACGAAGTCGACGAACATGATCTCGGCCACCGGCCGCAGGCCGGTCACCGCCGCCCCTGAGGCCGCCCCGATGATGGCGCTTTCGCTGATCGGCGTATCCAGCACCCGCTCGGGCCCGAACTCGGTGTAAAGACTTTTGGTCAGGCCGAAGACCCCGCCCACGCCACCGGTCTCGCCCGAGGCGCCGTGGCCGCCGGCGACGTCCTCGCCGATGATGATAACATTAGGATCCCGGCGCATCTCCTGGCGCAGGGCCTCGTTGATCGCCTGACTGTAGGTTTTCTTTGACATTTCAATACCTAAGGTAGACGTCGGTTTCGAGGGTGTTGATGTTTGGACGGGGTGCGGCTACGGCCAGCTGAACCGCGGCCTCGACCTCCGCATGAATATCCCGCTCAATGGCGTCCAGGTCGGCGTCATCCAGCAGTTGTGCCTCCGTGACCCGGGCGCGGAAGCGCGGGATGGGGTCGTTGGCCCTGGCCTTGGCCAGTTCCTCGGGCAGGCGGTAGGCTTGCGGGTCTCCGACGAAATGCCCCAGGAAGCGCGAGCAGACGATCTCCAAAGCGTAGGGTCCCTCGCCGGCCCGGCCCCGCTCAAGGGCGCGGCCCATCGCCTCGCGTACGGCGAAGAAGTCCGAGCCGTCCACCACCTCGGCGGGCATGCCGAAGCTCTTCGCCCGTTCGGCGATGGACGGCGCACCCACGGCGTAGCTGGCGGCGGTGTGCTCGCCATAGCCGTTGTTCTCGAAGGCGAAGATGGCCGGCGCGCCCAGCACCACCGCCATGTTGAGCGCTTCGAAGGTGGTGCCTTGGTTGGAGGCGCCGTCGCCGGAAAAGGCCACCGCGACCTTGCCGGTTTTCCTGAGCTTCTGCGTCAGGGCCGCGCCTACGGCGATGGGTGGCGATCCGCCGACAATGGCGTTGGCGCCGAGCATGCCCTTGGACATGTCGGCGATGTGCATGGAGCCGCCCTTGCCGCCGCAAAGGCCGCCTTCCTTGCCCATGATCTCCAGCATCATGCCCCGCACGTCGCAGCCCTTGGCGATGCAGTGGCCATGGCCGCGGTGGGTCGAGCCGATGTAATCCTCGTCGGTCAGATCAAAGCACACGCCCACGCCCGAGGCTTCCTGGCCGAGATAGACGTGGGCGAACCCGGGGATGTTCCCCAGCGCGAATTCCTTGTTCACCCGTTCCTCGAACACGCGGATGGTGAACATGCCGCGGTATGCCCGTTTGAGATCGTCTCGGCTCAGCTGCATCAAGGGTGTTCCTCTGGGTTCTGGACGTCGGCCGAGGCTGGCGTCGAACGTCGATCTTATCCAGCGTATTGGCCGATACGTCGCCTGACGAAAAGACCATGACGCCAGCCGTTAGCGGCGGCGGGGATCAAAGTCGCTTTGCCATCGATGGGCAATGCGACTGATCCGTGGCGGGGCTTAAAAAGTCAAGCCTGCCGGTTAAAGTCGGGACAAACGGTTTTAGCTCCTGCGGCGGCGCCTAACGGCATCGCTGCTGCATCAGAAGTGGGCTTGCAGTTCCACCAGGAAGGTCCTTGGATCGCCAAATCCCTGGAAGTCGACTGCGGCAAGGGTGTTGGACCGATAAACCGCGTTTCCGAGGTTCTTCCCCGACACCGTCAGCTTGTAGTTTTTCCACGCATAGGAAACGGACGCATCGACGAGCCCATAGGTATCTACATAGTCGTAATAGGGCGCTCCCAATCCGCCGATGTTATACCGCTGGATCCAGTGGTACCGAACACTGAAATCGACCAGGCCGGGACCGAGGTCATGACTGTAATCCCCGCTAACCTGGAAATTCCACTTCGGCGCATAAGCGAACGCGCCGCCGGCGACAGGGAAGATCGAACCTGGCGCTCCCGCTTGGTTGTTTGGTCCGATCGGAAAAAGGATCCCGGGAAGCGAGCCAGACGGTGGTGTGGCATGCAGATAACCGCCGGAGAAAGTCAGCGTCAGCCCCGGAGTGGCCTGAGGACGAAGGATCGATTCGAGTTCGATCCCGTAGATTTTTTCCTTTGGCAGATTGACGATGTAGGTGTTGGTGCCCGGGCCATAACCCGGTGTTTGGACAACACTACCGGCCTGGCTGCCATAATCCAGGGTGTAAAAGGCGGCCAGATTCAATGTCAGCTGGTTCTCCAAGAACCGGTTCTTCGATCCGATTTCGAACGACCTGTCGGTCTCAGGACTAAACGCCAGATAGTTTGCTCCCGGCGAATAGTTCGTCGAACTCGGTTGTGCCTCCGACAGCGTGCCGCGAGGTGAAAAACCTCCGGATCTGAAGCCCTGCGAGACGGTCCCATATACAAGATTCTGGTCCGTTACTCTGTACTCAGCGCCAAAGCGCGTGATCGGCTTTTGCCAGGACGCTGAACTGCGAACGTTGATTAGAGGTACATTCAACACTCCGGGCAACAAATTGTAAGCATTGTGATAACTTGTCGATTCATCAATGTAGCGTATCCCAGCCGATAGCTTTAATCGATTGGTCACGTTCAGGTCAAAATTCCCAAAGAACGATAGACTGTGGTTTGACTCACCGGAGATCTGATTCGTAAACACTTGATTGTAGGCAAGTGATGGTAAACCAAGGCGCGTCAGTTGTACGGCCGAGATAGTATGATGGAAATAGTAACCTCCCACCATGATCTTGGCGCGCGCACCGAAGTCGTGGCTGAAGCGCACTTCTTGCGTAAACTGGTCGTATTTCTGTGGT